>DASUFZ010000341.1:0-68563 GCA_036274295.1 Myxococcota bacterium
AAGGCGTCGAGCGCGTGGAGCGTATGGATCCAGACGTCGCCCTCCGGATGCCAGACGGGATCCTGCCGGCAGCCGACCAGCGCCTCCAGCTCGGGAGAGTGCGCGAGCCAGCCGGTGTCGCGCAGGAAGTGGAGCCCGCGCGAGGGCCGCACGCCCTCGAGCAGCAGGCGGCGCCACTCGCCGAAGATGCGCTCGCGCGGCAGACCGGCCGGCGAGAGCGTGCGGCAGCGCTCCAGCGTCTCCGGCGCGGGCTCGAGCTCGAAGCGCGCCAATAGCTGCATGCCGCGCAGCACGCGCACGGGATCCTCGTCGAAGCGCTCCGAGACGTGGCGCAGCCGTCCGGCGGCGAGGTCGGCGAGGCCGCCGCACGGGTCGACGATCTCGTGGCGCAGCGGATCCAGCGCGATCGCATCGATCGTGAAGTCGCGGCGCGCGGCGGCCTCCGCGGGCGTGGCGTGCGGATCGGCGCCGGCGTCGAAATCCGCGCCGGCGGCGCCGCGCCGCCGCGGCACCGCCACATCGAGCCCGAGCGCGCCGAGGCGCAGCACCGGAAAGTGGCGGCCCACGACGTCGACCCGGTAGCGGGCGGTCGCGAGCGCGCGCAAGCGGTCGGGCGCGACCCCCAAAACCTCCAGATCGAGGTCGCGGGGCACGTACCCGAGGGCTACGTCTCGGACACATCCTCCTGTGAGGAGTCCGCGCCCGCCGGCGGCATCGATGTCCTGACATAGCGTCAGCAGCGACGCGATGCGGTCAGCGGCGAGCTGACGCTCGAGACGCCTCCACAGCTCGTCCGGCGCATTTGTGATCTGGCGCATGCCCTTTACAAGCAGGGGTGCCGCGACTAAGGGAACCCGCCTTCCGTATTGGGAGTCATAAGACCAGTCACCCGACCTCGCGATGAACCCCGCGGGGCACACGCTAGAAGGTGCAAGTCGTTCACACCATGACCGATCTCGACCGCGACATCTCGACCGTTTCCGTGCGCGAGCCCATCTCGGCCCCTCCCGAGACCACCGCTCGCACCGGCAAGTCGCGCGCAGGCAAGGAGCCGGCGCGCATTCGGACCGCCAAGCCCCAGCGCGTCACTCACGTCAAGCCGACCGGCGACGACGAGAGCGAGCGCTCGCTCGCCACGAGCAGCCTCGATCACTACATCCGCTCGATCCGCCACATCCGCGTGCTCTCGCGCGAGGAGACCTACGAGCTCGCCAGGGGCCTGGAGGCGGAGGAGGCCAGCTTCCGCGAGGCGGTGGCGTCGCTGCCGGCCGTCGCGGAGGGCGTGATCGCTCGCTGGCACGAGCGGCAGCGCGCCGGGCGCGTGACGGCCGCCCTCTCGGCTCGCTACCGCGACGATGGCACCGCCACGGCCGGCAAAGCCCTCGACGCGCGTCTGACCGAGGTGGAGAAGCTGCTGGCGACCCGCAGCGAGCTCGCGGCCCGCAAGAGCGAGCGCGCGCGCAAGGCCATCGCGAAGGTGGAGAAGGAGATCGCCGACGCGCTGACCCGCGCCGACGTCGCCCTGCCGGTGCTGATCGAGGTGCAGAAGGAGCTGTGCGCGGTTCGCGATGCGCAGACGCCGGAGAGCCGCGCGGAGCGGCGGCGGCTCGGCATCACGAGCCCGGCCGCCCGCCAGGCCCTCGCCCAGGCGGAGCGCGCGCTGGTGCAGCGCGACGAGCTGAAGAACACCTTCATGCGTCACAACCTGCGCCTCGTGGTCACCCAGGCCAAGCGCTACCGCAACATGGGCGTGCCCTACGTGGACCTGATCCAGGAGGGCAACCTCGGCCTCATGCGCGCGGTGGAGAAGTTCGAGCACCAGCGCGGCTTCAAGTTCTCGACCTACGCCGTCTGGTGGATCGAGCAGGCCCTGGTGCGCGCGATCCAGAGCACGTCGCGCACGGTGCGCGTGCCCTCGCACATCTACGAGCTCCAGCTCCGGATGCGCAGGGTGGAGGCGCGCCTGCGCCAGCGGCTCGGCCGCGCGCCCGGCTCGCCGGAGCTGGCCGAGGCGCTCGAGGTCCCCGAGGAGATGGTGGATCTCGCGCGCAGCAGCTCGCTCCCGGTCGGCTCGCTGGAGACGCCGCTCCCCGGAACGGACGATCTGCGCCTCGAGGACGCCCTCTCGGATTCCGAGGTGGAGGATCCCGCCGAGACGCACGACGCGCGCTTCCTGCGCGGCGCCCTCGAGCGCGAGCTCGAGAGCCTGTCGCCCCGCGAGCGGGCCATTCTCGAGGCGCGCTTCGGGATGGAGGGCGGTGAGCCGCCCACGCTCGAGGAGATCGGCCAGCAGATGGGCCTCTCGCGCGAGCGGGTCCGGCAGCTCGAGCACCGCGCGCTCGCGCGCCTGCGCGAGCGCGGCGCGATCCGGCGCCTCGGCGTCGCGTTCGAGCTGGTGCCGAGCGGCGACGAGCCGCAGCCGGCCCGGGTGGCGGCGTCGGCTCCTGCCGCGGAAGCGACGGTCGCGCCGGCGTTCAGCCGGCCGCGAGTGCCGGCACTTCCCGGTGCAGGAACCAGCGCTCCACGACGACGCGCCGTGCGAACCACGCCGACGCGAGGCAACGCGCCGCGACCCGAGCCCGAGCCCGCGCGGGCAGCCAGCCGCTGAGCGCAGCGGCGGCGCCCCCGTGCGCCCGCCGCGGCCCGAAGCGCGACTCCAGCGCACGCGCGTAGATCCGCTCCGCGGTCTCGCCGCGGCGGCGGAGCGCGCGTGCGAGGGCGCGCGCGGCGAGCAGGCCCGACTCCACCGCGGGTCGGATGCCCTCGCCGCTGCGCGGGTACGCGAGGCCCGCGGCGTCGCCGCAGAGCAGCACGCCCGGCGCCGAGAGCGGTCGCGGCGCCTCGCCGTGCAGCAGGTACGCGTGGCCGCGCCAGCGCTGCGGCAGGCCCGGCGGCACCAGGCCCTCTCGCTCGAGCCACGCCGCGAAGCCTGCGACGTGCGCGGGGAAGCCGTGCCCGTCCTGGCGGCCGAGCCCGACGTTGAGCCAGTCGCCCTTGCGCACGACCCAGCCGTAGCCGCGCAGGTCGCGCTCGAAGTAGAGCGCCGGCAGATCGCCGCGCACGGGGCAGCGCGCCTGCTGCTCCGGCGTCATCTCGAACTCGATCTCGCGCGCGACGACCGTGGTGGGCTCGTCGCGCCCCGGCCGCGCGCCGAGCTCGCGCGCCACCGGGCAGAAGTGGCCCCCCGCGCCGACGAGCCAGCGCGTGCGGATCGAATCATTGGCGATCCAGTCCTCGTCCTCGCGGCGCAAGGATTCGAGCGGCTGCCCGAGGCGCAGCGCGGCGCCGCTGCGCTCGAGCAGGAACGCATCGAGCTCGCAGCGCCGGATGCCGTAGCTGATGACGGCGCCGCAATCGGCCGCCGACCCGGCCTCGCCGCGCCTCGCCACCGCGAAGCCGCGGATCGGCTGGAGCACGCGGCCGTTCTTGGCATAGTCCTCGGGCAGCACGTCGAGCGCGCGCAGCACCGGCGGCGTGATCCAGCCCGCGCAGACCTTGTCGCGCGGGAAGCGCGCCTTGTCGAGCACGGCCACGTCGAAGCCGGCGCGCGCGAGCTCGCGGGCGCAGCTCGAGCCCGCCGGCCCGCCTCCCACGACGAGGACGTCGAAGCGCTCCACGTCAGTGCCCGGCGTAGAGATCCGCGCGGGTCAACGGGAGCGCCGTCCCGTCGCTGCGCTCGAAGAGGAGCTGGAAGAGCTGGCACGAGCCGGTACGGAAGGCCGCGATCGACGACGCCAGGTAGAGGCGCCACGTGCGCGCGAAGCGCGCGTCGTAGTGCGACTCCACCCACGGCACCTGCTTCTCGAAGCGCGCGAGCCAGTGCTCGAGCGTCAGCGCGTAGTGACGGCGCAGGTTCTCGAGGTCCGACACCACGAGCCCGCTCTGCTCGATCAGCGGCAGCACCTCGGTGAGCGCGGGGATGTAGGCGCCCGGGAAGATCGTGCGCTCGATCCACGGATTCATGCGCCACGGCCGCGCATGGCCGATGAAGTGGAGGAGCCCGCGCCCGTCGGGCTCGAGACGCGCGTCGATCAGGCGTCCGAGGTCGGCGTAGTGGCTCGGGCCGACGTGCTCGAGCATGCCGACGGAGACGAAGGCGTCGAAGCGGCCCTGCGCGCTGCGGTAGTCGTCCTCGATGAACTCGACGCGGCTGCGCAGCCCGCGCCGCAGCGCCGCCTCGCGCGCGAAGCGGATCTGCTCGGACGACACGTTGAACGCCTGCACCAGGACGCCGTAGTGCTCGGCCATGTGCAGCGCGAGCGCGCCCCAGCCGCAGCCCGCCTCCAGCACGCGCTCGCCGGGGCGCAGGCGCAGCTTGCGGCACACGTGGTCGAGCTTCGCGCGCTGCGCCTCCTCGAGCGAGAGGCGCGGATCCTCGAAGTACGCGCACGTGTAGACGAGATCCGCGTCGAGCCAGCGCGCGTAGAAGTCGTTGCCGAGGTCGTAGTGGTGATGGACGTTGGCGCGCGAACGCCGCGGCGTGTTGCGCCTGCCGCGCGAGCCGAGGTGATCGAGCACGTAGCGTGCGGGGCCCGGCGCGTTGTAGGACGCGCGGAAGACGAGCTCGATCACGTGCGCGAGATCGCCCTCGACGTCGAGCCGCGCGTCGGCGTACATCTCGCCGAAGCCGAGGCTCGGGTTGCGCAGCAGCCGCCAGAGCGCGCCGGAGTCGCGCAGATGGACGCGCGCCGAAGCGCCGTCCCCGCCGATTTCCGCACCGTCCCACAGCACGAAGGCGACCGGAGGCCGTCCGACGGCGTCGAGCAGGCGGCGCAAGGCGAAGTGCGCCAGGAGGCTCGACCGCGGTCGGCCTGGCTCTCGCGAGAGTGCAACCGACATGCTCTCGACGTAGCACGCGGGTTCGCGCGACGCACGACTCGCACCGTCGGAGGGCGACGCTCCCCGGAGGAACGCCGCTCTGCGTAGGCGTCGTGAAGAAAAGAAAAGCGCGTTGGAAGAAACCTCAGGCGGCGCGACGGCGCGCGGCCCGCTGCTCGACCCAGCGCAGGTACGCGCGCGGCGGCTGGAAGGCCAGCCAGTAGGTGCCGGCCGTCACGAGTCCGAGGAGCGAGGAGATCATCAGCACGATCGCGCCGTGCGAGATCCGCTCCGCCTCCGAGAGCGTCGCGAGATAGCGGCTCGAGAGGGGACCCACCACGACCAGCACGGCGCGCGCGACGGAGCCGATCCCCCAGAGCAGCATGCGATCCGCGACGACCGGCTCGGACAGGCCTAGCAGCACGCGGCGCCGGAGCTGCGCGTAGTAGCTCAGCGGCTCGAAGGCGACCCAGACGTTGCAGGCGAGCATCCCGCCCGTCATCACCCAGTACCAGCCGCCGTCGAAGCGACCGCGCGCGACGTCACCCGTCACCACCAACGCGAGCCAGCCCATCCAGAGCGCGGCGCCCGACGCCGTGGCGTACGCGAACGGCAGCCCGCGGCCGGGCCGGAAGACGCGACGCGTGAAGTGGAGCGTCGTCGTCAGGCCGGAGCACGACGCCGCGTAGCCGATGCCGAGAATCAGGAAGAGCGCGATCCGCGGCAGCCCGGCGCCGTACTCCACCGAGACGGTGCCGATGCACGTCAGCAGGTAGCCGATGCCCATCGAGAGGATGAGGTGCAGGCCGAGCAGCCACTGCGTCCACTCGCCGGAGCGGCGGCCGCGCGCGTAGAGCAGCCCGCCGACGCCGAACGCGACCGCGAGATACGCGAGCTGCACGACGCCCGCGAAGACGCCGATCGACGCGTAGAGCCCCAGCATGTTCTGCATGCACTTCGCCCCCGCACGGGCGCATCGGCCGTCCGGAGGCATCGCTTGACCCCAACGGGTACCGTGGGCCCCCGCACAGGAGTCATGCCATGGATGCGAGCCGGCTCGCGGACCTCGAGGAGATCAAGCAGCTCAAGGCGCGGTACTTCCGCCTGATGGACACGAAGCAGTGGGACGCCTGGGGCGACGTCTTCTGCGAGGACTGCACGATGGATTCGGGCCCGCCGGGAGCGCCGACGGTGCGCGGGCGGCGCGAGATCGTGCCGTACGTGCGCGGCCACATCGAGCACGTGGTCACCACGCACCACGGCCACATGCCGGAGATCACCTTCACGGGGCCCGACACCGCATCGGGCATCTGGGCCATGTTCGACCAGCTGCGCGGTCCGGGCTTCGTGGTGGACGGCTGGGGCCACTACCACGAGACCTACCGGCGCGACGCCGACGGCCGCTGGCGCATCGCCAGCACGCGGCTCACGCGGCTGCGCGTCGAGAGCCCCGACCCGAACCTCGTCGCGGCGCTGTGGCCCGAGGGCCAGCGAAGTTAGTTACTTCCGCCGGCGCGCGAGCGGGATGTCGTAGAGCCGGCTCCAGTTGTCGCCGACGATCTTCCGCTGCGTCGTCTCCGAGAACGGCAGCTTGCGAAAGGTCTCGACCGCGTGCGGGAACTGCGAGTCGCCGTGCGGGAAGTCGGTCGAGAAGACCAGGTTGTCGTCGCCGAACCAGTCGAGGTAGGCCTTGGCCGTCTCCTCGTCCGCCTCCACGGAGACCCAGCAGTTCGTGCGGAAGTATTCGGAAGGCTTCCTCGAGAGGTCGCGCGCCTCGTACCAGCCCGTCCACTCGTAGTGCTCGTCGAGGCGGTGCATCAGCCAGGGCGCCCAGGAGCAGTTGCCCTCCAGCAGCGCGACCTTCAGGCGCGGGAAGCGCTCGAGCACGCCGCCGCCGCAGAGCGAGACCGCGGCGGCCATGACGCCGAGCGGCTGGTTGAAGGTGTGCCAGAGCATCAGCCGGTCGCCGAAGATGTCGCCGAGCGAGAAGTCCGGCACAAGCGACGTGCGGCCGCCGCCGTGGAAGCCGATCGGGACGCCGGCGCGCTCGATCTCCGCCCAGAGCGGATCGTAGGCGCGGTGGTGCCAGGGGCGGCGGTTGACGCAGCCCGGCGCCAGGAAGATCGCCTTGAATCCGAGCTCGTCGACGCAGCGACGCACTTCGGCGACGGCCGAGGCGACGTCGTGCGGCGCGACCATGCCGGCGCCGAACAGCCGGTCCGGCGCTTCCTTCGCGAAATCGTGCAGCCAGTCGTTGTATCCGCGCGCGATCGCGGCGGCGAACTCGGGCTCGAGGCCGTCGCAGCCGATCGTCTCGGTCGAGTCGAGCGCGAGCACGAAGAGGCCGCGCGTCGGGAAGAGCACCGCGAGGTCGACGCCCTCGCGGTCCATCGCATCGAGCTGGCTCGCGACGTTCCAGCCGCGCGCCTCGGCGCTGGCGTACGCCTCGTCCTGGTCGGGGCGCCAGCCGATGCCGCTGCGCCCGCGCTCGCGCAGCGGGCGCACCGGACCGCCCTTCAGCAGCACCTGCGACTTGAGACGCACGCGGATGTCGCGGCGCAGATCCGTCATGCCGACGGGCGCGGCGTGCCGGAACTCCTCCGCGATGTAGCGCTGCCAGAGATCCGGCGGCTCGAAGATGTGCATGTCGCTGTCGCAGACGACGAAGTCCTCGAACGGCACGCGCGTCTCCTTCTCGGGTGAAGACGCGGCCAGCTTATCCCGCGAGCTGCGGATTGTGGTTCGGAGCGCGAAGGAGGAAGCGCGCCGGCAGCTCCGGTGCAGCTCGGGTCCACCACGGGGCAGATTGCCGCCGGCCCCGCGCAGATCGGCCATCTCCGCAACGGGCCTCGCGAAAGTCGTGCGATTCCCGTCGGCGCCAGACGGTAAGATGGAAGTCCGGCATGAAGCGCTGGCTCCTATTCGGTTCGGCAGCTGCCGCCCTGTTCGCAATCGCGATCCTGGCGTCTGCGCTCGTGCATCTGCTCGCGCTCGAGGTGCCGAGCCGCGGCCTCGACCCCGCCGCGCGGGGCCCCTCGCGCATCTACGCGCGTCCGCTCGCGCTCCGCGTCGGCGCGCAGCTCGACCCGGCCGCGCTCGAAGATCATCTGATGGGGGCGGGGTACAGGCAGGTCGACGGCCGCCCGGAGCGCCCCGGCGAGTACGCGCGCGACGAGCGCCGCTTCTACATCGCGACGCGGCCCTTCGTCGACATCCAGGGCGAGCAGCCGGGCGGCACGCTCCACGTGCGCATCTCCGACGACGCGCGGATCGCAGAGGTCAGCGACGCACAGGGCGAGCCGGCCGGCGAGCGCCGCATCGAGGGCGTCGTGCTCGGCGCCTTCTACGACGACGACGATGCGCGCGACCGCGAGCCGGTGCGCCTCGACGCGCTCTCCGAGGATCTCGTCGACGCGGTGCTCGCGATCGAGGATCAGCGCTTCTTCGAGCACGGCGGCTTCGACCTGCGGCGCACGGTCGGCGCGCTCATCTCGAATCTGCGCGCGGGCCGCATCGTCGAGGGCGGCAGCACGCTCACCCAGCAGCTCGCCAAGAACCTCTACCTGAGCCGCGAGCGCACCCTGTGGCGCAAGCTCCAGGAGCTGCCGCTCGCGCTGCTGCTGGAGCTGCGCCTCGACAAGCGCGAGATCCTCGAGGCCTACTGCAACGAGGTCTACCTCGGGCAGGCCGGCGCCGTCGCCATCCACGGGGTCGGCGCCGCGTCGCGACACTACTTCGGCACGGACCCCGGATCCCTGCGCCTCTCACAGGCCGCGCTGCTCGCCGGCATGCTGCGCGGTCCCATCCTCTACGACCCGCGGCGCGATCCGGCGCTCGCGCGCGCGCGCCGCGACGAGGTGCTCGACCGCATGCACGAGCAGGGCCGCATCGACGACGCGCGCTTCGCCGCGGCCGTCGCCGAGCCGCTCGGCGTGCGCGATCCGTGGTCGCCGCCGACGTCGACGCGCTGGTTCGTCGACGGCGTGCGGCGCGAGGCCCTCGAGCGCTTCCCGAGCGTCGCGCTCTCGCGCTCCGGCTGGCGCTTCGACACCACGCTCGACCTGCGCCTCCAGCGCCTCGCGGAGAAGGCCGTCGTCGAGGGCGTCGCGCGGGTCGAGGAGCGCTCGCCGAAGCTGCGGCGCGCCGACGTGCCGCTCCAGGCGGGCATGGTCGCGATCGAGCCGAAGAGCGGCGAGATCCTGGCGCTCGTCGGCGGGCGCGACTACGGCTCGGCGCAGTTCGATCACGTGCGCGAGGCGCGGCGCCAGCCGGGCAGCCTCTTCAAGCCGGTCGCGGCGCTGGCCGCGCTCTCGCCCGAAGGCAGCCAGCCGCCGCGCTTCACGCTCGCCACCCTGCTCGACGACGAGCCGTTCGCGCTCGACACGCCTCAGGGCCCCTGGCAGCCGGCCAACTACGACGCGAGCTACCGCGGCCCCGTCACCCTGCGCGAGGCCATCGAGGACTCGCTCAACGTGCCGATGGTGCGCCTCGGCCAGCAGATCGGCTCGACGCGCATCGTGCGCGCGGCGCGCCGGCTCGGCATCGAGAGCCCGCTGCGCGCGGTGCCGAGCCTCGTGCTCGGCACGTCGGAGACGACGCTCCTCGAGATGACGCGCGCCTACGCGGTGCTGGCGGCGCGCGGCTGGCGCGCGGACCTGCGCAGCCTGGCAGGCGTGCGCGACGCCGAAGGCGCCATCGTCCTCGAGGAGCCGCCGACCGGCACGAACGCGGCGGATCCCGCCGTCGTGCACGTGCTGACGTCCGCGCTGCGCGGCGTGGTCGACCACGGCACGGGCGCGTCCGTACGCGCGTACGGCTTCCACGGTCCGCTGGCCGGCAAGACGGGCACCACGGACGACTTCCGCGACGCCTGGTTCGTCGGCTTCACGCCCGGCCTGGTGGCCGGCGTCTGGGTCGGCTTCGACGACGGCGCGAGCCTGCACCAGTCCGCGTCGCGCGCCGCGGTGCCGATCTTCGGCGAGTTCATCGCCCCCGCGCTCGGGCGCCGTGGCTGGAAGGACTTCCAGCTTCCTCCTGGCGTCGAGGAGATCCGCGTGGTGGCGGCGCCGGGGCATCCGGCCGGCGTGCGCTGCGGCGGCGAGCCCGAGGTCTTCCTGACCGGCACCGGGCCCGTCGACGGCTGCGATCCCTTCGAGTGGCTCGAGGCCGGCGCGTCCGGCATCGGCTCCTTCGGCGACTGGCTGCGCGAGCGCGCGTGGTGGCCCGGAAAGCATCCAGAGCTGCCGCCCGTCGGCGCGGGCCCGCCGGGCGCGCGCCGCGCCGGCGAGGTGCGGCCGGGCGCCCCTCGCTAAGGCTGCGACGCGTGCCAGCGCGCGAGCTGCTGCGCCTTCCACGCGTGCAGGGCGCGCAGCGCCTCCGCATCCCCGGGGTCCGCGCCGAAGACGTCGCGGCGCTCGCGCGGATCGACGTCGAGCTCGAAGGCCTCGGGCGCGCGGTGGGCGAAGTGCGAGATGATCTTGCGCCGCTTGCCGATCTCCGCGAGGCAGCGCTCGCTGTAGAAACACGACGCGTGCACGACGTCGTCCGGTCCGCGCGCGAACGCGTCCATGCCGTCCAGGCTGCCGCCCTCGAGCCGGAAGCCGAGCAGGCGCAGCAGGGTCGGCATCAGGTCGAGCTGCGAGACCGGGTCGCTGCGGCGCTCCGCCGGCAGCCCTTCACCGACGAAGAGGAGCGGCACGCGCAGGCCCTCCTCGTAGATCACGTGGTCGTGCAGCTTGCGCCCGTGCTCGCCGAAGGCCTCGCCGTGGTCGCCGACGATGACGAAGAGCGTGCGCTCCGCGAGGCCCGCCTCGCGGTAGAGCGAGACGAGCTGCTCGAGGAAGCGGTCCTGGTAGCGCACGGCATTGAGGTAGCGGTCGTAGCGCTCGTCGTCCGAGAACTTCTGCGTGTAGTCGCGCGCGGGCAGGCGGTAATCGTGGTGCGCCGCGCTCGTCAGATAGAAGGCGTAGAGGCGGCGCTTCGAGTCCTTCATGCGCGCCAGCCACGCGCGCGTCGGCGCGAGCAGCACATCGTCCTCGTAGGAGAAGTAGTTGACGGGCTGGAAGCTGCGCGTGTCGAGCTGCTCCGCCGTCGAGGTGACGGCGAAGCCGAGGTTGCGCGAGAGGCGGCGCCAGCGCTCGAAGCCGCCGACGTGCGAGCCGAAGTAGAGCGTCTGGAAGCCCTGCTCGCGCAGGAGGTCCGGCAGGCAGCGCACGGGCACGCCGTTCGCGCCGCTCTCGCGCACCTCCATCAACAGGTACGGCACGATGCCGCAGTTCATGGCGACGAACGCCTTCGAGCTGTGCGGCACGATGGCATAGGCGCGCTCGAAGACGGTCGCACGCGCGGCCAGCGAGGCGAGGAACGGCGTGGTGTCGGGGGCGCCCTCGGCGAGGCTCGTCGCGAACCAGCTCGTCGACTCGAGCGCGACCACGACGGCGTTCTCGAACGCGGGCTTTCCCGGCAGCAGCACCAGGCGTCCGTCGCGCGCGTAGAGCGGCTGCGTCAGCGAATCCCGCGGCGCAATCTCCACCGGCCTGCGCACGGGGCCGAGCGCGAGCTCGACGGGCATCGGCACGGCGACGGCGTCCGGCACGCGCAGGGGAAAGGTGAGCGCGAGCAGAGCCCCGGCCACGAGCCAGGCCGCCGCCGCGCGCGCGCGCACCGCGCCGAGCGGGCGGCGCACGATCAGCCAGGCGCGCCAGCCGACGAGCGCCGCCGCGAGCAGGGCCAGCGAGGCGAGCTGCGAGAGCGGCACCTCGGCCTGGATCAGCGGCCACACGGCGGTCAGCTGGCGCAGGGCGAAGGCGAAGAGGTGATGGTCGAGCGCGCCGCCGGTCTCGAGCGCGAAGGTCACCGCCACGCCCTCGAGCAGGAAGAGCGCGAGCAGCGCGAGCGAGAGCGCCAGCGAGATCGCCGCGCGCGCGCCGCGGCCGTGCCAGCGCGCGCAGGCGAGCCCCGCCAGCCCGAGCAGCGCCGCGAGGATGCCCGCGTCGGGCGCGAGCGCGTCGAGCAGCGCCAGCGGACCCGCGTCCATCAGCGCGCGCACGCGCAGCGCCTTCAGCGCGAGGCACGCGAGCGCGAGCGGCAGGAACTGGAGAAAAAGCCGCAGCACGGCGCGCGAGCGGCGCCTCGGTCCGGGGCTACTTGCCGCCGCCCGGCGGCCGGAACACGCCCTTCTGGTGCTCCCAGTAGGTGCGCAGCGACGCGAGCTTCCCGTCCGGATTCACGCGGTACACGAACACGCCCTCGACGGTGTAGGTCGCGCCGTTCGGGAAGTGGTTCGTCAGGCTGCCGACGCAGGCGCACTCGTCGCCGACCGCGTACTGGGTGTGGTAGTCGAACGTGACGCGCGTACCGGGCGCGCGCATGATCACGTTGTCCCAGAACGCGGCGATCGCCGCCTTGCCGCGGTGGCCCTTGCCGGTGGGATCGAGCGGCGAGACGCCGATCGGATCCTCGACGATCGCGTCGTCGGCCCAGAGCGCCAGCCACTCCTCGCGCGCGCCGCGCGAGACCGCGGAGCGCGAACGCTCGCCGGCGATGCGCGCCGGATGATCCTGCGACATGGACTTCCTCCGCGCGCCATCCTACTCGAACCAGTAGCTCGCGCGCCGCGCCTGCACGCGCGCGTCGTGCTGCGCGAGCTCGTCGGCCATGGCCAGCGCGACCGGCGTGTCGCGCAGCTCCGGCCCGAGCCCTTCGAGCCACGCGCGCAGCTGCTCGCTCTCGAGCTCGATGCGGTGGCGCGCCAGATTGCGGACCGACTGGTCGACCGGCTCCGAATCGAGGAGCGGCGCCTCGTTCAGCATCACGCGGATCCACGCCAGGGACGCCGTCTTGCCGCCGCTCTGCTCGTGCAGGCCCGCCAGCGCGAGCGCGCGGCGCGCCCGGGGCCCGCCCGGTTGCGCGCGGTAGAAACGCTCCTCGGCCATCGCGATCTCGATCGGCGAGGCGAAGCGGAAGTTGCTGAGCACGTGCGCGCGCTCGTCCTCGAGATCGGGGAGCGGGAGCGGACCGCCGAAGTAGCGCTGGAGCTTCGCGTAGGGCGAGAGCGGCAGCGCGTTGAAGGTGAGCTTCGCGAGCGTCGGGCCCTCGTAGCGGCGCGTGAGATAGCGGTCGGGGCCGCCGTAGCTCAGCAGCGGGACGTCGTCGCGCAGCGGGGGCGCGTCGACGCTGTCGAGCGCCTCCGGGCCCGAGAGCACCAGCGAGAGCATGCCGAGCAGCGAGAACGCCTCGTGCTGCGCATCCGGCGACCAGCGCCGCCGCCGCCCGCGCATGTGCGGCTCCTGCCGCAGCACCTCGAGGCGCTCCTCCAGCCGCTCGAGCGGGAAGCGCGGCATCGCTTCGGTCTTCCAGCCGAGGAGCATCACGTCGGTGGCGCTCGTGCGGAAGGCCATGTTGTTCGGGAAGACGCTCGCGAAGGTGGCGATGATCCGGCGCGCCTCCTCCGGCGTCACGAACTGGAGCGGCAGCCACTGCATGAAGACGCCGTCGTCGCGCAGCACGCGGCGCACGCTCTCGGTGAACTCCAGCGAGTAGAGCGCGTGCATGCCGTCGTGCGACGGCGGAGACGGCTCGAGCAGCACGGCGTCGTAGCTCGCGTCCGGCGCGCGATCGACGAAGTGGCGGCCGTCGTCGAGGTGCATCGTCACGCGCGGGTCGAGCCCGATCTCGTAGTTGAACGGCGCGAAGTGGCGGACGGCGAGGTCGACGATCTCCGGCGAGATGTCGACCACGTCCATCTGCTCGACCGGGTGCTGGAGCAGCGCGCCGAAGGCCTGGCCCGAGCCGAGCGCGATGCCGAGCACGCGCTTCGGCACGCCCTCGCGCGGGTAGAAGAGCGCGGGCAGGTGTCCCTGCACGACCTGCGGCGAGATCTCGCCGCGCGTCGCGGTGGCATGGCGCACGCTGCCCGTCGCGAGGGTCAGCTGGTCGCCGCTCGCGAAGACGCTGGCCGTCGTGACGGGGCCCTCCTCGATCTCGACGACGCGGCCCTCGCGCGACGCGACGGCGGCGGTCAGCTGGCGGACCGGATCGCCGCGCCCGAGCCACGCCGTCGCCGCGGCGCTCGCGAGCGCCAGGGCGAGCGCCGCGCGCGGCAGTCCGTCGCGGCCCGCCTCGCGCCGGAAGCGCAGCGCGGCCGCGAGGCCGAGCCCGAGCGAGAGCGCCGCCAGCGCGCGCAAGGTGCCGGCGAGACCGAAGGCCGGGATCAGCGCGTAGCCGACGGCGAAGCCGCCGGCGCTGCTGCCGAGCGTGTTCCAGAAGAGCAGGCGCGCCGACACGGCGCGCAGCCCCTGCGCGTGCGCCGTCGCGGCGGCGACGAGCGCGGGAAGTCCCATCCCGAGCAGCACCACCGGCGCGAAGAGCACCGCTGCGATCTCGAGCAGCGGCGACACGAAGATGTCGTCGATCGTCTCGCTGGCGAACTGCCAGGTCGAGGAGATCTCGAGGGTGCCGACCGGCGGCACGATCTCGTGTCGGAGCGCGGCGAGCTGCCAGCCCCAGAGACAGGCGAAGACGAGGGGCGGCGCCGCGAGCTGCGCAGCGGCCAGCACCCGCAGCGGGGAGAGCCCGCGCCGCAGCAGCGCCGAGAGGAGCAGGCTGCCGGCGGCGAGCGCGGCGAGATAGGTCGCGAGGAGGAGTGCGGTGACGTGCACGTTGCCCGTCGCGATCAAGGCGAACCAGCGCGCCCACGCGATCTGGTAGCCGATCGCCGCCAGGCCCGAGACGAAGCTCGCGACGAGGTAGAAGCGCGAAGTCGAAGGGCGCGCCGCCTCGCCGTCGCGGTGCAGCGGCGCGCGGCGCCCGAAGGCCGCGAGCGCCGCCGCGCCGACGGCCAGGTTCGCGAGCGCGGCGACGCGGCTGCTGCCGTTCATGCCGAGCACGGGGATCGCGAAGTAGCTGGTGGCGAGCACGCCGGCGACGGCGCCGAGGATGTTGATCCCGTAGAGGAGCGACGTGAACGCGCCGACCTCGCGATCGCGCGCGACGAGGCCGTCGAGGAGCAGCGGCAAGGTCGCGCCCATCAGGAAGGTCGGCGGCAGGAAGAGCACGAACAGCAAGGCGAAGCGCAAGGCGAAGAGCGCCGCCGCGGACGCCGACGCGAGGTCGTAGAGCGCGCCATAGGCGTGCTCGAGCACGGCGAAGGCCAGCGGGAACGCGAGCGCGAAGACGCCGATGCCGATCTCGAACACGCCGTAGAGCGCGAGCGGCGAGCGCGAGGGACTTCGCAGCCAGCGCCCGATCGCCGCGCTGCCGAGCGCCATGCCGAGGAAGAAGCTCGTCAGCACCGTCGCGAGCGCGATCTGCGAGGCGCCGACGACGAGCGCCGCCTTGCGCACCCACACGAGCTGGTAGCCGAGCCCGAGCGCTCCCGAGACGAAGAAGAGGGCGCAGGCGAGCGTGCGATCCGCGCCGCGAGGCAGCGGGGAGGATGCGGTCTCTCCCGGGGCAGCCTCGCTCACGGCCCGGGTGTCTAGCACGTCCGGGCGGCGCGAACCGAAGCGGGCCGCGCCAGGGTGACCGCGTGCCGCAGCGCGCCGCGCGATTGCGCGCGCCGGCTGCGAAAGCCCGCGCTGCGGAGCCGCTTCTCGAAGCGCGGATCGGGCCGCTCCGACCAGACGGCGAGCACGCCCTCGGCGGCGAGCGCCTCGCGCAAGGTCGAGAGCCCCCGGCTGCCGAAGACGGGATCGTCGTCGCCGCCGGGCCCCTCGTAGAGATCGAGCAGGATCGCGTCGTAGCGCGGCGACTCGCCCCGCGCCGCGCGCGCGAGCGTGTGGGACACGTCTTCGTTGCGCACGCGCACGCGCGGATCGCCCTGGGCGTCGCCGGTCAGCGCGGCGAGCGGACCGCGGCACCAGGCGACGACGGCGGCCTCGAGCTCGGAGACGTCGACGCGCGCGCCGCGCGGCAGCCGGTCGAGCGCGGCGCGCAGGCTGTATCCCATGCCGAGACCGGCCACGAGCACGTGAGGCCGTTTGCGCGGCCCGAGCTCCGCGCAGGCCGCCTCCGCGAGCAGGCTCTCGGAGCGGTGCGCCGCGCTCGTCATGATCACGCGGCCGTCGAGCGCGATCAGGAAGTCGGACGCGCCGCGGCGGCGCAGGCACAGCTCGCCGCGCGGCGTGGCGACGCATTCGAGCGTCGTCCAGGGACGCGTCATCGGAGGCGTGGGCCCTTATCGAGCCTTCCAGTTCGGCGGGCGCTTCTCCGCGAAGGCGCGCGGACCCTCGATGAAGTCCTCGCTCTTCACCATGCGGATCACCTCGTCGTAGCGCGCGGACATCGCCTCCTCGAGCGGGCGGTCCAGGCCGTCGTAGGCCGACTGCTTGGAGGCGCGCACCGAGAGCGGCGCGCACTCGAGGATCTGCGCGGCCCAGCGCTTCGCGGCGCTCATCAGCTCGGCCTGCGGCACGACCTCGTTGACGAAGCCGAGCGCCATGCCCTCGCGCGCCGAGACGCGGCGCCCGGTCAGCAGCATGCCCATCGCGTGCTTCAGCGGGATCGCGCGCGGCAGCCGGTGCATGCCGCCAGCGAGCGCGGCGAGCCCGACGCGCGGCTCGGGCAGGGCGAAGACCGCGTTCTCCGACGCGATGATGAGATCGCACGCCAGCGCGATCTCGAAGCCGCCGCCCATGGCGACGCCGTTCACCGCCGCGATCAGCGGCTTCGGGTTGTCGAAGCGCGACGTGATGCCGGCGAAGCCCTTCGGATTGATGTCGAGCCTGCCGCCGGACTTCGCGGTGAACTTGAGATCGTTGCCCGCGCTGAAGGCGCGCTCGCCGGCGCCGGTGAGGATCGCGACCCACAGTTCGGGATCGGCGACGAAATCGTCGAAGATCTTCTCGAGCTCGAAGTTCGCGGGCGGATGCAGCGAGTTCATCACCTCGGGACGGTTCAGGGTGACGACGAGCAGGTGCCCTTCGCGCGACGTCGTGCAGAACTCCGGCATGGCGGATCTCCTTTGCTGCGCACGAGAGTACACTGGCCGCAGCCTCGGAGGCCCCCATGCCCTACGAAGTCGTCCGCTTCCCGTACGACGGCACCGTCGACGCCGACGGCCACGTGCTCGAGCCGGCCTGGCTCTGGAGCGAGTACCTGGAGGAGCGCTACCGCGACCGCGCGCTCCGCATCCGCACCGACGACGAAGGGCTCGAGTATCTCGAGCTCGACGGGCGCGCCTCGGAGCGCACGACGAAGGGCGTGCTGGGACTCCTCGGCGCCATGGGCGATCTGGAGGCGAAGCGCGGGCCCGAGCGCCGCTACATGGACCACATCCCCTACGGCGGCGGCGACGCCAAGGAGCGCATCGCGCTGCTCGCGCGCGAGAACCTCGACCTCACCGTGCTGTATCCGACGCTCGGACTGCTGTGGGAGTGCGAGGTGACGGACCCGGAGCTGACGATCGCCTATCAACGCGCCTACAACCGCTGGATCGCGGACTTCTGCCGCGATTCCGGCGGCAAGCTCGTGCCCGTCGCGCACCTCACGCTCGCCGATCCGGAGGCCGCCGCGCAGGAGCTGCGGCGCGCCGTCGCCGATGGGTGTCGCGGCGGCTGGGTCGCGCCCTTCACGCACACGCGCAAGCCGCACGGCCACCCGGATCACGACGTGCTCTTCCGCACCGCCGTCCTGCTCGACGTGCCGCTCGCGATCCACCCGACCTACGAGCCGACGTGGGCGATCCCTGCGCGCTTCAAGTTCATGGGCCGCGAGCGCGAGTACTTCTACAACGTGATGGGCAAGCAGGGCTCGCAGCAGGCGTTCCTCTCGTTCTTCACGATGGGCACCCTGGAGCGCTTCCCCGCGCTGCGCCTCGGCGTCCTCGAGGTCGGCTGCGGCTGGATCGGATCCTTCCTCGACCGCATGGACGCCGTCTACGAGACGATCTCGGCCAAGGGCCTGCCCTTGCGCATGCCGCCCTCCGAGTACTTTCGCCGCCAGTGCTTCATCTCGGGCGATCCCGACGAGAAGGCGGCGCCCTACATCATCGATCCCGTCGGCGCGGACTGCTTCATGTGGGCGACCGACTACCCGCACCCCGATCACCCCGGCACGTGGGCGCGCTCGCTCGAGCGCTTCGTGGCGCCGCTCTCGGCGGCGACGCGCAAGAAGGTGCTCGGCGAGAACGTGCGGCGGATCTACAAGCTCTAGCAAGCGCCGCGAAGCGGCGCGCGCAGCGAGCCGCAGGCGAGCGAAGTTCGGAAAACAGAATTCACCCAAACCCCGCCAGCCAGTCGCCCGCCACCGCGTGCAAGCGCTCGCGCTCGAGCACGTAGAAGCGCTCGCGCCCCTCCTGCTCGACCGACACGAGCCCCGCGTCCTCCAGCACGCGCAGGTGACGCGTCGTCGTCGGCCAGGAGCAGGCGAAGCGGCTCGCGATGTCGCCCGCCTTCACGCGATCGCCGCGCGCGTGCAGCACCACCAGGATGTGGCGCCGGCTGGCGTGCGCGAGCGCCGCGAAGACGGCGTCCTGCGCCTCGAGCTCGGCGAGGCCGTCGCGCGCGCGCGTTGCGCCCTTCTCTCGACGCTTCACCAGGCGAAGCGGACGCGCGCGACGTGCGGGAACTCCATGTTCGGCCGCCCGTCGCGGCTCTCGCAGAGGAGATCCATCGGCTCCCAGATCGCGGCGATCTCGGGATGCGAGTGCGCCTTGCCCGCGGCGTCTTCGGACGCCCAGTCGAAGATCTCCCAGAACATGGGCTGCCCGCGCTCGTCCTTGCCGCGGTAGACGCGCGAGGGGTCGTCCGTGACGAGCCCCAGTCGGCGCAGCGCCGGCCAGTGGCGCTCCAGCAAGACCGTGAAGTCGGGCTCCTTGCCGGACTTCACGCGGTAGTGGCAGATGACGGTGGCGGGGGACTGCGCGGCCATGTCGGCCCTCCTTAGCGGTTCGGCTAATTATTTTCAGTTAGCCGGCTCGCTAAGTCAAGCGCGACCCGTCAACTGGGCCTGCGCGTGCTCCAGCGCACCGAGGCCGTCCTGCGCCGCCTCGGGCCGCAGCACCTCGATGGGGTCGCGCGTGTCGTCCACGTAGCCGAGCGCGTAGGCGCCGCGCGCGTAGCCCATGAGGCGCAGCAGCGGCGTCGGCAGGGTGCGCGCGATCTCCGGCGGGCACGAGAGGTACTGGTTCTCCTCCTGGCGCAGCCACGAGACGGCGTAGGTCAGGTTGATGCCCGTGCGCGTGGCCGCGCTGCGGTTCGCGCCGGCGCCGTGGTAGAGCGCGCCGGTGTAGAGGAGCACCGAGCCCGCCTCCATCTCGGCGGGCAGGCTGTCGCGCTCGTGGAGCTGGAGCTTGTCGGCGTAGAGATGGCTGCCGGGGATCACGCGCGTGGCGCCGTTCTCCTCGGTGAAGTCGGTCAGCGCCCAGATCGTGTTGCACTGCACCTCGTAGCCGTTCGGGAACGGGAAGAAGTCGAAGGCCCACTGATCGCGGTGGATCGGCTGCGCGGGCTCGCCCGGCCCGATCGAGATGACCTGCGTGAGATGGAGCTGGTGGCTGGTCGCGCGCGCGAGCACGCGCTGCACGGCGCCCTGCACGAGCGGGTGCAGGACCAGCTCGCGGCAGGCGGGCGAACGCGCGATCAGGCCGCCGGTGCGGCGCGTGCGCCGGCCCGCGAAGTCGTCGCGGCCGGGCTGCGTGGCGGCGACCCAGGGCGCCAGCTCCTGCTCGAGCCGCGCGCGGGCCGCCGCAGACACGACGCGGTCGACGATCGCGCAGCCGTCGCGCGCGAGCGCCTCCGCGAGCTTGTCCGGGCTGGTATCCGCTGCGAGGTGCTCGATCATCATTTCGATGTCTCCAGTCCTGGCGCTCGGAGGCGCCATTCACTTCGAGGCCACTGTTCGACTTCGCTCGGCTTCCGCCTCGCTGCGCGCTTCGCTTGCTAGTCGGGCAGCTCCGGCGTCCAGGCGACGCCGTTGATGTGCCCTCCCCCGTCGGCGTGGATCGTGTTGCCGGTGACGTAGCGCGCGTCCTCCGAGGCGAGGAACGCCACCACCGGCGCGATGTCCTGCTCGGGATCGCCCATGCGCCCCATCGGGTTCTGCGCCGTGAGGCGCGCGGCGAGCTCCGGGTTGGCGGCGCGGAAGGCCTCGTACTGCACCGACACCGCCGCGGGGCAGATCGCGTTGGCGCAGATGCCGTGGCGCGCCCACTCGCGCGCGGCGGTGCGGGTCAGCGCGCGCAGCGCTTCCTTGGCCGTGTTGTACTCGGCCGTATACATGTGCGCGTTGACGCCGTTCAGCGAGCAGACGTTGACGATGCGCCCCCAGCGCTTCGCGCGCATGTGCGGGAAGGCGGCCTGCATGGCCCAGAAGGCGCTCATCAGCCCGATGCGGAAGCCGTGCTCCATCAGCGCGTCGGTCTTCTTCTCGAGGCGCTCCGTCGTGCCGCCGCCCCAGGCGTTGTTCACCAGCACGTCGACGCTGCCGAGCACGGTGACCGCGCGCTCGACCATCGCGAGGACGTCCTCCTTCTTGCCGACGTCGGTGCGCAGGAAGAGCGCCTGACCGCCCTCGGCCTTCAGCTCCTGCGCGCAGCGCGTGCCGCTCTCGGCGTCGAGCTCGGCCACCACCACCGCGGCGCCCTCGCGCGCCAGCCGGCGCGCGACGCCGCGGCCGATGCCGCGCCCCGCGCCCGTCACCACCGCGACCCTGCCGGCGAGCCCGTTCATCGCGCGAGACCCGCCGCGCGCAGGCGCTCCTCGAGCAGCGGCATGCGGTCGTAGCCCCAGAAGAGCTCGCCGCGGAAGACGAAGATCGGGACGCCGAAGACCTGGTCCTCGTGGCCCTCGTCGATGCACTTCTCGAGCAGGTCGGGCCCCTCGCCCGCCAGGAACTTCGCGTACGCCTCGGGATCGTGTCCCTGCTCCGCGAGCAGCGCCGCGATCTGTTCGGGCTCGTCGATCTCGAGCGTGCGCTCGAAGAAGCGCTTGAACACCTCGAGCGAGTAGGTGCGGAAGCCGCCCTCGCGCTGCGCAAAGAGCGCGCCGATCAGCGCCGGCCGCGAGTCGTAGATCTTCGGCGGGCCCTTGATCGTGAAGCCGCCGCGCCGGTTCGCGAAGCGCCGCGCGTCGAGATACGAGTACCGGACCTTCCACTCCGAGTAGACGCTGCGCTCGCCCTTGCCCTTGATGCGGAGCAGGAAGGGCAACGCGCGCAGGCGCAGCGCGTAGCGCGACGGCAGCTCGAGGGCCGGCTCCATCGCGAGATACGCGAAGGGGCTCTTGTAATCGAAGTAGAGCTTCAGCTCTTCGGGTTCGGACATGGGCCGTGCGATGCGTTGGCGCCGAGGCTACCACGCCTCGCGCGCCATCACGGCCCGGGCGCCCGCCAGCACCGACTCGCCGAGCGGCGTCAGCTTCGCGTGGCGATCCAGGGTCGCGAGGCCCTGCGCGAAGAGCGCGGCGTTCGCGGAGAGCGCGTGCTCCGCCTCGTCGCGCTCCTCGGGGAGCAGCGCGCCCGCCGCGCGCAGCGCGCCGACCGCCTGCTGCATGCGCGCGGTCACGAAGGTCGCGTGGAAGATCCCGTCGAGCGGGCGCGGATCCACGCGCAGCGGCGACGAGAAGCGCTCGAGGTCGCCGTTCAGGACGAGCGGGCCGTCGGCAGAGAGTCCGAAGAGGAGGTTGTGCGCGCTCTCGTGGGCGACGGCCTGGATCGTGGCGAGCACGCTCGCCGCCTCCGCCGCGTTCAGCACGACCGCGCCCCAGAGCAGGAACGACGACGCGCCGTCGAAGGTCCAGGCATCGGGTTCGGACGACCCGACGGCCAGCACGATCTCGCGGAGCAGCGCGCGGATCTCGCCCGCCAGCGCGGGGTCGCCGCGGTCGAGACGCGCGAGCGCAGCCTCGAGCCGCGCGCGACACGCGACTGCGACCGCGGGCGGCGGCGGCAGGATCGCGAGCGGCTGCCCGGGATCGCTGTCGACGCGACGCCGGTAGCGCGCGGCATCGCGATCGCGCGCGGGATCCCCGAGCGCCAGGATGCGCGGCCCGTCGGGGGCAGCCGGCGCCGCGAACAGATCCAGCAGGTGTTGCTGTGCCCCGCTCGCGTCGTCCGCTTCGAGCGCGAGCACGAGGTCGGCATAGGCGGCGAAGGCGTGCGGGCTGACGGGTCCGGCGTCGAGCCGTCCGAGCAACCCGGACAGCGCGTCGGCGGGGACCTCGAGCGCGCCGCCGACCTGCGACGCCAGGTAGCGCACGCTCCCGGCCAGGCGCGCGCGCATGTGCGCGTCGAGGCGCCGGGCGCGCGCTTCCGACGGCGCGAAGAAGGCGTCGCCCTGCGTGATCGCCATGGCATGATCCGCCTTCTCGAAGACCGGGCGAACCTATGCAGCCGCAGGCGCGCTCGCAAGATCGAGGGGACACCGCCGCATGCTCCGCTTCCTCGTGACACCCGGGCACGAGAAGACGCTCAAGCACATGCGCAGGGATGCGCGCGCGCCGCGCATCCAGACGCTCTCCTACGACCGCGCCTTCGCCGAGCGCCGGCTCGCGCGCGCCGTCTACGTCTTCACCGATCACGACCGGCTCTCTGACTTCGATCTCGAGCTCGCGGCGCTGCTCCACCGGAGCCTCGCGGCGGCGGGCGTGCCGGTGCTGAACGACCCCGCGCGCGTGCGCACGCGCTTCGCCCTGCTGCGCGCCCTCCACGAGGCCGGCCTCAACGATTTCAACGTCTACCGCGTGGACGAAGGGCGCAAGCCGGCCCGCTATCCGGTCTTCCTGCGCCGCGCGGCGGGGCACGGCGAGCCGCTCTCGGGACTGCTCGCCGACTCGGAGGCGCTCGCGCGCGCCGTCGAGGCCGCGCAGGCGCAGGGCGTCCCGGAGAGCAGCCTGCTGATCCTCGAGTACGCGGCCGAGCCGGCGCGGCCGGGGATCTTCCGCAAGCTCGCCGTCTCCCGCATCGGCCCGCGCCTGCTGCCACAGGCCTGTGTCCACGACGACCAGTGGCTGGTGAAGTACGGCAAGGTCGGCATCGGGACGCCGGAGCTCTACGCCGACGAGCAGCGCATCCTGCGCGAGAACCCCTATGCGGAGGCGGCGCTGCGCGCCTTCGAGATCGCGGGCATCGACTACGGCCGCGCCGATCTCGGCCTGGTGCGCGGGCGCGTCCAGATCTACGAGATCAACACCAATCCGACCCTGCGCCGAGGGCTTCCACACCCGGATCCTCAGCGCAGCGAGAGCCTCACCCGCATCTGGGAGGAACACCGCGAGGCGCTGCGCGCGCTCGACCCCGGTCCGCTGCCGGGTTCGCCGGTCGAGCTGCGCGACGCGCGACTGCGACGGCACCAGAGCTGGCAGGGTCGCTACCTGCGCCGGTCGCGCGCGCCCACCTGATGCAGAAACTGGGTGCAGAAATCGCTGGCGCCGGCGCCGGAGTCCGATCTACGCTGCGCGACACCTTTTCGAGGAGACATCGCGATGATCGTTCTCGACCGCAGCAAGCTGCTCGGCTTCGACCACCCGCAGAACCTCCAGGCCAAGGTCGGCGGCAAGCCCGCCGCGCCGAAGAAGTAGCGAGCGGTTCTAGGCGCGGGGCTCCGCCTCGGAGACCTCGCGCTCCCACTCGCGATACAGCCGCGCGATCTCCTCGCGGAGCTCGCCGCGATCGGATTCGATCGCGCGCACCAGCTCGCCGTCGCGGTAGACCTCGGGGCTCGCGAGCTGCGCCGTCAGCAGCTCGAGGCGCTCCTCCAGCTCCGCGATCTCCTCTTCCAGCGCGGCCGCGCGACGCGCCGCGCGCTCACGCCGGCGCGTCTGCTCCTTCGCGCGCTCGCGCGCCGCGATGCGCGTCGTCTTCTCGTCGGCGGGCGCCGCTGCGTCCGTGGACGCGGCCGCCGCAGCGGCCGCGGGCGCCTCGCCGCGCTGGCGGCGTGCGTAGTCGGAGTACGTGCCCGGATACGACTCGAGCGTGCCGCCGGCCCGCACCTCGACGATGCGCGTGGCGATCGCGTCGAGGAAGGCGCGGTCGTGCGAGATCAGCAGCAACGTGCCCGCGTACTCGCGCAGCGCCTCCTCCAGCACCTCGACGGCCGCGAGATCGAGGTGGTTCGTCGGCTCGTCGAGCACCAGGAAGTTGGAGGGCCGCAAGAGCAGCTTCGCCAGCGCGAGGCGCGCCTTCTCGCCGCCGGAGAGCACGGCGACCTTCTTCTCGACGTCGTCGCCCGAGAAGAGGAAGGCGCCGAGGTGGCCGCGCAGGCGCGGCACGTCGTCGAGGGTCGCCACGCGCTCGAGCTCCTCGAGCACCTTGCGCGCGGGGTCGAGCACGTCGAGCTGATGCTGCGCGTAGAAGGCGACCGTCACGTTGTGGCCCGGCGTGCGCTCGCCGGCATCCGGCGCGAGCACGCCCGCGGCGATCCGCAGGAGCGTCGACTTGCCGGCGCCGTTCGGACCGACGAGCGCCACGCGCTCGCCGCGTCGCACCGCGAAGTCGACGCCCGCGTAGACGGCGCGCTCGCCGTAGCGCTTGTGGATGCCCTCGAGGCGCAGCACCTGCTCGCCCGCGCGCGCCGGCTCGGGAATGCGCATGCGCATGGCGCGCGCCGCGCGCGGCGCCTGCTCGAGCGGCGCATTCCTCTCGAGCATCTTGATGCGCGACTGCACCTGGCGCGCCTTCGACGCCTTGTAGCGGAAGCGCTCGATGAAGGCCTTCGTCTCGGCGTCCTTGCGCTCGCGCTGCGCCCGCTCGGCCTCGAGCTGCTCGCGGCGCAGCGCCTCGCCCGCCACGAAGGCGTCGTAGCCGAGGTCGAAGACGCGGCAGCGCGCGTCCGCGAGCTCGGCGATGCGCGTCGCGTGGCGGCGCAGGAAGGTGCGGTCGTGCGAGATCACGACGACGCCGCCCTTGTGCGCGGCGAGCGTCTCCTCGAACCAGGCGATCGAGGGCAGATCGAGGTGGTTGGTCGGCTCGTCGAGCAGCAGCACGTCGGGGGCGGAGAGCAGCAGCTTCGCCAGCTCGACCCGCACGAGCCAGCCGCCCGAGAACGACGAGAGCGGCCGGTCCATCGCCTCCTCGGCGAAGCCGATGCCGGCGAGCGTGCGGGTCACGCGGGCCTCGCGCTCGAAGCCGCCGCTCGCCTCGAAGGCCGTGCGGCAGCGGTCGTAGCGCTCGCCGAGCGCCGCGGGCACCTCTTCGCCGCGCCGTCCGGCGCCCGCCATCTCCTCCTCGAGCGCGCGCATCTCGCGCTCGAGCGCGTCGAGGTGCGCGAGCGCGGTGGCGACCTCCGCGCGAAGCGTCGTGCCGCGAGACGGGTCGATCTCCTGCCGGAGGCGCGCGACGCGCGCGCCCTTCACGGCGGTGACCTGGCCCACGTCGGGCGGTTCTTCGCCCGCCGCGATCTTCAGCAGGGTGGTCTTGCCGGCGCCGTTCGGGCCGATCAGCCCGATGCGGTCGCCCGCGCGCACCTCGAGGCTGACGTCGCGGAAGAGCATGCGAGCGCCGTGGCTGCGCGCGACGCCGTCGATCCGCAGCAGCATGACGTCACAGGGGCTCGAAGAGGTTGCGGCCGTCCACGTGGCGGACGCGCCCGCGCCGCCCGACCTGCTCGCGCGCGGCGAAGTCGCCGAGCGCGTCGCGGTCCAGCGCCGTGTTGGCCAGGAAGCGCTCGCCGCTTTCCAGCCGGCCGATGGCGATGCCGCGCGCGGGCGCGCCCTCGCGGTCGTAGAGCACGGTGTAGGTCTCGAGGACGCCGGCGCCCTCGGCGACGGCGACCGGCGCCACGCGCTCCGGCCCGGCCTCCGGCAAGGCGTCCTCGCCGGGCTTCTCCGGCGCCGTGGCCGAGCACACCAGCGCCGAGTGCTTGGTGAGATACCAGCCGTTGCCCGTCACCAGGCCGAGCGAGCCCGGCGCGGCGCGCAGCCGCTCCACCATCGAGACGAGCGAGTGCAGGGTGTAGTTGTTGCCGGGTCCGCCTGCGTAGGGCAGCCCGCCGGTCACGGTCAGGCCGCGCGGATCGGACTCGTCGAGCCCGAGCATCTCGCACGCCATCTCCACCGCGACCGGGAAGCAGCTGTAGAAGTCGAAGTGGCCGATGGCGTCGAGGTCGGTGCCGGCGCGCGCGAGCGCCGCGCGCACCGTGGCGCCGAGCGCCGGGCACGCCGCGAAGTCCGGCCGCTCGCTCGCGTACCAGGCGCGCTCCACCGCGGAGGCGCCGCCCCAGACGTGGACGAGCCGGTCCTTCGGCACGCCGAGCGAGAGCGCGTTTGCCGCCGACGTCAGCCACAGCGCCGCCGCCTGATCCGTCTCGATGACGGCGTTCAGGTACTTCGTGTACGGGAACGCGACCATGCGATTGGACGCGGAGGGCTGCGCCAGCTCCGCGGCGCCGCGCGCGACGGGGAACCACGCGTGCGGATTGCCGGCGGCCACCTGCGTGAAGCGGCTCATGAGCTCGCCCATGCGCGCCTGGTGCGCCGCGAGACCCAGCCCGCGCCGCGCGCGCAGCGCATTCTCGAAGATCGGGTACACGGAGGACGGTCGGTCGAGGCCGTAGGCGAGCTCCTGCTCGTTCGTGCCGGCCTTGTTCTCCCCGTAGAGCTCGGGCATTCCGCGCGACGACTCGTCCCACGCGACGCGCGTACCCGCGACGCTCGCGCGCCGCAGGGTGCGCAGGTTGTGCGTGCCGCACACGAGCGCGGAGCGCACGCGCCCCGCCGCGATCTCGCGCGCCACGTGGTCGACGAAGCGCAGCGGCATCTCGCCGCCGACGGCGGTCAGCACCGCGCGCGCGGAGCTCGCGCCGAGGCGGTCCGCGAGAAGCTGCGGCGGATTCAGGTTGCGCCAGCCGATCATCGCCACCATGCCGACGAGATCGAGGCCGGCCGCCGCGCGCGCGCCGGCGCCCGCGTCCTCGAAGGCGGCGCGCGAGACCCGCTCGAGCAGGTCGGGCGCGGAGAGCGCCTCGTCGAGCGGGACGTCGCGCTGCGTCACCTGCGCGGCGCCAACGAGGACGGGAAGGCGATCGAGATCCACCGGGCCTCCGAAAAGGAGGCGCAGAATAGCTCAGCCGCGCGGGGCTCCCGTTGCGGCGTAGGGCGCGAGGCACTCCGCCGGCAACGCGCGGATCGCGTCGTGCAGCGCCTGCGCCAGCAGGCGGTGGCCCTGCGGATTCGGGTGCGGATCCACCTCGCTGAAGCGCAGCGACGCGGCGCGCTCGCCGCGCAGCGCGTCGAAGGCGACGGCGACGTGGAAGCCGCGCGCGCGCGCGGCGTCGGCCACCTGGCGGTAGAACGGTTCGAACGCGTGCAGCCACGTCAGGTCCTGGAGGCGCGGATGCACGAAGAGCAAGGTGCAGGCGCCGAGCGCGTGGCTCTGCGCGGCGATGCGATCGAGCGCGGCCTCGACCTCGTGCCACGCCGCGGGATTCTCGCGGTAGTTGTCCGCGAGCTCGCGCTCGTAGCTGCCGCGCAGCGGGAAGAACGCGCTCCACGCCACCACCAGCCGCGGCCAGACCGCGCGCAGCAGCGCCGAGCGCGAGTCTTTGAAGCGCGCGAGCAGCCGCTTGTTCTCGAGACGCTCGGGGCGGGGCGCCGCGCGGTACGCGGGCCCTTCGATGTCGTTCAGGGTGTACCCGTACACCACCAGCTGTGGGTGGTAGAGCGCGCCGACGGACTCCAGCCGGCCGGCGGCCTGCGGCGCCGTTACGCCGGAGATGCCGAGATTCACCACCTCGTAGGCGTGACGCGGGTCGTCCGCCGCGAGCAGGCGCGCGGCGCGCGCGGCGTAGGTCTCGTCCTCGGCGACGCCCTCCCCCATCGCGATCGAGTCGCCGATCAGCGCGATGCGAAACGTGCCGGGGCGCGGCACGAGCGGCAGCTCGGGTCCGCGCACACCGAGGTGGTTCGTGCGGTGCAGGACGCCCTTGTAGACGCCGACCACGTCGGGGCTGGCGATCTCGAAGACCGTCGTGAGCTGTGGGAGCCCGGGCGGGAGCGGCGCATGCCGCGGCGGCAGCTCGGGTGTGTCGGGTGGCGCGATGCGCAGCGCCATCTCGGCCGCGCCGAGCGCCAGCGCCGTCGCGGCGACGGCGAGAGCCAGACTGCCGGCGATTCGCCGGTCGCTCACGGGAGGTGCCAGAAGTTGTACGCGCTGCCGAAGACCGGCAGCGAGAGCCAGAGCTCCGAGCCGAGCGCGAGCCCGCAGATCGCTGCGAGCGCCGCCGCGCTGGCCGGCACGCGCAGGCGCTGCGGCAGCGCGGACGTGAGCACGCACAGCCCCCGCACGTAGAGCAACCCGAAAGGCAGCAGCGCGCCCGCGATCAGGCGTCCGTGGAAGAACCACGGGTGCGCGGCGGACGGGTTGCCGTGCTCGGGGAACACGAAGCGCAGCGACAGCACGAACAGGATCGCGACGCTGAGGGCGATCGACGCCGCGCTCGCGATCTCGACGGTGCGCGCGTCGCCGCGCGGGCGGCGCGGCAGCGCCGCCGCGGCGAGCGCGAGGAAGATCAGGCTCGTCGCGGTGTAGATCGCATCGGCGGGCGGCCACGCCAGCTCGTAGCGGCGCCACACGAGCTCTCCGCGCCAGAAGCGCGGCACGAGATCGCCGATGAAGCTCGCGAAGCCGCTCGGCGTGAAGAGCGGATGCGAGAGCCAGGCCGACACGGGGTTGGGACGCCAGCCGAGCAGCTCGACCTTCGAGCCGGTCGCGAGCGCCTCGCCTTGCAGGAGCTGGTTGCGCAGCAGCCACGAGCCCACCGGCAGCGCGAACGCCGCGGCGTAGAGCGCGTAGCCGCGGCGGACCGCTGCGCCGCGCCGGAGATCGCGCAGGGCCGCGCCCGCCGCGAGCACCGGCACGTAGAGGTTCGGCAGCTTCGTCAGGAAGGCGGCGGCGGAAGCGAGCCCCGCGACGGCGTAGCTCCGCGCGCGGGCCTCCGGCGCGAGCGCGAGCCGCAGCGTGCCGGCGAACGCCGCCGCGCCGATGAGCGGCGAGAGCGCGTCGGGCGTCACGTAATAGAGCGCGTCCTGCGGAAAGCACGCGAGCAGCGCCGGCACGCCTCGACGCACGACGGCGTCGGCCGGGTGCGTGCGCCGCAGCAGCGCCCAGGCGCACCACACCAGAAGCCCCGCGAAGGTGCCGTTCAGCAGGCGAACCGCGTAGAGCGCGCGCTCGCTGCCGAGGCCGAGCCCGCGCGCGAGCGACAGCCATGCGCCGGCCGTCGCGTAGTAGGTCGGCGACTGGAAGGCGTCGAGGTTCACCAGCCGGTTGAACAGCGCCTCGTTGCGCTCGACGCGACCCTGCAGCTCGGCCTTACCGACGTTCCATCCGGGCTGCGCGTCGTGCGGCGGACCGGGCGCGAGCTGATAGTCGGGCGCGCCGAGCCGCGCGACGAGGTACGGCATCACGCTCTCGTAGCTGCTGGGGCCTCTTCCCGGCAGCGCGCCGCGCGCGTACTTGAGCACCATGTCCACGTGCCGGTGCTCGTCGACGTTCGTGAAGAACGGAAAACTTGCTGCCATGCAGCTGACGCGGAGCGCTGCGAAGAGCACGAGCGCCGCGACGGCGACGCGTTCCCCAGTCATCCGCACGGCCGGAGGGTGACAGATCGTCAGCAGACGAGGAAGCCGCTTGCTTTGCCTCACTTCCACGTCCACACTGAAAAACGGCATCGACGCGCGCCGCGGGGTGAGACGATGACGAGTACGGCGACGCCCTTCCGCTACACCTTGCTCGAGAGCGACCCACACGCACAGCGCGCCTCCTTCGCGGAGGCGGTCGCGCAAGGGCTCGGCTCGGACCCGAAGTCGCTGCCGTGCCGCTTCCTCTACGACGCGCAGGGCTCGGATCTCTTCGAGGAGATCTGTCGTCTCCCCGAGTACTACCTGACCCGCGCCGAGCGCGAGATCCTCGAGCAGCGCGCCGACGAGATCGCGGCCTGCGCGGGGCCGTGCGACGAGATCGTCGAGCTCGGCAGCGGCAGCGCCAGCAAGACGCGGATCCTGATCGAGGCGTTCCTGCGCGGCGGCCGCCGCCTGCGCTACGTGCCGATCGACATCTCGCACAGCGCGCTCGCGGAGAGCGCGAAGAGCCTGCTCGGCGACTACCCGCGGCTCGAGATCGTTGCTATCGCCGGCGAGTACGAGCGCGGCCTGCGGCACCTGCGCGCCGACGCCGACGCGCCGCGCCTGATCCTCTGGCTCGGCTCCAACATCGGGAACTTCGATCGCGCGGACGCCGCGCGCTTCCTGACACACGTGCGCGACGCCATGCGCGAGGGCGACCGGCTGCTCGTCGGCATCGACCTGCGCAAAGACCGCCGCAGCCTCGAGCGCGCCTACGACGACGCCTCCGGCGTCACCGCGCGCTTCAACCTCAACCTGCTCGCGCGCATCAACCGCGAGCTCGGCGGCCGCTTCGAGCTCGACGCCTTCCGCCACGAGGCGATCTGGCGGGCGCGCGAGGGGCGCGTCGAGCTCTCGCTGGTCTCGCGCCGCGACCAGGAGATCGCGATCCGCGCGCTCGATCTCGTGGTGAAGCTGCGCAAGGGCGAACGCATCCACACCGAGGACTCGTTCAAGTACTCGCTGCGCGAGATCGCCGAGGTCGCGCAGGAGGCGGGACTCTACGTCGCCACGCGCTGGCTCGACGGAGCTTCGCGCTTCAGCCTGAACCTGCTCGCGCGGGCGGAGCGCCCCGTGCCCGCGCGCGCCGACACCTGAGCAGGGCTCCGGGCTCCGGAAAGGGAAAAGCCCGGAACCTTGCGGCACCGGGCTTCCCTGGGAAGGGGATATTGTGCTGTCGAGCAAGAAGTGGCGACGAACCCACCCCACGTGTCACGGGATCGCGAAGAGGGCCGCAAAAAAGCGCGTGGCCCCGCGGGGTCTACTCCGGCTCCACCGGCTCGAGCGAGAGCACCAGCTTCCCGTCCTGGTAGGGCCCGGCGCTGAAGATCACGGTGTGGTTCGGCTTGGCTCGGACGTCCGCCTTCGAGGAGCCCTCGACGTCGACGGCCATGAGCACGCCGTCCTTGCCCTGGTGGAGCGGCCGGACGTGCGCCTTGCGCCCGTTCGGCAGGTCGATCGTGCGCACCTCGTCCACGCCGAGCTTGAGGCGTTTCTTCTGGATCACCTCGGCGCTGTCGTAGCGGATGCCCTGGCTGGAGAGCTTGTTCTCGAGGTCCTTCGCGCCGGGGTCGACGCCGCGCCCGTCGTTCGAGAGGCGCGTGACCATCATGCGCATCTGGATCGCCTTGCCCTTGCCCGGCGGCTTCGGCGGCGGATCGGCGGAGACCGACCCGGCGCAGAGGGCGAGCAGGCCGAGCGCCGCGGCGCAGGTCGCCGCCGCCTTATGCCACGTCACTTCGACCTCCTGTCGATGCGCCCTCCGTCGCGCCATCGAGAACCCAGATGATCGTAGTCTCCGGGTCGTCGTCGAGCACCATCACGCTACGGCCCTCGCTGTCGATCCAGCGCAGCGTACCCCCGGCCGCGGGCGAACTGGCGAAGAAACCGCCATAGAAGACGGCCAGCACGGCGGCGGCCGTGGCCGCCGCGGCCCCGATCGGGGCCAGCCACCAGATGATCCCGCGCCCGCGACCGCCGGACGCCGCGCGCGCGCGCTCCTGCGCACGCGCGCCGGCAAGCCGCGGCCGCAGCGATTCCCACAGATCGGGCGCGCCGGCAGCGGTGTCGAGCGCCTGGAGCGCGCCACGCATGCCCCGCAGCGAGGCCAGCTGGCGCTGCAGTCCGGGTGAGCGGCGCAGCTCGCGCTCGAAGCGCCAGCGCGCCAGCGCCGAGAGCTCTCCATCGTGGTAGGCGTGCAGCAGCTCGTCGTTCGATGCGCGCATCCCGTCTCCCGTCATGCTGCCCCCCGACCGTCGCGCGTGTGCGACGCGTTGCCATTCCCCTCGACCGCCCCGGCTTCGACCAGCAGCTGCCGCACGCGTCGCCGCGCATGGTGCAGCCGGCTCATCACCGTGCCCTTCGGAATGCCGAGCGCCTCGGCGATCTCGGCATAGGAGAGGCCGTCGACCTCGCGCAGGAGCAGGGTGCGGCGCGCCTCTTCCGGCAGCTGCTCGACCGCCTGGGCGAGCGCGACGCGCAGCTCGCCGCGGTCGAACTCGATGGCCGGACCGGAGTCCGGCGGCGTGTCGTCGGTCGGCGCGAGCCGCGCCGCCGTCTCGTCGTTCCACTCGACGTGGCGCGAGGAGCGGTCGCGGCGTTTCATGTCGATGCAGAGATTGAACACGAGTCGATACAACCAGGTGTAGAAGCCCGAGCGACCTTCGAAGCGCCCGAGCGAGCCGTATGCCTTGAGGAAGCCCTCCTGGACGGCGTCCCGCGCCAGGTCCGCATCCCCCAGCAGCCGCGCCGCCAGCCGGTAGGCCCGCCCCTGATAGCGCTCGACGAGCACCCGGAACGCATCCTGGTCGCCGTCCCGGGAGCGCGTGACCGCCTCGGCATCCGAGAGGTCCGCTCCTGGACGAGCGGGGGAACGCATCGCTCGCTCTCCTGAGCTGCCTGCCTTTTCTAGGGATTTCGACGCTTTACCCACGGCGTTGATTCGACGGCTAACGGCCTAGACCGGGTGCGCCTCGCGCCAGTGACGTCCGACGCCGACTTCCACCGCGAGCGGGACCCCGAGGGGCAGCACGTTCTCCATCTTCTCCTGCACCAGGCGGGTGACGACCGGCAACTCCGCGCGCGGCACCTCGAAGACGAGCTCGTCGTGCACCTGGAGGATCATGCGCGCGCCGAGCCCGGCGCTCTCGAGCGCGCGGTCGACCGCCACCATCGCCGCCTTGATCAGGTCCGCCGCGGTGCCCTGGATGACGGTGTTGACCGCCATGCGCTCGGCCGCCTGGCGCAGGGTGCGGTTGCGCGAGCGCAGGTCCGGCAGGTGCCGACGCCGGCCCATGTAGGTCGCGACGAAGCCGTCTTCCTGCGCGGCGGCGATGGTCTCGTCGATGAAGCGGCGCACGCCGCGGTAGCGCGCGAAATAGGTGTCGATGGTCTCCTGCGCCTCGCCGGTCGCGATGCCGAGCTGGTTGGCGAGACCGAAGGACGAGAGCCCGTAGATGATCCCGAAGTTCACCGCCTTGGCGCGCGCGCGCTGCTCCGCGCTGACCTGCTCCGGCGCGATGCCTCCCACCTCGGCCGCCGTGCGCCGGTGGATGTCCTCGCCCGCGCGGAACGACTCGATCAGGCTCGCGTCGCCGGAGTAGTGCGCGAGGATGCGCAGCTCGACCTGCGAGTAGTCCGCGGAGAGGAGCACCGAACCCTCGGCCGGCACGAAGGCCTCGCGGATGCGCACGCCCTCCTCGCTGCGGATCGGGATGTTCTGCACGTTGGGGTTCGCGGCCGAGAGTCGTCCCGTCGCCGCGCCGAGCTGGTGGAACGTCGGGTGCAGGCGGCCCGTGTGCGAGTTCACGAGCGGCGGCAGCGCGTCGACGTAGGTGTTCTTCAGCTTCGCGAGGCGCCGGTAGGCGAGGATCTTCGCGGGCAGCTCGTGCTGCGACGCGAGCTGCTCGAGCACCGACTCGTCGGTCGAGTAGCCGGTCTTGGTCTTGCGCACCGCAGGCAGCTTCAGCTTCTCGAAGAGCACCTCCTGGAGCTGCTTCGGCGACGAGACCAGGAACTCGCCGCCCGCCAGCGCGTAGATCTCCTGGAGCGTGATGGCGAGCTGCGCGTCGTACTCCACCGAGAGCGCGCGCAGCCGCTCCTCGTCGATGCGCACGCCCTTGCGCTCCATGCGCGCGAGCACGCGGGTCAGCGGGATCTCCACCTCGTGGTAGAGCCGCACGAGGCCGTCGCGCTCGAGCGCCTCGGCGAGCGGCGCGGCCAGCTGCGCGACCGCGGCGACGCGCTCGGCGGCGAAGCGCGCGAGATCCTGCTGCGGCAGCGAGTCCGCCGGACGCGCCTTGGCGCCGCGGCCGGCCAGGTCCTCCCACGACGGCAGTCGCCGGCCGAGATGGCGCGCGACGAGGGTCGGCAGGTCGCGCGCGCCGGTCGCGTCGAGGAGGCCGGCCGCGAGCGCGACGTCGAAGACCGGCAGCGCGAGCTCGAGCCCGTGCTCGCCGAGCACGCCCTGCACGCGTTTCGTGTCCTCGGCCAGCCAGCCGAGCTTGCCCGGCGCCTCGAAGCTGGCGCGCAGCGCGTCGGCGGCGTCCTCGAGGCGGATCCGCTGCGGGTCGAACGAGACGTACGCCGCGCGCTTGCCGCCGAGCCCGAGCGCCATGCCGAGCGGACGCGCGTCGACGCAGCCCTCGTTCGCGCACACGAGCGCGAGCGGCACGGCGTCGCGCACCGCGATCTGCGCCCCGAGCGCGGCGAGATCCGCGCGCGAGGCCAAGGCGACGACCTCCACGGGATCGCTCTCGGCGACGGGGGCCGGTGTCACCGACGCCGCAGCCGGCGCCGCGCCTGCCGCCGCCGACGCGAAGAGATCGCCCGTCTCGCCGGGCCGCGGCCCTGTCGGCGCCGGAGCCGTCTGCGTGAGCGACTCGAGCAGGCGCGTGAAGCCGAGCCGCGCGAAGAGCTCGCGCAGCCGCTCGCGATCGGGCTCGCGCAACGCGAATCGTTCCGGCTCGTCCTCCACCGGCGCGTCGAGCCGCAAGGTCGCGAGTTCGCGCGAGATGCGCGCCGCGTCGACGCCGGCCTCCAGCGCCGTGCGCGCGCGCGGCGGCGTCACCTCGGCGACGTGCGCGAGCAGGTTGTCGAGGTCGCCCCACTGCTCGAGCAGCTTCGCGGCGCCCTTCTCGCCGATTCCCTTCACGCCGGGGATGTTGTCGCTGGTGTCGCCGACGAGAGCGCGCAGGTCGAGCACGCGCTCCGGCGGGACGCCGAAGCGCTCGCGAACCTCCTCGGGGCCGAAGCGGCGGTCGCGGATGCCATCGAGCAGGGTCACGCGCGGGCTCACGAGCTGCATGAGATCGCGATCGGTCGAGACGACCGAGATGCGGGCGTTCTCCGGCGCGCGTGCCACCAGGGTCGCGATCACGTCGTCGGCCTCGAAGCCCGGCACCTCGAGGATCGGGATGCGGTAGGCGTCGATCAGCTCGCGCACGAGCGGGATCTGGCTCGAGAGATCCTCCGGCTGCGCCTCGCGCCCCGCTTTGTACTCGGCGTAACGCTCGTGGCGGAACGTGCGCCCGCGCGCGTCGAAGACCACGACGACCTGATCGGGCCGCTCCTCGCGCACGAGCTTGTTGATCATGTTGACGAAGCCGAGCGCGGCGTTGGTCGGCGTGCCGTCGGGCGAGCGCAGCGGCGGCAGGGCGAAGAACGCGCGGTAGAGCGTGTTCGCGCCGTCGATGAGGAGGATGCGCGGGGAGGCTTCTGCCGGCACGGGGTTCAGCGTACGCGATGGCGCGAGGCCGCGGCGACCCTGCGGATCGCCGCGCGCGCATCTATGCTGGCGCCGTGCAGGGCCCGCCGCGCCGACCCGCGACCTTCCGCCCGCGCGCCTCGCTCGCGCTCTTCTACTTCTTCGGCTTCTTCTTCCTGTTCAGCTTCCTGCTGGCGGCTCCGGCGCTCTGGCGCGGATTCCAGGCGGTCAGCGCCGACGCGTCGCAGTGGGAGGCGGCGCAGACGGCGGTCCAGCACGCGATCGCCCCGCGCCTCTGGATCGCGCTCGTCGCGGCCGCCGCGGCCACCCTGATCGGGGGCCGCACGGGTGTGCTGCCGGGATCGCGCTAGGCGACCGCGCGCGTCACGTAGCGTTCGACGTCCGCGACGGTGCGCAGCTCTTCGACGTCCTGATCCGGCACTTCGATGTCGAAGGCCTCTTCGATCGACATCACCATCTCGACGACGTCGAGCGAGTCCGCTCCGAGGTCGTCCAGGATGCGCGCGTCGGGCGTCACCTCGGCGAGGTCCACGCCGAGCTGCTCCGCCACGATGTTGCGAACCTTGATCTCCAACGAGTCGCCCATCTCGCTCGCCTCCCCCACAGACGATGACCGGAAGTCATCGGAGCCATCGCAGGATTCCCGATGGATCCGGGGGTGTCAACCGCGTCCGCGCGGCTCGAGACCGCGCAGCACCAGGTCGACCGCGTCGTTGAACGTGTCCTCGAGCGGGCGGCGCCGCAGCTTGCGCCGCGCGGCGCTCGTCTGCGTCTGGATCAGCCCGTTGGCGACCGTCCAGAGGATGTCGGCGACCTCCCAGGCGTCGCAGGGTGCGAAATGCCCCTCCGCGACGCCGCGCTCGACGATCTCCGCGAGCATGCCGACGCACTTCTCCCACAGGCGCGTCACCTCGGCGATCACGCCGGCCGGCAGCTCGCCGATCACGGGCTGGTTCTCGATCGCCCAGAAGATCTGGAAGTAGTCCGGGTTGCGCATCCAGTGCGCGAAGTAGAAGCGGCCGAGACGGCGGATCAGCTCCGGCGGCGCACACCCCGGCGTGTCGACCGTCTCGCGCATGCGCCGCTCGAAGATCTCGCCGTTGTCGGCGAGCACCGCGACGTAGAGCTCGGCCTTGGAGTCGAAGTAGCGGTAGAGCGTGCCCTTGGCGACGCCTGCGCGGCTCGCGACCTCGTCGAGGTTCGCCTCCATGAAGCCGTCGCGGAAGAAGACGTCGCGTGCGGAATCGATGATGCGGCGGCGGGACTCCGCCTTGCGCTCGAGGCGCCGCTCCCGCGCGCTCTCGTCGCCGTCGCTCACGCGATCTCGTCACTGCCCTCGTAGCGATAGGGCTCGAAGAGCATCGTCTGGATGTAGCGTTCGCCGAAGCTCGGGATGATGATGACGATCAGCGAGAGATCGCGGCCTTCGCCCTTCGCGTACTGGATGGCCGCGGAGACCGCTGCGCCCGACGAGATGCCGCACAGCAGCCCTTCCTCCTGCGCGAGCCGCCGCGCCATGGTGAAGGCGTCGTCGTTGTTGACGGTGACGACCTGGTCGACGAGCGACATGTCCATCACCTCGGGCACGAAGCCCGCGCCGATGCCCTGGATCGGATGCAGCCCGGGCGGGCCGCCCGAGAGCACCGGCGAGGCCGCCGGCTCGACCGCGATCACCTTGAACGAGGGCTTCCGCTTCTTCAGCACCTGCGCGACGCCGGTGATGGTGCCGCCCGTGCCGACGCCGCCGACGAGCGCGTCGACCCTGCCGTCGGTGTCGCTCCAGATCTCCTCCGCCGTCGTGCGCCGGTGGATCTCCGGGTTGGCGGGGTTGCGAAACTGCTGCGGGATGAACGAATCGGGCAAGGACGCGGCGATCTCGTTGGCCTTCTCGATCGCGCCCGGCATGCCCTTCGAGCGATCGGTCAGCACGAGCTTTGCGCCGAACGCGCGCAGCACCGCGCGTCGCTCCGGGCTCATCGACTCGGGCATGGTGAGGATGCAGCGGTAGCCCTTCACCGCCGCCACGAAGGCGAGCGCGATGCCGGTGTTGCCGCTGGTCGGCTCGACGATCACGCTGCGGCCGGGCTTGATCAGGCCGTCGCGCTCGGCGGCCTCGATCATCGCGAAGCCGATGCGGTCCTTGACGCTGCCGGCCGGGTTCTGGCTCTCGAGCTTCGCGACCAGCTCGGGCTTGCAGCCCTGCGACACGCGATTGAGCCGCACGAGCGGCGTGTTGCCGATGAGCTCCGTGGCATCGCGCGCGATCTTCATCGAGGCCTCCCGCGTGGGCTCCAGCATACCGCGGCTCGCGCCCCTGTCAGTCGCGCACGTCGCACGCGCCGACAAGCTCCTCGACGAGCACGCTCGCATAGCTTCCGGGCGGCAAGCCGAAGGCGAGGCGCAGCACGCCAGCCTCCTCGAAATCGAGGCGCGCATCCTCCGGGCGCGCGCGCAGCGCGCGGCGCGCGCCGCGCAGGCGCACGCCAGCGGGCAGGCGCAGCGACGCCAGGTCGATGCCGTGGGCGGCGAGCACTGCGCGCTCGCGCAGCGCCACCTCGCCGCCCGGCTCGCTCGTGCGCGTGCCGAAGATCGGACCGGTGGCACTGATCTCGAAGGCGGCCGCGCGCGGCGCCTCGCGCTCCGGATCCTCGACGAGGAAGACGCCGCCCGAGTCGTGACGCATCGCGAGGTCGCCTCGCTCGACCTCGTCGAGCGGCGCGCCGCGCGCCGCGAGCGCCGCGTCGAACACGCGCGCCTGCAGCGCGGAGAGCAGGAAGCGCGCGTCGCGGCGCGGCATGCGGGGCGATCCGCCCGCGCAGAGCTCGCGCGCGCGCTCGGCGTTGTCGCCATCGCGCCCGTAGCGCTGCGGCCCGTAGCGGTTCGGGAAGCCGCGCGCCGCGATGCGCGCGAGGCGCTCGCGCGCGAGGTCGGCGATCTCGGGCGTCGCGCCGCGCACGGCGATCTCGAAGCGGTTCCCGCGCAGATGTCCGGTGCGGAGCTTGTGCGGATGGCGCCCCGCCTCGAGCACGCGCGCGCCGCGCAGCAGGAGCGCGGCGGCGAGCGTCGGATCGAGCCCCGGCACGGAGAACCACTGCGTCGTCACGGCGACGCGGTCCTTGCGGCCGGCGTAGCCGACGTCGCCGGGGCGCACGCCCGCGGCGCGCGCGAGCTCGCGCGCGATCTCCTCCGTGGTGCGCAGTCGCTTCTCCACGCGCACGAAGGTGTGCTCGCCGGCCCCGCTCGGCAGATACGCCGGGATCTCCTCGACGCGGAAGTCCTCGGGCGTCTCGCGCAGCCGCAGGCTCACGTGAACAGCTGGAGCTGCGCGACGGGCGCGAACGAGCGCCGATGCATCTCGCAGGGGCCGAGCGCGGCGAGGGCGCGCCGGTGCTCGCGCGTGCAGTAGCCCATGTGGCGCGCGAAGCCGTAGCCCGGATAGCGCTCGTCGAGCTGACGCATCCGCGCGTCGCGGTGGACCTTTGCGACGATCGAGGCCGCCGCGATCGAGCCGTCGCGCGCGTCGCCCTTCGGCAGCGACGTGTGCGGCACGTCGAGGCCCGCGAGCCGGTGCGCGTCCACGAGCACGTGATCGGGGCGGAGCGCGAGTCCTTCGAGCGCCGTGCGCATCGCCAGCCAGGAGGCGCGCAGCACGTCGATGCGGTCGACCTCGTCCGGCGGGATCTCCGCGACGGCGACGCACAAGGCCTGCCGGCGAATCTCGCCGTCGAGGCGCTCGCGCGAGGCCGGCGTCAGGCGCTTCGAATCGTCGAGGCCCGGCAGGAAGACCTTCGGCGGCAGGATCACCGCGGCGGCGACGAGCGGACCCGCCATGGGCCCCACGCCCACCTCGTCGACGCCGGCCACGTAGCGGCAGCCCGCGCGGAAGAGGCCGCGCCGCAGCTTGAACAGGCGCGCCAGTCGGCGCAGCTCCGCGATGCGCGCCACGCGGCGCCGCTCGAGCTCGCTCGCGAGCGCGCGCGCGCCCCGTCGCGCGTCGCGCCGCAGCGCGCGCAGCCAGCGGAGCTCCTGCCGCGGCGCGAGCCCCGCGACGCACACGCGCAGCTCCTCGAGCGAGCGCTCACCGACGTCGCCCGCGCGCGGCCGGCTCATCAAGCGTCGCCACGCCCGCCGAAGATGCGGCGTTCGAGCACGCGCACGCGCCGCAACAGCTCCGGCAGGCGCCCGAGCGCGGCGACCTCGCGGTGGTAGCGGAGCTCCGCGCGCTGCGGCGAGCCGAGCACGCGTCCGCCGGCGGGGACGTCCTTGTGCACGCCGCACTGCGGGCCGACGAGCGCGCGCGCCCCGATCTCGAGGTGCCCCGCCACGCCCGCCTGCGCGAGGATCACGCTGTCGTCCCCCACCGTCGTGCTGCCCGCCAGCCCGGCCTGCGCGACGATCACGACCCGCTCGCCGATGCGGCAGTTGTGCCCGATCTGGACGAGGTTGTCGATCTTCGTGCCGCGCCCGATGCGGGTATCGCCGAGCGTACCGCGATCGACGGTCGAGTTGGCGCCGATCTCGACGTCGTCCTCGACGACGACCCTTCCGACGTGGTGCGCGCGCTCGAGGCCGCCGCCCTGCGCGCCGACGTAGCCGAAGCCCTCGCCGCCGATCACGACGCCCGGGTGAAGCCACACGCGCTCGCCGAGCACGGACGCGGCCGCGATCACGCAGCGCGCGTGGAGCACGCAGTCGGCGCCGATGACGACGCCCGGATACAGGATCACGCCGGCGTGAAGCACGCTTCGCGCGCCGACGGACGCGCCCGCGCCGACCGCGCAGCCCGGGCCGATCGACGCGGAGGGATCGATCTGCGCGCCCGGCGCGACGACCGCGCTCGCATGGACGCCCGGCGGCGGCGCCGGCTCGGGCACGAGCAGCTTCGCCGCGCGGTAGAAGTCGCGGCTCGGGTCGTCGGAGCGCAGCGCCGGCCGGCCGCCGACGTCGATGCCGCGCAGCGCCACCACGGCGCCGGCACGCGAGGCGGGGAGCTTCTCGGCGTAGGCCGGCGAGCGCACGAAGGAGAGATCGGACGCGCCGGCCACGTCGAGCGGCGCGACGCCATCGATCCAGACGCCTGCGTCGCCCTCGACGCCGAGGCCCAACGCATCCGCCAGATCCGAGAGGCGGATCCGCGGCGGCGCCACGTCAGCGCGCGAGCAGGACGGCGATCGGAGAGGTGCGCACCACCGCGGTCGAGTTGCTGCCCAGGAAGTACTCGGTGATGCGGTTGCGCCCGTAGGCTCCCATCACGATCAGGCCCGCGCGCACCTCGCGAGCCGAGTCGACGATCTTGACGTCGGGGCGCCCGAGCGTCGACGAGATCTCGCGCACCGGCACGGGCAGGCTGCCCACCAGCCCGCGCACCTCCTCGAAGCGCGCGACCGCGCGGCCCTTGTCCTTCGAGTCGACGAACACGTGGATCGGCTCGCCCGCCCGCGTGGCGATCTGCACGGCCAGGTTCGCGCCGATGCGCGAGCCCGGCGAGCCGTCGAAGGCGAGCACGATCGGGCCGGAGAGCGGCGCGCCGGCCGGCACGACCAGCGCGGAGCGCGCGGTCTTGCGGATCACGCCGTCGACCGTCGAGCCGATCAGGCCCGTGCGGTACGGGGCGTCCATGCCGTCGCGTCCGAGCACGCAGAGATCCGCCTGCTGGCCCTTCTCGACGATGCGGTCGTCGGCCGTGCCGTCCGCGACCTCGCAGCTCTGCTCGACGTTCTCTCCGCGCGCGCGCTCCGCGAGCCGGCGCATCGCCGCCTCGGCGCGGCTCTTCAGGTAGCTCGCGACCGGCTCCGCGGACGGCGGTGACACGCCGAGTCCGTCGTCGCGGAAGCCGCGCGCCAGGCGGTCCTCCACCACGCACAGGCCGAGCAGACGCGCCCGCATGCGAGCCGCCAGCGCGACACCCGCGCGCTCCGCATGAGACGCCGCTTCCGAGCCGTCGGTCGCCACCAGGATGGTCGAGATCATGCCGTTCTCCGCAGCCTCGTCAGGACAGCCAGCGTCCGAACGAGGTTCCCCAGATCATGCGCAGCGCGCGCTGGAGCAGGCGCAGCTTGCGCGCGGAATACGGATACCAGAGAGGTTCCGTCTTTCCGCCGAAGCGATCGACGAGGATGGACTGCACGCGGCAGTAGCCCTGCAGGCCGAGCTCGCCGTTCACGCGGCCGATGCCGCTCTGCTTGACGCCGCCGAAGGGCGACTCCGTCACGCCGTAGGTGAGCATGCAGTCGTTCACGACCACGCAGCCCGATTCGATCGCGCGCGCGAGCTGCGTGCCGCGGCGCTTGCTCTTCGTCCACACGTTGGCGTTGAGCCCGTAGGGCGAGTCGTTGGCCAGCGCGAGCGCCTCGTCCTCGTCGCGCACGCGCATGATCGGGAGCACCGGACCGAAGGTCTCGTCGCGCATCACCTTCATGTCGTGCGTGACGTCGACGAGCACGGTCGGCTCGTAGAAGAGCCCCGCGCACGACGGGTTGCGGCGGCCGCCCGCCAGCACGCGCGCGCCGCTCGCGACGGCGTCGCGCACGTGCTCCTCGATGATGCCGAGCTGCTTCGCGTCGATGATGGCGCCGACGTCGAATTCGCCGGTCGCGCCCTGGCGCAGCCGTCCGGTCTCCTCCACCACCTTGCGCGTGAAGGCGTCGGCGATCTCGTCGACCACGTAGACGCGCTCCGTCGACGTGCACACCTGGCCCGAGTTCGTGAAGGCGCCGTACACCGCGCCGCGCGCGGCGCGCTCGAGGTCCGCATCGGCGCACACGATCATCGGGTCCTTGCCGCCGAGCTCGAGCGTGCAGGGGACGAGGTTGCGGCCGCAGGTCTCGGCGACGCGTCGCCCGGTCGCGACGCTGCCGGTGAACGAGATCTTGTCGACGCCGGCTTCGAGCAGCGCGGCGCCGGTCTCGCCGTCGCCCTGCACCAGCTGGAAGACGCCTTCCGGCAGGCCGACCGAGGTGAAGAGCTCCTCGACGAGCTGGCCGCTCTTCGGCGTCACCTCGGAGGGCTTCAGCACGACGCTGTTGCCCGCCACCAGGGCCTGCAGGGTCGGGTTCAGCGAGAGGATGAAGGGGAAGTTCCAGGGCGTGATGATGCCGATCACGCCGAGCGGCTTGTACGAGATGCGAAGCTTCTTGGTCTTCAACAGGTGCACCGGCACCGTGCGCTCGGCCAGGATGCGGCCGGCCCGCTTCGCGTAGAACTGGAGGGCGTCGCAGGCCGTGATGACCTCGGTGGTCAGGGCCTCGAGCTCGGGCTTGCCCGTCTCGGCGACGATCGCGGCGACGAACTCGTCCTGGCGCGCGGCGAGCTGACGCGCGGCCCGCTCGAGGTATCGCCCGCGGTCGGCATACGAGAGGGCCGCCCAGGCCGGCTGGGCCTTGCGCGCGCGCTCGACCGCACCGCGTACGTCCGCCGGCGTCGCGATTTCGATCTCACCGAGGGGCGCCAGCGTGGCCGGATTGGACATGCGCAGGCGCCGACGCGAGCCGGGCGTCGCAGCTTCGATGCGTTCGACGATCGCCATCGCTCTCCCGCGTCACCGGAGCGCAACGCGCTCCGATCGCGCATCCAGCGGGTCGTCCCGTCCACTTCCCCGGAGGTGAGGTCGAGCTTACGAGACCCCCGCGGGACATGTCAATCGAATCCCGCACGGGAAAGGCGGGCTAAGAGAGGATTGGCGGCGCTGCTGTGAAGCACCTCACACCGGCAGGCGCGGACGCGACGCCATGCTGGTCGCGCGCCACTCTTGGGCGCCTTGCTGTGGGAATCCAATTGAGGGCCCCCGTGCACGCTGGCGCCGCGGAAGCGGCGCCGCTCGAGGAACACCTGGAGCCCGCGCCGCCGACGTTCGGCGTCTGGGAGCTCGCCTGGCCTTCGATGGCGCTCTACGCGCTCCACGCGCTGGTCGGGCTCGTGGATTTCGCCTTCGTGGCGACGCTCGGCACCGGTGCGATCGCGGCGGTCGGCGTCGCCATGCAGATCCACTTCTTCGTGTTCGGCCTGCTGGCGGCGATCACCACCGGAACCCTGGCCGTGGTGGCGCGCGAGGTCGGCGGCGGCCACTGGAACGAGGCCGCGCGCGCGACGCGCGTATCCCTCGCGCTCTCCGCCGCCCTCGGCGCGCTGCTGACGGCCGCGGCGCCCTGGTCGCGCGGGATCGTGTCCCTGCTCGGTGTCGAGGCGGAGGTCGCCGACCTCGGCGGCGCCTGCCTCGCGACGCTCCTCTGCTTCAACGTTCCCCTCGCGCTCGAGATCGCGCTGTCGATGGCGCTGCGCGGCGCGGGCGACGTCCGCACGCCGCTCGCGGTCGGCGTGCTGACGAACGTGCTGAACGTGGGCCTCTGCTACGGCCTGGTCTTCGGCCGCCTGGGGTTACCGGAGCTCGGCGCGATCGGCTCCTCCGTCGCCGGGGGCATCTCGGTCACGGCAGGCGCCGTGCTCATGGCACTGCTCTGGTGGAGCGACGCGCTGCGCCTGCCGCGTCGGACGAGCGGGCCCTCGCTCACGTCGTCGACGAGCTGGCGCCTGCTGCGCATCGGCCTCCCGACCGCGGCCGAGCAGACCGCCTTCCAGCTCGGACTGCTGATCTTCCTCGCCATCATCGCGCGCTACGGGACGCCGGCGGTCTCCGCGTATCTGATCGGCGTGCGCATCCTCTCGCTCTGCTTCGTGCCCGGGCTCGGCTTCTCGGCGGCGGCCGCCACCCTGGTGGGTCAACGGCTCGGCGCCGCCGAGGCCTTGCAGGCGAAGCGCCTCGGCTGGCGGGCCTGCGGGCACGCGATCGCCGTGATGTCCGGCGTCGGCCTCTCGATCGCGCTCGCGGCCCCGACGCTCGCGCACATCTTCGGGGCGGCCGGTGACGAGACGATCGCGCTCTCGGTCGTCTTCATCCACATCCTCGGCGCCGCACAGCCGCTGATGGCCGTCGAGTTCGCGCTCGGCGGCGCGCTGCGCGGGGCGGGCGACACCCGCTTCCCGCTCTACGCGATCCTGATCGGCCTCTTCTTCTTCCGGCTGGGGGCGGCCTGGGCGATCGCGCGGCCGCTCTTCGGCAGCGTCACCGCGGTCTGGCTGTGCCTGCTCGCCGACTACGCCGTGAAGGCGCTGCTGCTCAGCCTGCGCTTCGCGTCGAACCGGTGGATGAGCGCGCGCGTGTAGTCGAGAGGCGCCGGGGCCGCGAGCCCGGGACGCCCGCGAAGTAGCGCAGCAGGTCCGTCTCGGTCAGCAGGCCGACGAGATCGTCGCCCTCGACCACGGGCAGGCAGCCGATCTTCTTCTCGGCCATCACCAGCGCCGCCTCTTCGGGCGTCGCGTCGGGGTGTATGGTGACCGGCGGCGACGACATCACGCGGCGGATCTCGACCGCCTGCAGGAACGCGCGCCGTTGCTCGTTGCCGAAGGAGGTGAGGTTCGAGAGCGAGGCGCGCAGCAGGTCGCGCTCGGAGACGACGCCGACCAGACGCCCGCCGCGCACCACGGGCATGTGGCGCACCCGTCCGAGCGTCATGATATCCTCGACCGTCGAGAGTCGATCGTCTGCGCTGATGGTGACGATCTTCTCGGCCATGATGTCGCGAACGCGGCGTCCCATAGCTGGAGAGCGATTCTACTCCAATGGCAGAGCGGCGTGGGAAACGGAGCGAGACGCTCGACGCCAGCAGCAACTCTGCCGCAACGGGCACCTCGGGCCCCCTCTCCGCCATTCCGGAGCTGATGCGCCGCGCGATCGCCATGGGACTCTCGGGCTTCTTCTTCACCGAGGAGGCGATCCGCAAGGCGCTCGGCGATGCGATGCCGAAGGACCTCCAGGACTTCGCCGTCGACCAGAGCCGCCGCACGCGCGCCGAATTCCTGGAGCGGCTGTCCTACGAGATCGGCCGCACGCTCGAGAACGTCGACGTCGCGGCGGTGCTCGCGCAGCTGCTCGCGGGCCGCACGCTCGAGGTGAACGCGCGCATCCGCCTGCGCGACGGCGACGAGGGCCGCGGCGGGCCGCGCTTCAAGGTCGAGGTGGAGCGCGACGAGGACCCGGAGTGAGCGACGCCGGCCGCCGCACGCGCGCGGCGCTCGGCTGGCTCGCGCTGCTCCTGCTCTTCGCATTCTCCGCGTGTGTCCATCACGGGGTCGGACCGCTCCGCGCCGGCGGGCCGCTCCCCTGGTACGCGCCGCGCGCCGTCCTGTTCGCGAACGACGCGACGGCCGCGCTGCTGGATCCGCCCGCGCTCGCCTTCGCGGCGTTGGGACTTCCCGCGCTGCTGCTCGCGGTCTGCATCGTCGTCGCCACCGAGTCCGCGCTGGCCGCCGCGCTCGCGGCATCGTGCGTCGTCGCGATCCTGCTCTTCGTCTTCTACGGCGTGGTCGCGCCGTTTCCGTGGGAGTTCTTCGGCTGGCGCGGCTCGCTGACGATCTTCCTGGTGGCGCTCGCGCTGGGCTTCGCGCTCGCGGCGCCGCTGCTGGCCCGCAGCTGGCTCGCCTTGCGCTGGCCGGCGCGCACGGCCGCCTTCGCGCCGTTCGCGCTGGCGGTGCTGGCCTTCCTGCGCAACGCCACCGGCACGGACGCGTCGCTGCCCTTCGCGATCTCACCCTGGCCCGCCGTGCCGGTCTTCGGGCTCGAGGTCGGCGCGCTGCTGATCGCGATCTGCCTCGCCGGCGCGGCGCTCGGGCTCGCCTGGATCGCGCGGCGCGGCGGACCGGCGCGGGCGCGCGCGCTCCTCGTCGGCGCGGCGCTCGGTGTCGCCGCGGCGCTGGCCATCCTCGCAGGCGGCTCGTCGGCGGGACTCTTCCCGTTCAGCGTCTCGACGCGCTCGCTCGTGCCGCCGGCGCTCGCCTGCATCGCCGCGATCCTGGTGGCGAGCCGCATCGGCGTCCGTAGCGACGCACAGGTCGCCGCGCGCGCGCGCGTCCTCGGCGTCGGCGCGGCGCTGGTCGGCGTGCCTCTGCTCGCGGGCCAGGCCTGGGCGTGGTCCGACTACCATCGGACGCGCGACGTCCGCGCGCGCGAGATCATCGACGCGCTGCACACCTGGGTCGAGCGCGCGAGCCTCTACCCGGACGAGCTCGACGAGCTGGTGCAGGCGCACCTGCTCGAACGCATCCCCGAGCCGGCCATCGGCTTCCCGTGGCTCTACGACGGCCGTTTCCGCTACGAGAGCTACGGCACGAGCTACCTGCTGGAGTTCCCCGCTCCGCGCTGGGTGCAGTGCCACTACACGCCGGCGCCGCTCGCCGAGGACCTCGACGAGGACGAGAAGGCCGAGCTCGCCGCGGAGGGCGGGCTGGAGGAGTCGTGGTCGTGCCCGTCGGCCCCGCCGGAGCTGTGGTGAGCGTGGAGCGACACCTGCGCGCGTCGGAGCGCATCTATCGCGCCCAGCGCATCGGCACGACCTTCGGCCGTACCTATCTCGGCATCCGCGCGACCCGCTTCATCGCGCGCCGCCTGCGCCCGCACGACATGGACGAGCGCTGGGCGCGCCTGCACCGCACCAACGCCGCGTCCATCTACGAGACCGCCGTCGAGCTGCGCGGCCTCATCCTCAAGGGTTGCCAGTTTCTCGGCACGCGCGCCGACGTTCTGCCGCCGGAGTACGTCGAGGCGCTCTCGCGCCTGCACGACCGCGTGCCGCCGAAGGCTTTCGGCGTCGTCGCGGCGACGATCGAGGCGGAGCTCGGGCGCCCCGTGCAGGAGATCTTCTCGCACATCGAGCGCGAGCCGGTCGCGGCGGCGTCGCTCGCGCAGGTACACCGCGCGGTGCGCAAGGACGGCCGCGTGGTCGCCGTGAAGGTGCAGTACCCGGAGATCGCGGCGCTCGTGCGCGCCGATCTCGCGAGTCTGCGCCTGCTCTTCCGCACGGTCGCCTTCCTCGAGCGCGACTTCGACCTGATGCCGCTCGTGGAGGAGCTGCAGCAGAGCGTGCCGCGCGAGCTCGATTTCGAGAACGAGGGCCGCAATGCCGAGCGGGTCGCGTCGTTCTTCGCCGACCAGCCGGAGATCCACGTCCCGCGCGTGCACTGGGACCTGACCCGCAAGCGCGTGCTCGTGATGGACTTCGAGCCGGGCATCAAGGTGACGGACGTCGCGGGGCTGCGCGCCGCCGGCGTCGACGTCGATCGCGTGGCGTCGATCCTCGTCTCCGCCTACTGCGAGCAGATCCTCGCGCGCGGCTTCTTCCACGCGGATCCGCATCCGGGCAACCTGCTCGTGCAGCCCGGTCCCGACGGCCCGCGCGTCGTCTTCCTCGACTTCGGGCTCGCCAAGGAGCTGCCCGAGAGCTTCCGCGCGGGCGTGCTCGACTTCGCGGCCGCGCTCCTGCGCGGCGATGCCGAGGCCATGGCCGGCGCGATGGGCCGCCTCGGCTTCGAGACGCGCGACGGCAGCGACGCGGGCCTCCTCGACATCGCGCGCTTCGTGCTCGATGCCGCGCAGCGCGTGCGCGCGCAGGCGACCGTCGACCGCGAGCTCGCCGAGACCCTGCGCGCCGAGCTGCCGCGCCGCATCCGCGAGAATCCGCTCGTGCGCGTGCCCTCGCACCTCGTGCTGGTGGGCCGCGTCGTCGGCCTGCTCTCGGGGCTGACCCGCAGCCTCGAGACGCGCGCGGATCTCGTGCGCGCGATCCTGCCCTATGCGTTCGGCAAGCGGCCGCAGGCCGCGCGCAGCGAGCCGCAGGCGAGCGAAGTCGACCAAAAGAGCAAGCGGCCCTAGTCGCCCTTGCCGTCGGCGCGCGTGAAGGTCAGGAAGGCCATGCTCGGGCGCTTCGACGAATCGCGCATCGCGAACTGCATGGTGTCGAAGGTCCAGCCCTGGCCGGTCCACTCGTTCAGGAGCTGCTCCAGCACCTGATCGGTGACGTCGCTCGTCTCGACGACCTTGTAGCGAATCGGCACCCCTGCCCCCTCCGGTCGGCGCAGTACCCTATCGGTCCTGATTCGCGGCGGCCACGTGCTCCGCGAGCGCGAGCACGAGCGCGCGCGGGCTCGCCTCGGCCGCGATGACGTCCGCCGGCAGCCCCGCCTGCGCCAGCGCGCGCGCCGTCACCGGTCCGATCGCCGCCACCGCCGTGCGTCGCGCGGCCGCGAGCGCTCGCGCGTCGAGCAGCGCGACGAAATGGCGCACCGCGGACGGGCTCGCGAAGGTGAGCGCCGTGAACGCGCCGGCCTCGAGCTCGGCACGCAGCGCCGGCGCGTCGACCTCCGCGGGCAAGGTGCGATACGCGATCGGCGCGTCGACCTCCGCGCCCGCGCGCCGCAGGCCGTCCGGCAGCGCATCGGATGCCAGCGCCGAGCGCGGCAGCAGGAAGCGCCGACCCTCGGGCGCGAGCCCGCGCAGCAGCTCGAGCAGGCTCTCCGCGTCGCCGCGGCGCGCCGGCAGCGCCTGCGCCGCGAAGCCGGCCGCACGCGCAGCGTCGCCGGTGGCGGGGCCGACGCAGAAGGCGGTGCGGTCCGCCAGCGCCAGATCGATGCCGCGCTGACGCGCGCGCGCCGCGACGAAGCGCACCGCGTTCGAGCTGGTGAAGACGACGGCGTCGTAGCTCCCGATGCGGGTCAGCGCCGCGTCGAGGGGCGCCGGATCCTCGGGCGGCATCAGCTGGATCATCGGCACGACCACCGGCAGCGCTCCCTCCGACGCGAGCGCCTGCGCCAGATCGCCCGCCTGCTCGTCGCTGCGCGTCACCAGCACGCGTCTAGCGAAGAGCGGCTGGCGCTCGAACCACGCGAGATCCGAACGGAGCCGCACCACGTCGCCGACCACGAGCAGCGCGGGCGCGCCGAGCCCCGCCGCGCGCGCGCGCGCCGCGATCTCGGAGAGCGTCGCTTCGACCACGCGCTGCGTCGGCAGCGTGCCATCCGACACCACCGCGGCGGGCGTTCCCGACGGGCGGCCCGCCGAGATCAGGCGCTGCGCGATCTCCTCGAGGTTACGCATGCCCATCAGCACCACGAGCGTGTCGGTCGCATGCGCGAGCAGATCCCAGCGCATCTCCTGCGCCGGTTTGCCGGGATCCTTGTGCCCGGTGGCGACCGCGAAGGACGCGCCGTGACGGCGATCGGAGAGCGGGATGCCGGCGTACGCCAGCGCGCCGAAGATCGACGAGACGCCCGGCACCACCTCGAAGGGAATGCCTGCGCGCGCGCAGGCGCTCGCCTCCTCGCCGCCGCGCCCGAACACGTAGGCATCGCCGCCCTTCAGCCGCACGACCGTCTTGCCCTCGGCGGCGAGGCGCAGCAGCAGGTTCGTGATCTCCTCCTGCGGCAAGGTCGGCGCATCGTGGCCGCGCTTGCCGACGTCGATGCGCTGCGCGTCGGGCGGCGCGAGCGCCAGCAGCGCGTCGGGGGCGAGCGCGTCGTACACGACGGCGTCGGCGTTCCGCAGCGCCTCGGCGCCGCGCAGGGTGACGAGATCCGGCGCACCGGGTCCCGCGCCGACCAGGATGACGCGTCCGCGTTTCACGAGGCGGCCGCCTCCGCGCGGCAGGACGCGAGGATCGCGTCGGCGCCGCGCGCGCGCAGCAGGCTCGCGAGCTCGGCGCCGAGCGCGCGCGCCTCGGACGCCGGTCCCGAGAGCTCCGCGGCGACGATGCGCGCGCCGTCCGGCGCGATCACGCGGGCGCGCACGCGCAGCGCGCCGTCCTCGCATTCGGCGAGCGCGGCCAGCGGCACGTTGCAGTCCGCACCGAGCTCCGCCGAGATGCCGCGCTCCGCCGCGACGCGCGCCGCCGTCTCCGCGTGGTCGAGCGCGGCGAGCTCCGCGGCCAGCGGATCGGCGCGGCGCGCCTGCACCGCCAGCGCGCCCTGCGCGACGGCCGGCAGCATGACGTCGGGCTCGAGTCGCTGGGTGATGCGCGCGGACAGGCCGAGGCGCTCGAGCCCCGCGCAGGCCAGCACCACCGCGGCGAGGTCCTGCTCCTCGAGCTTGCGCAGGCGCGTCGGCACGTTGCCGCGTAGCGGCGCAATCTCGAGATCCGGCCGCAGCAGGCGCAGCTGCGCGGCGCGGCGCACGCTGCCGGTGCCGACGCGCGCGCCGCGCGCGAGGCTTCGCAAGCTCGCGCCGGACGCGCGCGCGACCAGCGCGTCGCGCGGGTCGGCGCGCTCCGGGAAGGCCACCAGCGCGAGCTCCGGCGGCATCGCGGCGGGCAGGTCCTTGGCGCTGTGGACGGCCACGTCGGCGCGCCCGTCGAGCAGCGCCTCCTCGATCTCCTTGACGAAGAGTCCTTTGCCGCCGACACGCGCCAGCGACACCGACTGAAGGCGGTCGCCGCTCGTCTCGAGCGGGACGATCTGCGTCTCGACCCGGAGCTTCGCGGCGATCCGCTCGGCCACGAAGCGCGCCTGCCACAGCGCGAGCTCGCTCCCGCGCGTGGCGATGCGGACAGGCTTCACGACTCTTCCGGGTCGGCGTCGGGCGGGCCCTGCGCCGCAGCGCCGCTCTCCCCGTCCGCCTCGTCGAGCCCGAAGAGGAGGCGCGCCACCTCGAGGTACGCCATGCCCTCCTCGCGCTCCGCCTCGTGGCGCAGCCGCGCGAGCGGCGCGTGCAAGATCTTGTTGACGAGCGCGCGCGACAGCGCCTCGACGGCCTCGCGCGTCTCGTCGTCGAGGCCGAGGCGCGGCAAGCTGCGCTCGAGCTCGCGCGCGCGGATCGACTCCACGCGGCCGCGCAGGTCGCGGATCGTCGGGACCGCGCGCAGCGCGGCGAACCAGCCCTCGAAGCGCTGCTGTTCCTCGGCCACGATCGCCTCGGCGCGCGCCTGCTCGCGGCGTCGCTCCTCGGCGTTGCCGCTCGCGACGGCCGCCAGCGCGTCGATGTCGTAGCGGTACACGTCGTCGAGACGGTCGATGGCGGGATCGGCGTTGCGCGGCACGCCGATGTCGATCACGAAGATCGGGCGACCGCGGCGCGCGCGCAGCGCCGGCTCGAGCGTGTCGACGCGCAGGATGGGGCGGTCGCCGCCGATGGAGGTCAGCACGACGTCGGATTCGGCGAGCAGGCGCGGCAGCTCGTCGAGGCCGTGCGCCGTCGCGCCGTAGGCGACGGCCAGCTGCGCCGCGCGCTCCGCGCTGCGGTTCGCAACTGCCAGCGACGCGACGCCGGCGTCGCGCAGCGCGCCGAGCGCCAGCTCCGCCATCTCGCCCGCGCCGATGAGCAGCGCGCGCTTGCCCGACATGTCCTCGAAGATCTGGCGGGCCAGCCCCACGGCGACCCGTGCGACCGAGAGCGAGCCCTCGGCGATGCGCGTGTCGGTGCGGACGCGCTTCGCGGCGGCGAAGGCGCGCTGGTAGAGGCGGTCGAGGATGGGGCCGCAGGCGCCGGCCTCGACGGCCGCGCGGTAGGCCTCCTTCGTCTGGCCGAGGATCTGCGGCTCGCCGACCACCATCGAGTCGAGCGCGGCGGCCACGCGCATGACGTGCCGCATGGCCTCGCCGTCGCGGTACTCGTAGAGCGCCTCGTCGAGCCCGCGCTCCTGTAGGACCGGATCGCCGCCGAGCTCGCGGCGGAAGAACGAGCGCAGGCGCAGGCGCGCCGCCTCGGGGCTGCGCGTCAGCGCGACGACCTCGACCCGGTTGCAGGTCGAGAGCAGCACCGCCTCCTCGATCTCCTCGCAGGCGACGAGCTTCTGCACGAACGGCCCGGGTTCGTTCACGGCGAGGCGCTCGCGCAGATCGAGCGGCGCGCTGCGGTGGTTCATGCCGAGGAGGAGCAGCTTCACGCCAGCACCTCCACGCCCACCACCCACACCGAAAGCAGCGCAAAGCCCGCCAGCGCCGAGATCGCGCAGCGGCGCGCGCCCTGATGGACGGCGAAGCGCTGGAGCACGAGCAGGAGGTAGAGGCACCAGGCGACGAGCGCGCCGATCTCGTGCGCGTTGCCGTCCCAGCTCTCGCGCGCGGCGTGCACCCACATGGCGCCCGTCACCACGCCGAGCGTCAGCAGCGGGAAGCCGATCGCGAGCGCGACGGCGCCGGCGCGATCGAGCGACTCGAGCGACGGCAGTCCGCTGCCGGGGAGCGCTTGACGGCGCTTCAGACGGCGATGCTCGGCGAGGAAGAGCGCACCGCACAGACCCGCCAGCCCCAGCAGGGCGAAGCCGGCGCTCGCCAGCAGCACGTGCGCATGCGCGAGCGACGCGCTGCCGGCCGTCGTCGCCTCGACGGGTCCCGGCAGGCGCAGCGCCGCCAGGAAGACGCCGAGGAAGGCCATCGGCGCGACCAGCACGACGAGGCCCGACACCCGCGTCCGCCGCAGCAGCGCGAGGTAGGCGAGCGTCCCGATCCAGGACATCAAGGACGCGGCCCAGGCCAGGTCGGTCAGCGGGGGCGGCGGATTCGCCGTGTGGAGCAGCGAGAAGGTGAGGCCATGCGCGAGCGCGCCGGCCGCCAGCGCTCCCACGGCGACGCGCATGGCGCGCGCGCTGCCGAGCGCCAGTCCGGCGCCGGAGGCGAGGCAGGCGACCAGGTAGAGGGCGCCGGTCAAGGTATGGAGCGCGACGACCATGGGATCCCGGTGGACCCGAGGCTAGCTCCCTGCGCCCGGCTCAGCGCCGCGGCGGCCCGCCGGCCCCGCGCAGGCGCTCCATCTGCTCGCGCACGCGCGCGGCGTCGTGCGCCATCTCGAACATGCGGTACATCGGCTCGCCGAAGAGCACGAAGCGGATCTCCTCCAGGCTGCCCGGGCTGCGCAGGAACGCGCGCGCCTCCTCGATCAGGATCTCCGCGCAGCGCTGCGCGCTGAAGCCCCCGATGCCGGCGCCGATCGCGGGGATCGCGATCGTGCGGCAGCCGCGCTCCGCCGCCAGCTCGAGGCTGCGCCGCACGCTCCGCCGGATGCTGTCCTCGCTGGCGGCACCACCCGGTGGCATGCCGGCGGCATGGATCACGTAACGCGCCGGCAAGGCGCCGGCACCCGTGACCGCGGCGCCGCCGACCTCGACCCCGCCGATCGCGTCGCACTCGGCCTGGATGGACGGACCGCCCTTCTGCTTGATCGCGCCCGCCACGCCGGCGCCGAGCACCAGCGTGCTGTTCGCCGCGTTGACGATGGCGTCGACCCGCTGCTCGGTGATGTCGCCCTCGCAGATCGAGATGCGCGCCACTAGCGCCGTCCGGGCCCGGGGAAGAGCGCGTCGTCGCAGAGCTCGCACAGCAGGTGGATCACCGCGATGTGACACTCCTGGATGCGCGCGGTGACGTCCGACGGCACGACGATCGCGAGATCGGCGGCAGCGGCGAGCTTGCCCCCGCCCTTGCCCGTCAGCGCCAGGCTCGTGAGTCCTGCCTCGCGCGCCGCGGCGACTCCCCCGAGCACGTTCGGCGAGCGGCCCGACGTCGAGATCGCGACGGCGAGATCGCCGGGCCGGCCGTGCGCGCGCACGAGCCGCGCGAAGACCTCGTCGAAGCCGTAGTCGTTGCCGATCGCCGTGAGATCCGACGTGTTCGCGGTCAGCGCCAGCGCGGGCAGGCCCGGGCGCTCGCGCTCGTAGCGGCCGGCCAGCTCCGCCGCGAGGTGTTGCGCGTCCGCGGCGGAGCCGCCGTTGCCGAAGGTGAGCACGCGGCCGCCGGCGCGGAAGGTCGCGGCGATGCGCAGCGCGGCCTCCGCAATGGCGGGAGCACAAGCCTCTGCCGTCGCGCGCTTCGCCTGCGCGCTCTCTGCGAGCGCCGCGCGCACGCGCTCCGCGAGGGATTCCGATGTCGGCACGCGGCTCGACTTTGGTCGATGCGGGCGCGCCGGACAAGGGCCGCACCGCGTGCCGGGGGGCGATCCGCTAAGGTCCGGACTTCTCCAGGAGAACCGACACGCCATGGCCGACGTCATCGAAGTCACCGATCAGACCTTCGAGAGCGAAGTGCTCAAGTCCGACAAGCCCGCCATCATCGACTTCTGGGCCGAGTGGTGCGGCCCCTGCCGCCAGATCGCGCCGATCATCAAGGAGATCGCGGCGGAGTACGGAGACCGGGTCAAGATCACGAAGATGGACGTCGACTCGAACCCGGCGACACCGGGGCGCTACGGCGTGCGCGCGATCCCGACCATCCTCGCCATCCGCGGCGGGCAGGTCGTGCAGCAGATCCAGGGCGCCCGTCCGAAGGCCGACTTCGTGACGATGGTGAAGGGTCTCCTCTAGGCCGGCGGAGCCGCCGCCGCGATCTGCGGACGCGGGGGTGGATCGAAGAAGCGCACCGGCCAGCTGCGTCGCACCGCCTCGCGGTAGAGCAGCGGGTCGGGGTTCACCGCGACCGGATGGCCGACGAGGTCGAGCAGCGGCCGGTCCGTGATCGAGTCGGTGTAGAAGTACGAGCGCGCGAGGTCGATCGCCTGGTCCTCGATGAACTGCTGGAGCCAGTAGATCTTCCCCTCCTCGAAGCAGATCGGCTCGATCACGCGGCCCGTGAAGGCGCCCTCCTCGACCTCGAGGCGCGTGTAGAGCATGTGGCGGATGCCGAGGCGCGCGGCCAGCGGCCGCACCACGAACTTCGTCGCGCCCGAGACGATCGCGACGACGTGGCCGGCGGCTTCGTGCTCGCGCACGAGCCGGACGGCCTCGGGATAGATGGTCGCCGCCACCATCTCGTCGAACCACTGCGCCGCCTCCTTCTCGAGCTCGGCCTCCTTCAGCCCGCGGAATTGCACCATCATGTTCTTGGTCCAGTTGCGGATGTCGAGCACGCCGAGCTTGTACTGGATGTAGGCGCCGAGCCCGCGCAGCAGATCGACGCCGCCGATCTCCCCGCGCGCGTAGCGGTACTTCATGTAGAGGCTGCCGGAGTTCTCGGCGATCAAGGTCTTGTCCATGTCGAAGAAGGCGCCGACGCGAGGCGCGCCGTTCCGCTCTGCGGGAATGGACATGGATCGAGCCTATCACGCGAGGCGGCAAGCCGCGGCGGCGCGCAGCGAGGCGCAGCCGAGCGAAGATCGGAGCTAGAAGACGTACCGCCGCATCGAGACGTTCATCAGCAGGCCGATCGCGGCGAGCGTCGTCACCATCGCCGAGCCGCCGTACGAGAAGAGCGGCAAGGGCACGCCGATCACGGGAGCCAGCCCGAGCACCATGGCGACGTTGAGCACCGCTGGCCAGAAGAGACACCCCACGACGCCGATCGCGAGCAGCGCGCCGAAATCGTCCTTCGAGCTACGCGCCACCACGAGCCCCCAGAAGAGCAAGGTCGCGTAGAGGACGAGCACCACGCAGGAGCCGGCGAAGCCCCACTCCTCCGCGACGACGGAGAAGGCGAAGTCCGTGTGCTGTGTCGGCAGGAAGCGCAGCTGCGTCTGCGTCCCCTGCATGTAGCCCGTGCCGAAGAGGCCGCCCGATCCGATCGCGATGCGCGACTGGTTCACCTGGTAGCCCGACGCGAGCGGATCGCGGCCCGGATCGACGACGGCGAGGATGCGCTCCTTCTGGTACGGCGCGAGCGAGAAGGTCCAGAGCGCCGCCAGCGACGCCAGCGCCAGCACCGCGACGCCCGCCCACGCGCGCCACGGGATGCGCACGAGCGGCAGGTAGGTCGCGCCGATCAGCAGGGTCAGCAGCGCCACGCCCATGTCGCGCTGGAGCACGATCATGCCGACCGGCAGCCCCAGGATCGCGCCCGGCCAGATGAGATCGCGCAGGCGCGTGGTCTCGCCGGGCGGGTTGCGGTGGAAGTAGCGCGCGAGCACGAGCACGATCGAGAGCTTCGCGAACTCGGCCGGCTGCACGCGTCCGCCGAAGAGCCAGCTCTGCGAGCCGCGCGTGACGGGCGCGATCACCAGGGTCAGCGCGAGGAGCCCGAGCGCGACGGCGAAGACGGGCAGCGCGAGCCGCTCGTAGTGCCGGTAGTCGATCACGGTGACGACGACCGCCACGCACGTGCCGACACCGAAGGCGATGAGCTGGCGCGAGAGCTCGCCCGAGATGCCTTCGGCCTGGTGCGTCGCGGAGAAGAGGTTGACGAGGCCGAGCGTCGCCAGGATCGAGACGAGCCCGAGCAGGGTCCAGTCGAAGTTCTGGAGCAGGCGGCGGTCAATCGCGGGCATCGGCCCCTCCTGCGCCGGCGACGCTCACGCCCGCGCCGTGCCTTGCCTGCGTCTGCGGCTGCGGCAGCTCTTCCGGCCGCTGCATCTCTTCCGTGCCCTGGGGATCCGGCACGTCGAGCTCCGGCATCTCGTCGGGGTTGCCGCCCCCGGGCGCGTCGAGCTCGGGCTCCGGCGGCGCCTCTTCGGCGTCGGCCTCCTGCTGCGGAGGCACGGGCGCGTGCGGCACGACGGCCGGAGCGGGCGGGGTGAGATCGACGTTGAAGTACGCGGCCATCACCTTCTGCACGACCGGGCCGGCCGCGGAGCCGCCGTGTCCGCCGTGCTCGACGAGCGCGGCGACGACGATCTCCGGCGCTTCGGCGGGCGCGTAGCCGACGAACCAGGCGTGGTCGCGGTGACGCATGCGCACGTCTTCGTCGTCGAGGTGATCCGTGTGCTCGAGCCCGACGACCTGCGCGGTGCCGGTCTTGCCGGCCGAGCGGATGCCCGGCACGCGCGAGCGCCCGCCCGTGCCGCGCGGCTCGTTGACGACGCCCTCGAGCGCGGAGCGCACGAGCGCCAGATGCTCCGGCGCGACCGGAACCGTGGCGAGCACCTCCGCGGGCGGCGCCTCGACGGCCTTGCCCTCGGAGTCGGTCACGCGCAGCACGAGCCGCGGCTTCAGCACCTTGCCGCCGTTCGCGATCGCGCCGTAGGCGACTGCGAGCTGGAGCGGCGTCACCAGGTTGAAGCCCTGGCCGATCGACGCCGACACCGTCTCGCCGAGCATCCACGGCTCCTTGAAGCGGCGCTCCTTCCACGTCGTCGTCGGCACGAGACCGGCCTGCTCGTTCGCGAGCGGGATGCCGGTGCCCTTGCCGAGCCCGAAGCCGCGCGCGAAGAACGCGAGCCGGTCGATGCCGAGCTCGAGGCCGAGGTGGTAGAAGTAGACGTCGCACGATTCCACGAGCGCTCGATGCAGGTCGACGGCTCCGTGGCCCTCCTTCTTCCAGCAGCGATAGGTGCGGCGCCCGAGCCGGAAGGAGCCCGGACAGAAGACCTTCTTGTTCGGGTCGACGAGCCCCTCTTCGAGCCCGGCCGCGGCGACCAGCGCTTTGTAGGTCGAGCCCGGCGGGTAGTTGCCCGCGATCGCGCGGTTCTGGAGCGGACGCCACTCGTCGTCGACGAGGGACTTCCAGGTCTCGGAGGCGATGCCGCCCGCGAAGGCGTTCGGATCGTACGAGGGCTTCGACACCAGCGCGAGCACGTCGCCGGTGCGCACGTCGAGCGCGACCACGGCGCCCATCTTCGAGGGCTCGCCGATCACGTCGGGCAGGAAGGCCTGCTCCGCCGCGCGCTGCATGTCGAGATCGAGCGTCAACGTGACGGAGCCGCCCGACACGGGCTCGATCTCGTCGAGCATGCCCTCGACGCGGCCCGCGACGTTGACGACGAGGTTGCGCCCGCCGGCCTGTCCGCGCAGCTCGCTCTGCATCAGCGATTCGACGCCCGACTGCCCGATCACCTCGCCCGGGCGGTAGTCCGCATAGCGCCGCGTCTCGAGCTGGCCGCGCTGGATCTCGCCGATCGTGCCGAGCAGGTGCGCCGCGAGCTGGCCCTCGGTGTACAGGCGCCGCGGCCGCACGTCGGTGACGACGCCCGCGAGCGCATACAGGTGCGACTCGACGCGCGCGCGCTGGTCGTCGGTCAGGTCGGCGACGACCTGCACGGGCTGGAAGCGCGTGCGGCCGCGCGGCGAGCCGAGCTCCGCGCGCAGGGTCTGGGGATCCTGGTCGATCAGCGAGGCGAGCGCGCGCAAGGTGCGCTCCGGCCGGCGCAGGTCGTTCGGGATCACCTGCACCGCGAAGGCGGGGCGCGTCGTCGCCAGCACGCGGCCCTCGCGGTCGAGGATGTCGCCGCGCGGCGCCTCGAGGCGGACCGTGCGCACGTAGTTGCGCTCCGAGCGCCGGCGCAGGTCGTCGGTCTGGATGAACTGGAGCTGGAAGAGGCGCAGCAGGAAGGCGCCGAAGACCAGCACGATCAGGGCCGCGAGCAGCGGGATCCTGTCTGCGATGGTCGAGTCGCTGCCGCCGAGCCGTGCGCGCCGGTCGCCGATCACGGCGAGAGCCTGCGCGGCTCGAGGCGGAGCACGCGCCGACCGGAATCCTCGTCGAGGCGCGAGAACAGCGCGTTCACCGCCGCGATCGCGAACGGCGCCGCGAGCGCGTTCACCACCGCGTGTCGGATCAAGGCGAAGCTGCCGGCATAGCCCGGGCCGGCCGCGGGCGAGAAGAAGGCGGTGAGCGCGCCGAGCGCCAGCGCCGTCCCCACCGTGAGCGCCGCCACCAGGGTCATCTGCGTCGGCGCGCCGTGCAGGTTGAAGTGCACGCTGACGACGCGCGCGCTGCCGAAGGCGCAGAGCGAGATCAGCGCGTGCTGTCCGATCAGGGTGCCGGAGAGCAGGTCCGTCACGAACCCGATCCAGGTCGCGAGCAGCAGCGCCGTCGCGAGCGAGCCCGGCCAGCCGAGGCCGAGCGCGACGACGAGGAGCAAGGCCGCGTCGGGGATCCAGCCGACCGGCACGAACACGGCCAGCGCCCCCTGGATCATCGGGGCGAACAGGCCGAGCAGCGCGATCGCGACCGCGCGCTTCACGACTTCGGCCGAGCGGCCGGCTCCGGAGCGGGAGCGTCGGCCGAGTCGCCCTCGTCGGTCGCGTAGAGGAGCTCCATCGTCGGGCCGCGACGCAGCATCACGAACACCTGCTCGAGGCGGCCGAAGTCGACGGCGGGGCGCACCGCGGCGGTGCGCAGCATCTTGGAATCGGAGGCCGACACCTCCGTGACCTCGCCGATACGCAGGCCCTTCGGGTAGACGCCGCCGAGCCCCGACGTGACGAGCACGTCGCCGGCCTGCACGTCGCCGTCGCGCACGACGAACTCGAAGATCAGGTCGTCGCCGTGCGCGCCGCGCACGATGCCGCGCGAGCGGCTGCGCTGGACGACGGCGTCGACGGCGCTCTGCCGGTCGATCAGCAGCATCACCTTCGACGCGGTGCGCGACGTCGCGGTGACCAGCCCTACCAGGCCCTGTTCGTTGATCACCGGCATGCCGGAGAAGACGCCGTGCTGGCGCCCGCGGTCCACGAGCCCGGAGCGGAACCATGCCGACACGTCGAGGCCGACGAGCTCGGCGGGCAGCATCGGCACCTCGAAGTCGTCGCGCATCTCCGCGATGCGCGCGAGGCGCCCGCCCGCGACCAGCGCCTCGCGCAGCTGGAGGTTCTCCTCCTCGATCGAGGCGAGCTGCTTGCGGAGCTGCGTGTTCTCGTCGCGCACGTCGAGCACGGCCACATAGTCGCGCACGGCGTCGCGCGCGAAATCGATCGGCGTGGCGACCATCTTCTGGACGGGCACCGCCAGATCGAGCACCGCGCCGCTCCACCAGGAGAGCTCGTGTCCGGTGCTGCGCCGGTCGACCAGCATGCTGACCAATGCGCCGCCCGCGAGCGCGACACTCACGAGTGCGATGGCGATGCGGCTGCGGTTGTCGGTCATGGTCTCCGCCCGGAGACCGGGCGGTCAGGAACGGATCGCGACTTCCCGGAGAAGGGCGATGTCGTCCAGCGTACGCCCGGTGCCGATCGCGACCGCGGTGAGGGGTTCCTCGGCCAGCATCACCGGAAGGCCCGTCGCCTCCCGGAGCAGAACGTCCAGATTGCGCAGCTGCGAGCCGCCGCCGACGAGCACGATGCCCTTGTCGACGATGTCGGCCGCGAGCTCCGGCGGCGTGCGCTCGAGCGCCAGCTTGGTCGCCTCGACGATCGCGTTGACCGGCTCGGCCAGAGCCTCGCGCACCTCTTCCGACTTGATCTCGAGGATCTTCGGGACGCCGGCCACGAGGTCGCGCCCCTTGATCTCCATCGTCTCGATCTCGTCGGTCTGACACGCGCTGCCGATCGTGATCTTGACGAGCTCCGCGGTGCGCTCGCCGATCAGCAGGTTGTACTTGCGCTTGATGTAGTTGATGACCGCCTCGTCCATCTTGTCGCCGCCGACGCGCGCGGAATTGGCGTAGACGATGCCCGAGAGCGAGATCACCGCGACTTCCGTAGTGCCGCCGCCGATGTCGATGATCATGTTGCCCGAGGGCTCGGTGACCGGGAGGCCCGCGCCGATCGCGGCCGCCATCGGCTCCTCGATCAGGTAGACCTCGCGCGCGCCCGCGGAGATCGCGGACTCGCGGACGGCGCGCTTCTCGACGGAGGTGATGCCCGACGGCACCGCGATCACGATGCGCGGCCGCACCATGCGCTTGCGGTCGTGCACGCGCGCGATGAAGTAGCGGAGCATCGCCTCGGTGATCTCGAAGTCGGCGATCACGCCGTCCTTCATCGGACGGATCGCGACGATGTTGCCCGGTGTACGTCCGAGCATCTCCTTCGCGGCCTTTCCGACGGCGCGCACCTTGTCGACGCCGCGCCCGTCGCGCGAGACCGCGACCACGGAGGGCTCGGAGACCACGATGCCCTGACCCTTTGCGTAGACCACCGTGTTGGCGGTGCCGAGATCGATGGCGAGATCGTTGGAGAACCAACCGAGGATCGTGTCGAGAATCACTGCCACCCCCTCGTTCGCGCCCGTTCGGAGACACGCGGGCCATGTCCCTTCGCCGGCGGCGAGGACCTCCGTGCAACCCCCCGAGGGCATCGCGCAGAGGTCATCCTAACTACGCGATTCACAAAGCCCTTTGGTCGACGTTCGACGACCGGCCCCGATGCTAACAGCCAGCCCCGGGGGCTTCAAGCGCATCGGCCCGGCTCGGCGGAACGACTTGCCCCCACCGACCCTCCTCCTTAGCCTCCGGCGCTCCATTGCGTCATCTCATCGTCCGGAGCGCCTTCCGGACTGAGCGATGACTCCAGAATCCGCAGGAAGGGGCGAGAGCGCTCATGCTCGAGGGTTTGCGCGGCGGCCAGCGTTGGATCACGACGTTGATCATCGGGAGCATCGCCTTGATCTTCGTGCTCTTCCTGGGCCTCCAGGGGCCCATGACGGGGGGCGGCCCGGGCAGCGTCGTCACCGTCGGCCCCTATCAGTTCGGCTTCCGCGAGTTCGAGCGGGCCCGCGCGCGCCGCGAGGCGGCGCTGCAGGAGCAGCTCGGCGCCCAGTTCGACGCGAAGGCGCTCGGCGACACGCTCGATCAGATCACGGCGCGCGAGCTCGTCGACCGCGCGCTCCTCGCGCTCGAGGCGAGCGACATGGGTCTCTCGGTCTCGAAGCAGGAGATCGAGCGGATGGTGCTCGCCGACCCCGGGCTGCGCGGCGAGGACGGCAAGTTCGACGTCGAGCGCTTCAACGCCTGGGCGCAGTACGAGTACGGCAGCCAGACCGCGTTCATCAACGAACGCCGGCTGGCGCTGCTCTCCTTCAAGATGATCGAGCTGCTGAACGCGCAGCCGCACGTCTCGGTCGGTGAGGCGCGCGACGCCGTCGAGCGCGACCTCGAAGAGGTGCAGATCGCGTTCGTCGTAGTCGGCGGCGACTCGGCGAAGGGCGACGAGAAGATCGACGACGCCGCGGTGCAGAAGGCGCTGGCAGAGCGCGGCGAGGAGCTCCACAAGCTCTACGAGGAGCGCAGCGGCCTCTACAACGTCCCCGAGAAGATCCGCGCGCGGCACATCCTGTTCGCCGTCCCGGCCGGCTCGGACGACGCGTCGGTCGCGAAGATCCAGAGCGAGGCCGACGAGGCGCTCGCGAAGCTGCGCGGCGGCGCCGACTTCGCCGAGCTCGCCAAGGCGCGCAGCGACGACCCCGGCTCGAAGTCGAACGGCGGCGATCTCGGGCTCTTCGGACGCGGCCAGATGGTGCCGGCCTTCGACGAGGCGGCCTTCGCGCTCCAGGAGACGGGACAGCTCTCGGGCGTCGTCCGCACGGACTACGGCTTCCACATCATCCGCCTGGAAGAGCGGCAGGCGGCGGTGACCCGCTCCTACGACGAGGTCAGCGCGGAGCTCGCGCGCGACCTGCTGACCCAGGAGGCCCGCAAGGCGCGCGCGCGCAAGCAGGCCGACGACCTGGTCGCCGCGATCCAGAGCGGCAAGTCGCTGGAAGAGGCCGCCGGCGCGGCGGATCTGCCGCTCGCGCGCAGCGGCCTGCTGCGCCGCCGCGCGGACGGCTACGTCCCGGGCCTCGGACCCGCACCCGAGGTGCTGGCCGCGGCCTTCATGACCGACGTCGGCAAGAGCCTGCCGACGGTCTTCGAGGTCGGCGACCGGCTGGCGCTCGTGCAGGTGATCGAGCGCAAGCCCGCCGCCGAGGACCAGATCCAGGCGCGCCTGGATGCGCGCCGGCAGCAGCTGCTCGACGAGAAGCGCGACGAGCGCACGACCGCGTGGCTCGACCGTCGCCGCGACGAGCTGCTCGAAGCCGGAAAGCTCCAGGTCGCGCTCGAGAACCTCGGGCGGCCGGCACCGCAGCCGCGACGTCGCTAGCGCGGCGGCTAGGCGAACGCCGGCTTCTGGCGCCGGATCAGGTCCATGAACTCCTGACGCGTCTTCGGATCTTCGGCGAAGACGCCGTGGACGGAGCTCGTCACCGCCGACGTGTTCTGCTGCTGGACGCCGCGCATCATCATGCACAGGTGGATCGCCTCCACGACGACGGCGACGCCCTTCGGCTCGAGCACGCGCTGCAAGGTCTCTGCGATCTGCGTGGTGAGACGCTCCTGCACCTGGAGCCGGCGGCTGAACATCCCGACGAGCCGCGGGATCTTCGAGAGGCCGAGCACCTTGCCGTTCGGCACGTAGGCGACGTGGACGCGCCCGAAGAACGGCAGCATGTGATGCTCGCACAGGCTGTAGAAATCGATGTCCTTGACGATCACCATCTCGTCGTACGAGACGTCGAAGAGCGCGCTGCGAAGGATCGCGACCGGATCCTGCTCGTAGCCCTCCGTGAAGAAGCGCATGGCCCGGGCGACGCGCGAGGGCGTGCGCAGGAGTCCGTCGCGGCCCGGGTCCTCGCCGAGCTCCTTCAGCATCTGCGCCACCAGGCGCTCGATCGGATCAGGGGCGTCGTTCATCGCAGCTCTCCCAGCGTGAAGGCGTTGCGGCGCGTCTCCTCGACGCGCACCCGCACGAGGCGCGCGCCCGCCGCGGCGATCGGCGGCGCGAGCTCGTCGTGGATCACGGTGCAGATGTTCTCCGCCGTCGGCACGAGCGTGCGGAACGCGGGGTCGTCGTTCAGCATGCGGTGCCCGAAGCGCGAGACCACGCGCGCGTCGACGAGGGCGTCGAGCTGCGCGCGCGGCAGGATCGAGCCGCTACGCGGCTCGAGCGGTCCGGCGACCGTCACCTCGACCGCGTAGTCGTGACCGTGGCCGGCGGGGTTCGCGCACTTGCCGTAGATGCGCGCGTTCTCCTCGGCGCTGAAACGATCCGACGAGAGGATGTGGGCGGCGGGAAAGCGGTAGCGCCGCGTGAGCGCGATCATCGCGACGCCTCGCGGGGCTCGAACCATTCGACGAACGTGTCCGCGTCCTCGTAGAGGCGCAGGCGGTCGAGCATGCCCTCGGGCAGCGCCGCGACGAGCAGCCGACGGATCACCTGGACGAAATTCTCCGGCGTCGGCGGCTCCTTGTCGAAGTACGGTGTGTCGCGGTTCAGGTCGCGGTGATCGAAGCGCTCCATGATCTCGCGCTCGAGGATCTCCTGGAGGTCCTTCAGGTCCATCACCATGCCGGTCTGCGGATCGGGCTCGCCCTGGATCTCGACCTCGAGCCGGAAGTTGTGGCCGTGCTGCGACGCCTTGGGACCGAACAGGCGCTGATTCTCCGACGCGGAGAGCGCGGGGTTCCAGTAGCGGAGCGAGGTCGAGAACTCGATCGCGCGGCTGAGCCGGATCTCGGCCATGTCGCACTCCCGCAAGTGGTCGGAAACGCTAGAGCTTTCCGAGCTTAGCCAGCGAGGGCCGCGGCGCCAGACGGCTCAGTAGCGACGCAGCAGTCCGCGCACGATGCCGCGGATCTGGACCTCGGCCGCCGGCACCTCGATCGGGCGCATGGTCGGATTGGCGGGCACGAGGCGCACCTGACTGCCGCGCCGGTAGAACTTCTTGAGCGTGGCGTCCTCACCGCGCAGGAGCGCCACGACGGTCTCCCCGTCGCGCGCCTCGGCCGCGCTCTCGACCACCACGAAGTCGCCGTCGCGGATCTGCTCCTCGACCATCGAATCGCCGCGCACGCGCAGGGCGAAGCAGCGGCCGCGCTTCGGGACGAGCTGCTGCGGCACGTCGATCGACTCCGAGAGCTCGATCGCCTCGATCGGGGAGCCCGCCGCGACGCTGCCGAGCAGCGGCAGCGAGACGACCGGATTGGTGGGCGTCTCGACCGGCTCGACCGAGCGGGAGCGGTGCAGGGCCTTCTTCAGGAAGCCCTTCTCCACCAGGTGCTGCACGTGCTTGTGCACGGTGGCCACCGAGGAGAGCCCGAAACGCGCGCCGATCTCCTCGAGGCTCGGCGAGTAGCCCTGCGCGTCGACGAATTCGCGGATGAAGTCGTAGATCTCGCGCTGTCTGCGGGTCAGTGCCACGCGCGCAGAGTCGGCGAAACCGAGGCGAAAGTCAACGGGCCCACCCTTTCCTGCTCGAAGCGGAAGCCCTGCGGTCTTGGCGTCTGCGAAGGGCCGGACTACATTGCGCGGCCGTTTGGCACTCGCGACGCGAGACTGCCAATCAACCCGCGCGAGGCGACAACCGGGTCAGGGTGACCCGGTCGAAAGGGCCGGCCGGACGCCGCCCAGTCGCTTCTCGCGCCCCCCGCGCCTCGCGCGGAGGCATCGGAGGAGACCCCATGAAGATCCGTCCGCTGCAGGACCGGATCCTCGTCAAGCGCATCGACGAGGAAGAGAAGACGAAGGGCGGGATCATCATTCCCGACACCGCCAAGGAGAAGCCCTCGGAGGGCAAGGTCGTCGCCGTCGGCAAGGGCAAGGTCAGCGAAGACGGCAAGCTGACGCCGCTCGACGTGAAGAAGGGCGACCGGATCCTCTTCAGCAAGTACTCGGGCACCGAGGTGAACATCGAGGGCGACGAGCACCTCATCATCCGCGAGGACGACGTCCTCGGCGTGCTGGAGTAGCGACATGGCCAAGGAAGTACGTTTCGACCAGGACGCGCGCTCGCGCCTCCTCTCCGGCGTCGATCAGCTCGCCAACGCGGTCCGCGTGACGCTCGGCCCCAAGGGCCGCAACGTCGTGATCGAGAAGAGCTTCGGCTCGCCGACCGTGACCAAGGACGGCGTCACCGTCGCGAAGGAGATCGAGCTCGAGGACAAGTTCGAGAACATGGGCGCCCAGATGGTGAAGGAGGTCGCCTCGAAGACCTCCGACGTCGCCGGCGACGGGACCACCACGGCCACCGTGCTCGCGCAGGCGATCTTCCGCGAGGGCAGCAAGCTCGTCGTGGCGGGCATGAACCCGATGGAGATCAAGCGCGGCATCGAGAAGGCCGTCGCGGCCATCGTCGACGAGCTGAAGAAGATGTCGAAGCCCACGCGCGACACCGGTGAGATCGCACAGGTCGGCACCATCTCCGCCAACAACGACGCGACGATCGGCAAGATCCTCTCCGACGCGATGGCGAAGGTCGGCAAGGAGGGCGTGATCACGGTCGAAGAGGCGAAGTCGATGGAGACCACCCTCGACGTCGTCGAGGGCATGCAGTTCGACCGCGGCTACGTCTCGCCCTACTTCGTGACCGATCCCGAGCGCATGGAGGCGGTCCTCGAGGAGCCGGTGATCCTGCTCCACGAGAAGAAGATCAGCTCCATGAAGGATCTGCTGCCGCTGCTCGAGCAGGTCGCGCGCCAGGGCAAACCGCTGCTGATCGTCGCCGAGGACATCGAGGGCGAGGCGCTCGCCACGCTCGTGGTGAACAAGATCCGCGGGACGCTCGCCGTCTCCGCGGTGAAGGCGCCGGGCTTCGGCGACCGCCGCAAGGCGATGCTGCAGGACATGGCCGTGCTGACGGGCGGCCAGGTGATCGCCGAGGAGCTCGGGCTCAAGCTCGAGAACGTGACCCTGAAGGACCTCGGCAAGGCCAAGCGCATCAAGATCGACAAGGACAACACGACGATCATCGACGGCGCCGGCAGCAAGAAGGACATCGAGGGCCGGGTCAACGAGATCCGCAAGCAGGTCGAGGACACGACCTCCGACTACGACCGCGAGAAGCTCCAGGAGCGGCTCGCCAAGCTGGTCGGCGGCGTCGCGGTCGTGAAGGTCGGCGCGGCCACCGAGACCGAGATGAAGGAGAAGAAGGCGCGCGTCGAGGACGCGCTCCACGCGACCCGTGCGGCTGTCGAGGAGGGCATCGTCCCCGGCGGCGGCGTGGCGCTGCTGCGCTGCCAGAGGGTGCTCGAGGGCATCGGCGAGAACGAGGAGCAGAAGGCGGGCGTGAACATCATCCGCCGCTCGCTCGAGGAGCCGCTGCGCCGCATCGCGGAGAACGCCGGCATCGACGGCTCGATCGTCGTCGACAAGGTCCGCAACGCGAAGGGCGCGCAGGGCTTCAACGCCCAGAGCGAGGAGTACGAGGACCTGATCAAGGCCGGCGTCATCGACCCGACCAAGGTCGTCCGCACCGCGCTCCAGAACGCGGCCAGCGTCTCGTCGCTGCTGCTGACCACCGAGGCGATGGTGGCCGAGAAGCCCGACGAGAAGAAGGAAGGCGGCGGAGGCGGCATGCCCGGCATGCCGCCGATGTAGCCCCGCTCTCTCCGTAGAAAATGCGAGGGCCCCGAAGTGGAAACGCTTCGGGGCCTTCGTATTTCCGGGATGCGCGAATTCTCTGCCGGGCCTTCGCGCTCGCTATCCGCTCGCGCTCGGGCATTCCGGCCTTCGCTCGGCTTCGCCTCGCTGCGCGTCGGCCGACTGTAGTCGGCCTCCTTGCTAGATCCCTAGCGCAGCCGCGCCGCGTTCGAGGCACCAGTAGGCCGCGAGCGCGCCCATCACGGTGACGGGGGCGTGCGCGAGCCAGCCGGGCGCGCGCTCGAGCGGACGCGCCAGCAGCCAACGCGCCGCCAACACCACGGCGACGAACGCGAGCTGCCCGACTTCGATGCCGACGTTGAAGCTGAAGAGCGCGAGCGGGATCTCGTCGGCCGGCAGCCCCACTTCGGCGAGCGCGCCCGCGAAGCCGAGGCCGTGCAGCAGGCCGAAGCCGCCGGCCACGAGCCAGGGGAGGCGGCGCATGAGATCGCGCGGATCGGGATCGGGCCGTGCCAGCTCCGCCGCCAGCAGCAGGATCGTCCCGGCGATCAGCACCTCGATCCACGCCGACGGAAAGTGCACGTAGCCGAGCGCGGCCAGCGAGAGCGTGACGCTGTGGCCGAGCGTGAAGGCCGTCACCGTCCAGAGCAGCGGGCGCCCGCCGCGCACGAGCAGCACCAGGCCGAAGACGAAGAGCAGGTGGTCGAAGCCCGTGAGGATGTGCTCGACGCCGAGGCGCGCGTAGTCGCGCGCGACGTCGATGCGCTCCTGGCGCGCGGGGATCTCGAACGCGGGCGCGCCCTCGTGCAGCACGGCGCGCAGCTTGCGGCCGTCGGCGAGCTCGATGCGCAGCAGCGCGTTGCTGCCGCTCTCGGCGAGGCCCGCGAGCGCGACGCGCGAGCCGACGAGTCCGCCCGGGCCGCAGTCGAGCGTCCAGCGCACGATGACGCCGGTGTCCTCCTGGACGCCGACCGGCTCGCTCGTCTCGGCGCACTGCGGCGGCAGCTCCGGCCGCAGGTCCGAGCCCGTCGGCTGCTCGAGCGGCAGCTTGAAGCGCACGTCGACCCGGCCGCCGCCGCGCTCGACCAGCTCGAGCAGCGCCGGCGCCAGCCGGTGGGCGAGCGCCGCCGCGGGCGCGAGCGCGCAGAGCAGCGCGACGACCAGGAGCCTGCGCATCACTCGAGCTCGCCGAGGCGTCGCCCGCGCCGCGCGCGCTCGCGTGCGGCCTCGAGCACCGCCTCCGGCACCGGGTCGAAGCGGCGCATGCCCTCGAGCAGCAGCCCGGGCGCGAGGCGCCGCAGCATGCGCGCCGACACCAGGCCCGGATCGCGCCGCGGCACCGTCCGCTCGCGCACCTCGCACTCGATCACCTCGAGGATCGCGTTCGTCACCACGCTCGGCGGCGCCTTGTGACCGCGAAACGCCACCGGCTCCGCCTGCTTGTCCCAGATCTCCGTGTCGATCGCGCCCGGCCGCACGAGGCCGACGTGGATGTTCGCGCCGTGCAGGTCGTTCCAGAGCCCCGCCGTGAAGGCGTCCATCGCGGCCTTCGACGCGGAGTAGAGCGTCTCGCGCGGCGGTGTCACCAGCGCCGCGAACGACGACACGTTGACGATCGCGCCGCCGCCCTGCTCGAGCATCAGCGGGATCACCGCGAAGGTCGTCCACACGCACGACATGAAGTTCACGTCCATCACGCGCTGCGCGTCCTCGAC
>DASUFZ010000342.1:0-53264 GCA_036274295.1 Myxococcota bacterium
GTGGTCTTCAACCCGATCCTGCGCGGAGACCTGTCGTTCTTCCTCGGCGGCCCGCGCAACCAGTTCGTGCTGCTGACCAGCGCGGAGGTCGGGCTCGAGGATCTCGGCGATCCGCCGGTCGTGCCGGTGCTGCCCGCAGCCGGCGTGGGCGTGCTGGCAGCGGCGCTGCTCGGATTCGCGGCCCGTCGTCCGCTATCGGCGCAAAAGTAGAGGCCGGGTGGAGGCGCGCAGCTGGCGAGGAGGGCGAGCGAAGGCGTGCTGCAGCACGTCGAGCGATGCCCGACGAAGCCAGCTGCGATGCATCCGCCCGGACTATGCGTACGCCCGGGCCATCAGCAGGATCAGCCCGACGTATCCCAGGACCAGCCACACATTCTGATTGCGCAGTGCGCGCGCGACCATGACTCCCACCCCAGGCTCCCCCGTCCGGATCGCGCTTCAGCCGAACCGGACTCGAATCGCGACTCACTTCAGGTGTCGCAGATTCGTTTCGCGCATTCTAGACAACACTTGAGCGTCCGCACATGGAGTGCGCGTGCTCCGGTGACCCGTGTCACCGGAAAAGTGCGAATTGCGCACGCGCGAACCCGTCCTGGCCGGACCTTCGCGCTCGCTGATCGCTCGCGCTCGGGCATTCCGGCCCTTCGCTCGGCTGCGCCTCGCTGCGCGTCGGCCGACTTGGGTCGGCCTCCTGCGCTCAGCGGCCTTCGAACTTCGGCCGCCGTCGCTCGCGCGCGGCGGCGAGTCCTTCGGCGACGTCGCGGGTCTCGAAGCAGTGCGCCTGCTCGGCGGCTTCGAAGCCGAGCTGGTCGTCCAGAGTTGCCGCTGCGCTGCGCGCGAGTGCGCGCTTCACGCCGGCCACCGCGATCGGGGCGGCGTCGGCGATCTCCCGCGCCAGCTCGAGGGCGTCGGGGAGCACGCGGTCGGGGGCGACGGCGCGGTTCACCATGCCGAGCGCCGCGGCCTCCTCACCCGTCACGACCCGTCCCGTGAAGAGGAGCTCCGCGGCGGGCGCCGCGCCGACCAGGCGGGGCAGGGTCCAGGTGGCGCCCATGCCCGGATGCAGCCCGAGGCGCGTGAAGTTGAGGCCGAGCTTCGCCTCGCGCGACGCGATGCGCAGGTCGCAGGCGAGCGCGACGCACAGGCCCGCGCCGATCGCATGCCCGTTGATGGCGGCGATGGCGGGGCAGGGCAGCTCGCGCAGGGTCAGGAACAGGCCGTAGAAGGCGCGCATGGAATCGCGCGTCTCGCGGCGCGCGACGCCCGGCCGCGCCGTGGCGTTCTCGGCGAGGCCCTCGAGCATCCCGAAGTCGCCGCCCGCCGAGAACGCGTCGCCCGCGCCGGTCAGCACGACCGCGCGCAGCCCCGGCTCGGCAGCGAGCGCGACCATCTCGGCCGCGAACGCCTCGCCCATCGCCTCGCTCATGGCGTTGCGCCGCTCCGGATCCTGGAGCGTGAGCGTGGCGATGGCGCCGTCGCGCGCGACGCAGACGAGAGGGGAGCCCATGGGGGCCGGACGTTAGCTAGTCCGCTGACCTGCGCAGGAAGGCGGGCTGCTCCCGCTCCTCCTCCTCGTCCTTCTCGGCCTTGCCGCCGCGGCGCAGGAAGGTCGGCACGTCGAGCTCGTCCTCGTAGGGCGAGATCCAGTCGGCCGGGCTCTGTCGCGGGCGCTCACGCTCGCGCTCCGGAGGCGTCTCGAGCAGCGCCGGCTGCTGCGGACGCGGCTCGGCGGACGCCGACATCGGCGCCGGCTCCGGGTAGGGCCGGATCGGCGTCACGCTCGCGGGCGAGCGCTCGTCGCGCATCTCGCGGCCGCGCGACGGCACCTCGCGGCGGCCTTCGCCGTCGCGGCCGCGGCGCACCCGTTCGTCCACCAGACCGGTGGCGATCACGGTGACGCGCATCTCGCCTTCGGGCATCGACTCGTCGATGACGGCTCCGAAGATGATGTTGGCGTCCTCGTGCGCCGCCTCCTGGATCAGGGTCGAGGCCTCGTTCACCTCGAAGAGCGAGAGGTCCGAGCCGCCCGTGATGTTGATCAGCACGCCGTGGGCGCCGTCGATCGAGAGGTCCTCCAGCAGCGGGCTGGAGATGGCCATGCGCGCCGCCTCTTCGGCGCGGTTGTCGCCGCGCGCGATGCCGGTGCCCATCAGGGCCACGCCCATCTCGTTCATGATCGTGCGGACGTCTGCGAAGTCGAGGTTGATCAGGCCGTGGATGGTGATCAGGTCCGAGATGCCGCGGACCGCGTTGTAGAGGACGTCGTCGGCGAGCTTGAAGGCGTCCTTCACGCTCGTGTTCTTGCCGGCCAGCGCGAGCAGGCGCTGGTTCGGGATCGTGATGACGGTGTCCACGACCCGGTGCAGCTCCTCGAGGCCGCGCTCGGCGTGCCGCAGGCGCACCCGGCCCTCGAAGTGGAAGGGCTTGGTCACGACGCCGACGGTCAGCGCGCCGCACTCGCGCGCCACCTCGGCCACGATCGGCGCGGCGCCGGTGCCGGTGCCGCCGCCGAGGCCCGCCGTCACGAAGACCATGTCCGTGCCGGTGAAGTACTCGCGCAGCCGCTCGCGCACCTCGAGCGCAGACGAGCGGCCCTTGTCGGGGTCCGCGCCGCAGCCGAGCCCGCGCGTGACCTCGTTGCCGAGCTGGAGCTTGATGGCGGCGCGGCTGTGGCGCAGCGCCTGGGCGTCCGTGTTCGCCGCGATGAACTCCACGCCCTGGAGGCCCGAGACCACCATGTTGTCCAGCGCGTTCCCACCGCCGCCGCCGACGCCCACCACCTTGATGACGGCCTGGTGCGTCGGTGTGCCCTCGAACTCGAGGAGGTCGTCGCCGGCGAACTCCTCCTGGCGGGGCGGCGTCGCCCCTCCTGACCGGTTGCTGTGATGGTCGGACGGACGATCGGACGGACGTTTCGCCATGGTTCACCCCCCCGAGTGAGTGCGCAGATTCTTACAGGAGATCGCTGTTTTTGTTAAGTCCTTCGAGCGGCCGGAGCCGAAAAAATTCTCGCGGACTACTCGAACTGGTAGAACCAGTCGCGCATCCGCTGCTTGACCCGGCCGAAGATCGACTCGTCGCGGATGCGGAAGCGCGCGCCTTCGCGATCCTGCGCGGCGCCGAAGAGCACGAGCCCGACGCCCGTCGCGTACATGGGGCCGCGCACCACATCCTGGAGCCCGCCGACGTGGCAGGGAGTCCCGAGCCGCACGGGCGTCTCGAAGATCTCCTCCGCGAGATCGAGCAGGCCGTCGAGCGCGGAGCAGCCGCCGGTGAGCACGACGCCGGACGGGATGCGGCTCTCGAGGCCCTCCTTCACCAGCGCCTGGCGCGCGAGCGTCAGGATCTCGTCCACGCGCGGCTCGATGATCTCGCACAGGATCTTGCGCGAGACCTCGCGCGGGCGGCGCCCGCCCACGGACGGCACGCTGATCACGTCGTCGCTCTGGAGGTAGCGCGCCGACGCGACGCCGAAGCGCTTCTTGATGCGCTCGGCCTCGTCGAAGGGCGTGCGCAGGCCCACCGCGATGTCGTTCGAGATGTGCGCGCCGCCGAGCCCGAGCACGTTCGTGTGCTGGATCGAGCCCTCGGAGAAGACGGCCACGTCCGTGGTGCCGCCGCCGATGTCGATCAGGCAGACGCCGAGATCGCGCTCGTCCTCCGCCAGCGATGCCTCGGCCGACGCCAGCGGCTCGAGCACGATGTCGATCACGTTGAGGCCGGCCTTGTTGGCGCACTTCACGATGTTCTGCGCGCTGGTGACGGCCGCCGTGACGATGTGGATCTTGGCCTCGAGCCGCACGCCGCTCATGCCGAGCGGCTCGCGGATGCCGTCCTGCTCGTCGATCACGAACTCCTGCGGGATGACGTGGATCACCTCGCGGTCCATCGGGATCGAGACGGCCTTGGCGGCGTCGATCACGCGTTTCACGTCGCTGGGCGACACCTCGCGGTTCTTGACCGCGACGACGCCCTGCGAGTTGAAGGCGCGGATGTGGCTGCCGGCGATGCCCGCGTAGACCGACGAGATCTCGCAGTCCGCCATCAGCTCCGCCTCTTCCACGGCGTGCTTGATCGAGGCCACGGTGGCGTCGATGTCGACGACGACGCCCTTGCGCAGCCCGCGCGACGGGTGCGTGCCGATGCCGACGACATCCACGCCGTTCTCGGTCCGCTCCGCCACGATCACGCAGATCTTCGTCGTCCCGATGTCGAGCCCGACGATCAGGTCTTCCTTCCTTGCCATGTTGTCTCCCCCCTGAGACTCGATGGCGGAGCCCGGCGCTAGCCGGCGCTCCGCGTTCCCCGCGGCGCGCCACCCCCCGTGAGCGCCGCATCTCGCGACCCTTCCCGGGCCGCCGCGCTCCGCAGGACCGCCTGGTCCTCGAAGCGGAGATCGATGATCCGCGCGCGGGATGCTTCGTCCCGGCGCGCCTCCAGCAGCTCGGCCAGACCCTTCAGCCGCTCGTCCAGCGACTCGCGGCCGAGCACCACCACGGGCGGGAGCCCGGGCAGCCGCAGCGACACGCCCTGCGGATCGTCCGGCGGCGCGATGCGGACCTCCTCCGGCGCCGCGAGCCCCAGCTCGGGCAGGCGCGCCGCCAGGCCCGCGGCCTCGACCCGCAGCGGATCGGGCGCGCCGGGCTTCGGCGGCTCCTCCGCCACCAGCCGCGGCAGCTCCGTCGCCTCGTCCTCGCGCAGCTCGGCGAAGGCGTTGCCCACCGCGTCGATCGCGAAGCGGCGCGGGCCGACCGCCAGCTGCGCCAGGGGCTGGCGCTCGACCACCTCGACCACCACCCGGCCGTTCGGCAGGCGCTGCGCGCTGGCCTCCTCGATCCAGGCGTGGGTCTCGAGCGCCGCCACCACGGCGTCCGTGTCGACGTCCGCGAGCCGCGCGCCGCGCGGGATGCCGGTCGCGGCCGCGACCTCTCGCGGTGTCAGGCGCGACGCGCCGCGCACGGCGATCGCGTCGACGGCGTCGCCGCCGATGCGGATCCAGAGCGCCGGCGCGCAGCTCCCGAGCAGCGCGCCCGACGCCAGCGCGACGAGCGCCACCCGACGGCGAATCGGCCGCGCCGCCTGCTCGACGCGCCCCTGGTTGCGCAGGCGCGAGAGGTGGGAGTTCGCGCGCGTGCGCCGCGCGCGCGCGTCCCGCTCCAGGCGATCCAGATCAGCCATGTGTGTCACCCCCTTCCGACCACGTGCACTTCGGGCTCGAGGTGGATACCGCTCGCCGCGTGCACGCGCTGCTGCGCCTCGCGCATCAGCGCGCAGACGTCTGCTGCGCTGGCACCCCCCGTGTTGGCGATGAAGTTCGCATGCATCGGGGAAATCTGCGCGCCCCCCACGCGAAAACCTTTGAGTCCGACCGACTCGATCAGGCGGCCCGCGTAGTCGCCCTTTGGATTCTTGAAGACCGAGCCGCAGGAGGGGACCGAGAGCGGCTGGGTCGCGGCGCGCCGCGCCAGCAGCCGCTCGACCTCCTCGCGAACCGATGCCGCACTCGCCTGCGTGACCCGCAGAAGTGCCGAGACCAGCACGCTGCCGGGCGCGAGCCCGCGCAGCGCGCGGTAGACGAAGTGGAGCGCGGCGGCCGGCAGGTGGCGGCGCCGCGCGCCGGTCGGGCTCATCACCTCGAGCTCCACCAGCGCGTCGCGGATCTCGCGGCCCGGGACGCCCGCATTCATGGCGAGCCAGCCGCCGACCGTCCCCGGGATGCCCGCCGCGAACTCGAGGCCCGAGAGCCCGCGCTGTGTGCAGAAGCGCGTCACCTGGCTGTGCGAGACGCCCGCCTCCACGCGCAAGAGCCCGCCCGGCCGCTCCTCGAGCCGGCGGAAGCGCGAGAGCTGCACGACCACGGCCTCGAGCGGGCCGTCCAGCGCCAGCGTGTTGAAGCCGCTGCCGAGCAGCAGGTGCGGCAGGCGCAGCGCGTGGCAGAGGCCGAGCAGCAGCGCGAGCTCCGCGCGGTCGGCCGGCGCGGCGACCGCATCGGCCGGCCCGCCGACCCGCAGCGAGGTGAGGCGCGCCATCGGCACGTCGAAGCGGATGCGCGGGCCGAGCGCCCGCAGCAGCCGCTCGCGCGCCTCGGGCGCGATCAAGCGGAGGCCCCGCGCAGGCGCGCCAGCAGGCGGTCCGAGAGCGAAGAGACGGAGCCCGCGCCGAGTGTCAGCACCAGGTCCCCCGGGCGCACGCGTGCCTCCAGGCGCTCGAGCACGCGGTCGAGGTCGGCGACGAACTCGGCGTCGCGGTGTCCGTGCGCGCGCAGCGCCCCCACCAGCGCGGCCGCATCCACGCCCGGGATCTTGTCCTCGCCCGCGGCGTAGATCTCGGAGACGATCAGCACGTCGGCGTCGTTGAAGGAGCGCGCGAAGTCGTCCCACAGATCGCGCGTGCGCGTGTAGCGGTGCGGCTGGAAGGCGACGACGATGCGGCCCTCGTGCAGCGCGCGCGCGGCGGCGAGGGTCGCGCGGACCTCGGCCGGGTGATGGCCGTAGTCGTCGACCACGCGCACGCCCGCGGCATCTCCCTTGATCTGGAAGCGCCGCTCGATGCCGCCGAAGCAGTCGAGCGCCTCGGCCGCCTGCGAGAAGGGCACGCCGAGCTCGAGCGCGACCGAGATCGCCGCCAGCGCGTTCCGCACGTTGTGCTGACCGGTCAGGCGCACGCGCGCGCTGCCGAGCAGGGCGCCGCGCTGGCGCACGGCGAAGCGCATGCCGAGGCCGTCCACGCTGATCTCGGTGGCGACGAGATCGGCCTGCGACGCCGTGCCGTAGGTGAGCGTGCGCCGCGACATGCGCGGCACGATCGCCTGCACGCCGGGGTGATCGAGGCAGAGCACGGCCGCGCCCCAGAAGGGCACGCGGTTCGCGAACGCGGCGAAGGCGTCCTGGAGCGCTTCGTAGCTGCCGTAGTGGTCGAGATGCTCTGGATCGATGTTCGTGATGACGGCGATGACGGGCGCGAGGCGCAGGAACGAGCCGTCGCTCTCGTCGGCCTCCGCCACCAGCAGGTCGCCCGTGCCGAGCCGGGTCGTGGACGGATCGCGCCCCGCAGCGAGCACGCGCCCGCCGATGATCGCGGTCGGATCCAGGCCCGCCTGCGCGAGCAGGTGCGCGATCAGCGAGGTCGTCGTGGTCTTGCCGTGGCTGCCGCCGACCGCGATGCCGTCCTTGAGGCGCATCACCTCGGCCAGCATCTCGGCGCGTGGGATCACGGGGATCTTGCGGCGCTCGGCCTCGATCAGCTCCGGGTTGGTGCGCCGCACCGCCGACGAGTAGACGACGACGTCGGCCTGGCCGACGTGGCGCGCGTCGTGGCCGATCGCGATGGAGATGCCCTGCTCGCGCAGGCGCGCGAGCGTCGGGCCGTCGCGCAGGTCGGAGCCCGTCACCTCGTAGCCCTGCGTGGCCAGCAGCTCGGCGATGCCGCACATGCCGATCCCGCCCGCGCCGACGAAGTGAACGCGTCGAATGCGCCGGTACATCAGTTCCCTCCGCCGAGCAGCTCGAGACAGGATTCGACGATGCGCTCCGCGGCGTCGGGCCGCGCCAGCTTCGACGCCGCCGCGCTCATCGCGCGCAGCTGCTCCGGCTGGCTCGCGAGCGACTCGAGCATCCCGAGCACGGCGTCCCTGTCGAGCTTCGCCGGCAGGAGCACCGCCGCGCCGGCGGCCGAGAGCGCCTGCGCGTTGGCGCGCTGGTGATCGTCCGCCGCGTGCGGGTAGGGCACGAGCAGCGCCGGCAGCCCCGCCATCGCCAGCTCGGCGACCGTCATGGCGCCGGAGCGGCACAGCGCGAGATCCGCCTCGCGATAGCGCCGCGGCATGTCCGGCTCGAAGGGCACGACCTCGGCGCGCAGCTTCGTCGCGGCGTAGCCCTCGGCGACGCGCTCGCGATCCGCCTCGCCCGTCTGGTGGAAGATCTCGAAGAGCGCCGGGTCGAGGCGCGGCGCCAGGTTCAGCATGAGATCGTTGAGCTGCCGCGCGCCCTGGCTGCCGCCGAAGATCAGCAGGTGTACGGGAGGCTCTGCGGCGCGCCGCGGCGGCGCGGCCGCGAAGGCGCGCACCAGCGCCTCGCGCAGCGGCACGCCGAGCACCTGCACGCGCGTGCCCCCGCCGAGCCGCTTCGCGGCTTCTTCGAAGTGCACGAAGATGCGCCGCGCGAACGACGCGGCGAGCCGGTTCGCCCGGCCGGGCTGCGCGTTCGGCTCCACTAGCGCGACCGGGATGCGCAGGGCGGCGGCGGCCAGCACGCTCGGCACCGAGGCGTAGCCGCCGACCGAGAGCACGATCTCGATGCGCCGCTGCCGCAGCAGGCGCGCGGCGGCGAGCGTGCCGCGCGCGATCGCGACGGCCGCCGACGCGCGCGCCGCGAGTCCGCGTCCCATCACCTGTCCCGCCGGCAACGTCGCCAGCTCGAAGCCCGCCTTCGGCACCAGGCGCGATTCGAGCCCGCGCGTCGAGCCGATCAAGATCACGTCGTGACCGCCCGCGCGGATGCGCTCGGCGAGAGCCAGCGCCGGCACGACGTGTCCGCCCGTGCCGCCGCCGGCCACCGCGAAACGGCGCGCGGGAGCGCTCACGGCGTCGACCCGCGCAGGCGGTGGCCGGCCGGCGCGCTCGCGGACGGCGCCGCCTCGTGCGCCGCGATGCGGAGCAGGATGCCGAGCGCGATGCCGGTGCAGACCAGCGAGTTGCTGCCGTGCGAGAGGAACGGGAGCGCGAGGCCGGTCGTCGGCGCGAGGCCCATCACGACCGCGGCGTTCAGCAGCGCGGGCACCACGATCGCCGCGGTCATGCCGGTCGCGACCAGCAGGGCGAAGGGCTCGCGCGCGCGCCGCGCCACGCGCAGGCCGAAGATCGCGATGCCGGCGAAGGCGCCGATCACGAGCAGCACGCCGACGAGGCCGAGCTCTTCCGCGACGACGGAGAGGATGAAGTCGGTGTGCGCCTCGGGCAGGAAGAAGAGCTTCTGGCGTCCCGCGCCGATGCCGACGCCGAAGCTGCCGCCGCGCCCGAAGGCGACGAACGATTGCACGAGCTGGAAGCCCTCCCCCTGCGCGCTCTGCCACGGATCGAGGAAGCCGCGCACGCGCGCCAGCGCGTAGGGGCGCATGGCGACGTAGGCGCACGCGCCGACGAGGGCGACGATGCCCGGCGCGACGAACCAGCGCAGCGGCAGGCCCGACGCGAAGAGCAGGAACGCGGCGAGCAGCACGAGCACGCCCGCGCTGCTGAAGTTCGGCTGGAGCAGCAGCAGCAGCACGGGCGCGCCGACCAGCGGCAGCACGGCGCGCAGCGCGGCCGGCTTCGGCGCGCCGCGGTGCATGGCGCCGGCCAGCACGGACGAGAGCGCGAGCACCAGCGCCAGGCGCGTCGGCTCGGAGGCCTGCAGGCGGATCGGGATGCCCGGCAGCGCGATCCAGCGCCGCGCGCCGTTCGCCTCGATGCCGACGAGCAGGGTCGCGGCGAGCAGCGCGACGCACACGCCGAGCCCCGGCAGCGCGATGCGGCGCCAGAAGCCGAGCGGCACGCGCGCGGCGAGCATCGCGGCCAGCGCGCCCGCCAGCACGCCCATCCAGTGGCGCACGGCCAGCTCCGGCACCGCCGCGCCGATCTCGCGCGCCGCCGTCGTGCTGTAGTTCATCACCACGCCGACGCAGACGAGCACCGTCGCGCAGGCGAGCAGGGCGCCGTGCCACACGAACGGCTCGGCGGCCTCGGCGGCTCCGCGCGAGGCGGCGCGCGGGCCGCGGCTCCGGTCGTCACGTCGCCAGCGCATCAGTGCAGCACCTCCGCGCCGTCGAGGGCGCGCGCAGCGGCGGCGAAGCGGTCGCCGCGCTCTTCGTAGTTGCGGAACATGTCGAGGCTCGCGCAGCCGGGCGCGAGCAGCACGACGTCGCCGGGACGCGCGTGCGCGGCGGCGCGCGCCGTCGCCTCCTCGATGCTCGCGACCCGCTCGATGGCGACGCGCCCGCGCAGCGCCTGCTCGAGCGCCGGAGCGGACTCGCCGAGCAGGATCGCGGCGCGCGCGCGCGCGGCGACGGCGTCGGCGAGCTCGCCGAGATCGAGGCCCTTGGCGCGGCCGCCGCCGATCCACACGAGCGTCTCGCCGAAGCTCGCGAGCGCGCGCAGCGCCGCCGCCGGATTCGTGGCCTTCGAGTCGTCGACGTAGAGGGCGCCGCGGTGGCGCGCCACGAGCTCGAGGCGGTGCGGCAGGCCGCGGAAGCTCGCCAGCGCGCGCCACGCCTTCGCGGGATCCGCGCCGAGCGCGACGGCGGCGCACAGCGCCGCGAGCCGGTTCTCCGGCGGCTGCGGCGGCAGTCCCGCCTGCGAGAGCCGCATCGGCTGTGTGTCGCCGCTGCGCAGCACGACGTCGCCCGCATCGAGCCAGGCGCCGCGCGCGACCGGGCCGCGCGTCGAGAACGCCAGCACGCGTCCGGGCGCGCGCTCGGCGAAGCCGCGCACGCACGGGTCGTCGACGCCGAGCACCGCGGTCTCGTCCGCATGCTGCGTCGAGAGGATGCGCCGCTTGGCCTCTGCGTAGTCGGCGAAGCTCGCATGCCGGTCGAAGTGGTCCGGCGTCACGTTGAGCACGACGGCGACCTTGGGCCGGAAGCTCTCGACGGTCTCGAGCTGGAACGACGACACCTCGAGCACGGCGACGTCGAGCGGCGCACCGACGAGTCCGAGCGCCGGCGGGCCGAGGTTGCCGGCGGCGCGCGCGCGCAATCCGGCCTCGTTGCACATGGCCTCCACCAGCATCGTCGTGGTCGACTTCCCGTTCGTGCCCGTCACCGCCACGACCGGCACCGAGAGCGCGCGGTACGCGAGCTCGACGTCGCCCCACACGCGCCTCGCGCGCGCGCGGTAGCGCGCGGGCGGCACGCCCGGCGAGGGCACCACCAGGTCGAAGTCCGCGGGATCGGGGAAGGGCCGGCCGATGGCGAGCTCGATGCGCGCGTCGAGCGCATCGAGACCGGCCAGCTTCGCGGGATCGCGCTCGTCGGCGGCCGTCACCTGCGCGCCGTGCGCCGCGCAGAAGGCCGCCGCGCTGCGCCCGGACACGCCGAGTCCGAGCACGAGCACGCGTCGGCGGGCCAGCTCTTCCATCAGCGCAGCTTCAGCGAGGAGAGCGCGATCAGGCCGAGGATCGCGGAGACGATCCAGAAGCGGACGACGATCTTCTGCTCCGCCCAGCCCTGCTTCTCGAAGTGGTGGTGGATCGGCGCCATCAGGAAGACGCGCTTGCCGCGCAGCTTGAACGACGCGACCTGGATGATCACGGAGAGCGCCTCCACCACGAAGACGCCGCCCACGACCGCGAGCAGGATCTCCTGGCGGATCAGCACGGCGATCGTGCCGAGCGCGCCGCCGAGCGCGAGCGAGCCGACGTCGCCCATGAAGAGCTGCGCCGGCGCGGCGTTGAACCAGAGGAAGCCGAGGCTGCCGCCGATCAGGGCGCCGCAGAAGATCGCGAGCACGCCGGCGCCGGGCACGTACTTGATGGCGAGGTACTCGGCCATGCCGGCGTGACCCGCCGCGTAGGCGAGGATCAGGAACGTGCCGGCGGTGATCATGACCGGGCCGATCGCGAGGCCGTCGAGGCCGTCGGTCAGGTTCACGGCGTTGCTGGCGGCCACGATGATGAAGGTGGCGACGGGGATGTAGACCCAGCCGAGGTGCGGCGTGAAGTTCTTGAAGAACGGCACCGCGAGCTCGGCGTCGAAGCCGGGATCCGTGTAGATCGCGAAGGCGACGACGACGGCCAGCGACGTCTGCCAGAAGAGCTTCGCCTTCGCGCTGATCCCGTCGCTCTTGCGCTGCTTCACTTTCGCGTAGTCGTCGAGGAAGCCGAGCAGTCCGTAGCCGACGGTCAGCCCGAGCAGGATCCAGACGAAGCGGCTGTCGAGGTTGCTCCAGAGCAGCACCGACACGCACAGCGAGAGCAGGATCAGGATGCCGCCCATCGTCGGCGTGCCGGCCTTGCTCTGGTGCGCGGGGCCGATCTCGCGGATCGGCTGGCCGACGCGCAGGCGCGAGAGCGCGCGGATGAGCGACGGCCCCACCACGAAGGAGATGAAGAGCGCCGTCAAGGTCGCCGCGCCGGTGCGGAACGTGATGTAGCGGAAGACGTTCCACACTCCCTGGTCGGACGCGAGCCAATGGAAGAGCATCAGTGAGAGTCCCCCGCCTCGGCGCGTCGGCCGCCGTGGGCCTGCGCGATGCGATCGACCACGCGCTCCATGCGCATCGAGCGCGAGCCCTTCACGAGCACGCGGTCGCGCGGCAGGAGCACGGCCAGCACGGCCTCCGCGGCGCGCTCCGCGTCGGCCTCCACGTGCACGCGCGCGCCCGGCAGTCCGCCGGCGCGCGCCGCCTCCGCGACCTCGCCGGCGTGCGCGCCGACGGCGAAGAGCAGATCGATGCCGAGGCGCGCGGCCAGCGCGCCGGCCGCGCGATGCGCGCCCTCGCTCTCCTTGCCGAGCTCGCCCATGTCGCCGAGCACGGCGATGCGGCGCACGGGGCCGCGCTCGCCGCGCGGCTGCGCCAGCGCGCGCAGCGCCACCTCCATCGACTGCGGGTTCGCGTTGTAGGTGTCGTCGACGACGAGCAGGTCGCCCGCGAGCGCGAGCGGCTGGAGACGCCCGCGCACGGGCGCGTAGGCGGCGAGGCCCGGCGCGAGATCCGCGAGCGGCGCGCCGGCGGCGAGCGCGCCGGCGCAGGCCGCGAGCGCGTTCTGCACGGCGGTCTCCGCGAGCCCCGCGACCTCGAGCTGCGTCTCGCCCTGCGGCGCGCGCAGCCGGAACGCGTAGCCGGCGGGGCGCGTGCGGACGTCCGTGCCGCGCACGTCGGCGTGGGCCGAGAGGCCGAAACGCAGCGCGCGCGCCTTGCTGCGATCCGCCTGCGCGGAGGCCAGCGCATCGTCCGCGTTCGCGACGGCGACGCCGGACGCCGGCAGCGCCGCCAGCAGGTCGCCCTTCTCCTCGGCGATCGCCTCGCGGCTGCCGAGGTGCTCGATGTGCGCCGTGCCGACGTTGGCGAGCACGCCGACCGTCGGCTTCGCGATCGCCGCGAGGCGCGCGATCTCGCCGCGGTGATTCATGCCGAGCTCGACCACGACCGTCGCGTGCTCCGGCTTGCGGCGCAGCAACGTCAGCGGGAGGCCGTACTCGTTGTTCAGGTTGCCGGCGGTCTTCAGGCAGGGCGCGCGCACCGAGAGAATGGCCGCGCACATCTCCTTGGTGGACGTCTTGCCGTTGCTGCCGGTGATGCCGACGAGCGGACCGCAGTAGAGCGCGCGGTGGCCGGCCGCGATCGCGCCGAGCGCGCGCGTGGTGTCGTCCGCCTCGATGACGCAGAACGCGTCCGGAAGCCCGGCCGGCAGGGCGAAGCCGCGCCGCACGACGGCGCCCGCCGCACCCGCGGCCGCGGCCGACGCGACGTGATCGTGGCCGTCGTGCCGCGGGCCCGCGATGGCGACGAAGAGCTCGCCTGCGCCGACCTGGCGGCTGTCGATCGTGACGCCCGCGAACGCCGCGCGCGCGTCGCCGCGCCGCAGCGCGCCGCCACACCACTCCGCGATCCGCGCAGCCGTCAGCTCGCTCATGCCGCGGACCTGCGACGCAGCGCGCGCCGCGCCTCTTCACCGTCGTGGAAGGGCAGGCGCTCGCGCCCGATGATCTGGTAGTCCTCGTGGCCCTTGCCCGCGATCACGACGGTGTCGCCCTCGCGCGCGATGCGCACGGCCGTCTCGATCGCCGCGCGGCGGTCGGAGATGCGCGCGTAGCCGCGCGCGCCCGCGAGCTCTTCCGGGGCGAGCTTCGGCAGCGCCGCGAGCCCCGCCTCGACCTGGTCGAGGATGCGCTCGGGATCCTCCGTGCGCGGGTTGTCGCTGGTGGCGATCACGCGGTCCGCATACGCCGCGACGGCGCGCGCCATCAGCGGCCGCTTGGTGGCGTCGCGGTCGCCGCCGCAGCCGAAGACCGCGACGAGCTCGCCGCGGCAGAGCGGGCGCAGCGCGCGCAGCAGCTTCTCGACGGCGTCCGGCGTGTGCGCGTAGTCGATGAAGACGGTGGGGCCGGGGCCTTCCCAGCGGACCCGCTCGACGCGGCCCGGCACCTGCGGGCACGAGTTCACGCCGATCGCGATCTGCGCCGGCGAGGCGCCGGCCGCGTGCGCGACGCCGCAGGCGACGAGCATGTTCTCGAGGTTGAAGTCGCCGACGAGCGGCAGGTTCAGCTCGAGCGGTCCGCCCGGCAGCAGCACGCGCGCGCGCGTGCCCGAGAGCGAGACCTCCGCGGACTCGAGACGCACCTCGGCGTCGCGCGAGAGGTCGCGCGCGATGCGCACGAGGCGCGCGCCGCTCTCGAGCGCGGCCTCGCAGAAGTGCCGCGAGGAGGGATCCTCGAGGTTCACGACCGCGCCGGCGCCGCGCTTCAGGTGATCGCGGAAGAGGCGCAGCTTCGCCTCGCGATAGCGGTCCATGTCCGTATGGAAATCGAGGTGGTCCTGCGTGAGGTTCGTGAAGGCGGCGACGTCGTAGCCGACGCCGTCCACGCGCCCGAGCTCGAGCCCGTGCGACGAGACCTCCATCACCGCCGCGTCGACGCCGCGCGTGCGCATGTCGCGCAAGGTGCGCTGGAGGTCGAGGCTCTCCGGGGTCGTGTTGGGCGTGCGCCGACGCTCACCGGCGTAGCGCACCTCCACCGTCCCGATCAGACCGACCTTGCGGCCCATGGCGGTGAGGATCGACTCGACGAGGTAGGTCGTGCTGGTCTTGCCGTTCGTGCCGGTGACGCCGACGAGGAAGAGCTCCTCGGCCGGCGCGCCGAAGAAGCGCACCGACATCGGCGCGAGCGCGCGCCGCGCGTCGGCGACCTGCACGAGCGCGCTGCCGCGCGGGTCGAAGCCGGCCGGCACGCTCTCGACGACGAGCGCGCTGGCGCCGAGCGCGACCGCCTGCGCCAGGTAGTCGTGTCCGTCGGCCGCCGCACCGCGCAGGGCGACGAAGACGTCGCCCGGGGAGACGTCGCGCGAGTCGATGGCGATGCCGCGCACGACGGGATCGGCCTCGCCGCCCGTCTCCAGCGCGCGCGGCGCGAGCGTCCGAGGCAGCGCAGCGAGGAGCGCCGAGAGCCTCATCCGCTGCGAGCACCTCCCACCCGCGGCTCCGCCGCTTGCGAGCCGTCGAACAGCACGCGCACGGCGCCGCCTGCCGGCAGGATCGTGCCCGGCGGCGGCTCCTGCGCAACGGCGCGCCCCCGACCCTGCACCTTGACCTGCAACCCCTGGCTCGCCGTGATGCGCGTCACCTCCTCGAGGCTGAGCCCGCGGAAGTCCGGCAGCAGCACGCGGCCGCGGAAGGACGCGACCTCGACGTCGCCGGCCGGGGCGGCGACGGGCGCAGCCGTCTGCGGGGCCTGCGGCGCGGGCGCGGGAGCGGGCTTCGCCGCCGCGGCGGCGACGGGGCGGGGCGCCGGCGGCTCGGGGCGCGGAGCGGGCGCGTGCACGGGCGGCCCCGCCCCGACGTGCGGCGCGTCGTCCTCGGCCTCGGCGCCCTCGTCGGGCAGGTCGGCCTGAGCGATCAGCGCGGGCGTGTTCTCGACGTGGATGCCCTGCTGGGCGAGCTGCGAGCGCGCCACCGCGGCGAAGAGCGGCGCCGCCGACATGCCGCCCGTGTGATAGGGGCGCTTCGGCTCGTCGAGTCCGACCACGATCACGATGCGCGGCGCGTCGGCCGGCGCGACGCCGACGAACCAGGAGCGGAAGCGCTGCTGCGAGTAGCGACCCTCGCGCGTGTCGAACTTCTGCGCGGTGCCCGTCTTGCCCGCGACGCGGATGCCCGGCAGCGCGGCGCGCACGCCCGTGCCGCCCTCGCCGACGACGCTCTCCATCATGCGCAGCACGCTCGCTGCCGTCGCGGGGCTGACGACCCGGTGCCCGCGCGCCGGCGGCGTCGGCAGCCACGGCCCGCCCGGCGCCCGCCGCGCGGCCACCAGACGCGGCGCGAGCCACTCGCCGCCGTTCGCGAGCGCGCCGAGCGCCGCCGCGAGCTGGATCGGCGTCACGCTGATGCCCTGGCCGTAGGCGATGGTCGCGTGGTCGACGGGGCGCCACTCCTTCCACGAGCGCAGCACGCCCGCCGACTCGTCCGGAAAGCCGCTCCCCGTGATCTCGCCGAAGCCGAAGCGGCGCAGCATCTCGTAGTGGTCGGAGGGGCCGAGCGCGTAGGCGATGTGAACCGCGCCGATGTTGCTCGAGACGCGCAGGATCCCGGCCGGATCGAGCACGCCGCGCGGCTCCTTGTCGTGGATCGTCTTGCCCGGCACGCGCAGGCTGCCGTCGCCGCAGTCGATCTTTTCGTCGGCCGTGATGGCGCCCTTGTCGAGCGCCGCGGCGACCAGGAAGGCCTTGAACGACGAGCCCGGCTCGGAGGCGTCGAGGAAGGCGCTCGAGCGCGTGCTGCCGTAGTCGAGCTCGCGGAAGTGATTGGGGTCGAAGCTCGGCGCCTCGGCCAGGCTCAGGATGTCGCCCGTGTGCGGATCGAGCGCGATGACGACGCCGCCGCGCGCGCCGGTCGCGCGGATCTCCTCGGCGAGCTCGCGCTCGGCGTCGGCCTGCAAGGTGGCGTCGAGCGTCAGCATGAGGTCGCCGCCCGACGTGCCGCGCGGCGTGCCGTGCTGCATGGGCAGCAGGCGCCCGCTGCCGTCGCGCTCGACGGACATGCGCCGCGTCGTGCCGCGCAGCCAGGAGTCCTCCTGCTGCTCGATGCCGCGCACGCCCGTGCCGTCGATGTTGGCGAAGCCGAGCGTGCTGGCGGCGAGCCGGTGGTACGGGTAGACGCGGCGCGGCTCCTCGGCGATGCCGATGCCCGCGAGCCCGAGCGCGTGCACGCGCTCGGCCTGCTCGGGCGTCACCCAGCGCGCGACGAACTGGAAGCCGCGCCGTTCGCTGAAGCGCTTCGCGAGCTCGCGCGCGTCGACGCCGAGGACGCGCGCGAGCCCGCGCGCCGCCGTCGCCGGATCCGCGACCTCCTTCGTCTGCGCGTAGATGGAGGGCGCGTCCACGGAGAGCGCGAGCGACGCGCCGCTGCGGTCGACGATCTCGCCGCGCGAAGGCGGGAGGATCAAGGTGCGGAGCGACTGCGCGTCGCCGCGCGCCGCGCCGCGCTCGTCGAAGACCGACAGGTGCGCCGCGCGCAGGGTCAAGGCGAGGAAGGCGAGGCCGAGCAGCCCGAGCGCGACCTCGACGCGTCGCGCGCTCCGTCGCACGTCGGCCGCCTTCACGGTCGCGCACCCGGATCGCGCAGGTCGCGCACGCCCGGCTCGCGCAATTCGCGCACACCCGGCTCGCGCAGCTCGACGACGCGTGCGGGCGTCGCGAAGCCGCGCTCGCGCGCCAGCTTCGCCAGGCGCTCCGGCGCGCGCATGCCCTCGAGGCGCGCGGTCTCGCGGCTGCGCTCCTCGTGCAGGCTGCGTGTCGCCGCGCTGGCTTCGCCGAGCGCGTAGCGCAGGTGCAGGATCGAGATGCGGAGCTGCGCGAGCGCCATGGCGGCGACCAGCGCCCCGAGCAGGGCGGCCGGCAGCCACACGCGCCGGCGCGGCGTCGCGGTGCGCACGCGCGCGAAGTCGACGCCGACGAGATCGGAGGTGGCGCGCGGGGTGCGGCTCATGCGGCCTCCACGAGGCGTTCGGCCGCGCGCAGCTTCGCGGAGCGCGCGCGCGGGTTGCGGGCGACCTCGGCCTCGCCCGCGACGACGGGACGGCGCGTCAGCACGCGCACGCGCGCGCGCCGCCCGCAGGTGCAGACGGGCTGGCGCGGCGGGCAATTGCAGCCGCGCGCCTCGTCGCGCAGCCGCTGCTTCACGACCCGGTCCTCGCCCGAGTGGTAGGCGATCACGACCAGGCGTCCGCCCGGTCGCAGCACGTCGATGGCGGCGCCGAGCCCCTCGGCGAGCGCGCCGATCTCGTCGTTCACGGCGATGCGCAGCGCCTGGAAGACCTGCGTCGCCGGGTGATGGCGGCGGCCGCGGCCGACGCCGCTCTCGCCGATCACGCGCAGCAGGTCCGCGGCGGTCTCGAGCGGGGCGCGCGCGCGCGCGGCGACGATCGCGCGCGCGAGGCGGCGCGAGCCGGGCAGGTCGGCGTATTCATGGAACCAGCCCGCGAGCTCTTCGGCGTCGGCCTCGGCGAGCAGCGCGGCGGCGCTGCGTCCGGCGGAGGGATCCATGCGCATGTCGAGCGGCGTCTGTGCGGCGGTGTCGGCGCCGAAGCGGAAGCCGCGGCGCGCATGGTCGAGCTGCGGCGAGGACACGCCGAGGTCGAGCAGCACCGCGTCGACGGCGTCGACGCCCATGCGCGCGAGCGCCGCGCCGAGCGCGCGGAACGAGCCGTGCTCGAAGCGCACGCGCGCGCCGTACTCGGAGAGCCGCTCGCGCGCGGCGGCGAGCGCCTCGGGATCGACGTCGAACGCGATCAGCCGCCCGCCGGGCGCCGTCCGCTCGAGGATGCCGGCCGCGTGGCCGCCGGCGCCGACAGTGCCGTCGACGACCACCGCGCCCGGGCGCAGGGCCAGCCACTCGAGCGCCTCGTCCAGCAGGACGGGCTGGTGCGTGAAAGGGCTGGCCACAGCAGCGGGGCTCCCACCTGCGCCCCCATCGGGAGTCGAGCCGGGTGTTCGAGATCCGGGAATGCGGACGGTCCGCGCCGCTCGCTCCCTCGCGGCGGGCGAGTGCTGGGGCGCCCCGGAGCACCGGCTCCGCGCAAACCAGGTTGTCCCCCCCATTGACTTCCTGGCTCGCGTCGGAGAGGTGCTCCGGGGACACCCCAACCTCTCGCTCGGAGCAGAGCTCCGAGCCCCCCGCCTGAAAACTCCCTACCTGCCCAGCTTTCCCGCCACCGCCGCCGCCGTCTCGGGGTAGTGGGCCTGGGTCTTGTTCAAACTCGCTTCGAACCGGGCGCGGTCCCACAGCTCGATCCTGGGTCCGATTCCGGCTACGGTGACTTCGCGCTCGAGCCCCGCGTGCTCGCGCAGGTGGGGCGGCACGAGGATCCGCCCTTGTCGATCGATCGGGCACTCCGCAGCTCCCGAGATCCGCATGCGGGCGAAGTCCTGCGCGGCCGGATCGACGTCGGCGATCGCGGTGATGCGTCGCTCGTACTCCATCCAGTCGTCGAACGGGTAGAGGTCGAGACACTCGTGGCCGTTGGTCAGGATGGGCGGGCGATCGCCGCGCCGCGTGAGCTCGAGCCGGAAGCTGGCCGGCAGGCTCATGCGGTTCTTGGCGTCGATCGTGTGCACGTAGCGGCCTCGAAACATGCTGCGAGCTGCTCGGCCTCGCGTTCCCACCTGAGAAAGTGGGGCGTACCACCAAACCCCACTTCACAACCACTTGATGGCGCTTTTATACCACTGCATGCGCAGGGCGCAACAAGTTTTTTCCAACTTTTTCGCGGGACTCCGTCCGAAATTGCGAGCGCGGATCGTCCACAAGATCGTGGGGTAGATCCGTTCGCCAGCTACAAGATCCCGTGGTGGCGAGGCAGCGTCGCCCGGGATCCGCGTTTCGCTCAGGCCAGCCCGATCCCGCGATAGCGCGCGCCGTGCACCTGGGAGGCGCATGCCACTACGTGGGCGAGCACGCTTCCGCGCGGTGCCTCGACGCTGGCGGGCAGCGCGGGCGTCTCCTGCGCGAGCAGCACGTCGAGCACGGCTTCGCTGCCCTCGCGCAGGCCGGAGAGCGCGTAGCCGCCTTCGAGCGCGAACACGATGCGGCTGCCGCACAGGTCGTCGGCGAGCGCGCGCACGATCGTCGCGAGCGCGCCGAAGCCCTGCGCGCTGACCTGCATCGACGCGAGCGGATCGTCGCGGTGCGCGTCGAAGCCGCACGACACCAGAATGAGTTGCGGCCGATACGCCTGCGCGACGGGCACGAGCACGCGCTGCACGGCGCCGACGTATTCGGCGTCGCCGCAGCCCGCCGGCAGCGGCAGGTTCAAGGTGTAGCCGGCGCCCTTGCCGGTGCCGGCCTCGTCGAAATCGCCCGTGCCCGGGTAGTACGGGAACTGGTGCGTCGACGCGTAGAGCACCGACGGATCGTCCTCGAAGCTGTGCTGCGTGCCGTTGCCGTGGTGGACGTCCCAGTCGAAGACGAGCACGCGCTCGAGCCCTTCCTCGCGCTGCATCGCGCGCGCCGCGATCGCGACGTTGTTCAGCAGGCAGAAGCCCATCGCGCGGTTGCGCTCGGCGTGGTGGCCGGGCGGGCGCACGGCGGCGAAGCCCGCGCGCGCCTCGCCGCGCACGACCCGGCGGGTCAGGTCGACGAGGCCGCCGGCCGCGAGGAACGCGACCTCGAGGCTCTCCGGTCCCATGTAGGTATCGGCGTCGAGGTGGACCGGGGCGCGGGCCGAAGCCGCCTCGAGCTGGCGCAGCAGCGCGGCGTCGTGCACGAGCAGGATCTCGTCGGGGCTGGCCGGGCGCGGCGCGACCGCTTCGAGCGAGGCGCGGCGCGCGGCGACGGCGTCCCCGACGGCGGCGAGGCGCTCCGGACGTTCGGGGTGTCCGCCGGGACCGCGATGCTGCCGATAGCGGGGGTCCTCGACGACGGCGACGCCGCGTGTGGCGACCATCGCGCCGCATGGTATCTGAGGGGAACGTGGAGCAGAAGCGCGCGCCGCGCGCGCGACGGGGCGAAGTGACGTGAGCGGACCCGGCGTCATCGGCGTCACCGGCATCCAGGGCTGGCTCGGCGCACAGCTGCTGGCGCGGCTCGCGCGCGGCGCGGGCGTCCGCGCCGTCGGCCTCGACCTGCGCCGCCCCATGCGGATGGACGAGCGCGCGCGCTTCGCACGCGTCGACCTGACCGAGCCGACCGCCGACGGCGCGCTCGCGCGCATGCTCGAGAAGGAGCGCGTGGAGGTGCTCGTGCACACGGCCTTCCGCGCGGATCCGTCGTCCGACCTCGAGCTCGACCACGAGCTCGAGACGATCGGCAGCCTGCACGTGATGCACGCGTGCGCCGCCGCGAAGGTGAAGCGCCTGGTGGTGGCGTCGAGCACGATGCTCTACGGCCCGCACCCGGACAACCCGAACTTCCTCTCGGAGACGCATCCGCTGCGCGGGCACCGCGACGCGCACGCCGTGCGCGACCGCGTCGCCATGGAGTCGCTGCTCGCCGAGTGGTCGCAGCGCCATCCCGACGTCGAGGTCACGGTGCTGCGCACCTGCTGGATCTTCGGGCCGAGCTTCTGGAACCGCGTCGTCGCCTACTTCGCCCTGCCCGTCGTCGCGGTGCCGCTCGGCTACGACCCGCTGATGCAGCTCGTGCACGAGGAGGACGCCCTGCGCGCCTTCGAGCAGGCCGCGCTGCGCCCGCATCCCGGCATCTACAACGTCGTCGGCAGCGGCGTGCTGCCGCTCTCGACCCTGCTGCGCCTCGCCGGCAAGCGCGCGCTGCGCCTGCCCAACGCGCTGCTCTACCGGCTCGCGTACTTCCCGTCGCAGGGACAGACGGGCGATCCGCCGTCCGCGTTCTACGACTACCTTCGCTACCTCTGGGTCGCCGACGGCCGCAAGGGCTGGGAAGCGTTCGGCGAGCCGCACTACTCGACGAAGGAGGCCTGGATCTCCTTCGTGTCGTCGCGCCGCATGCGGCGCTACCGGTGAGCATGGTCGAGGACGAGCCGCCGGGGGATCCGGAGGAGCGGGGCGACGCCGAGCTGATCGCCGTGCGCGAGGCGCTCGACGACCTGCGCCGCGAGCTGCGCGCGCGCTTCCGCCCGGGTGGCGCCGCCGACGCCGAGGTGCGGCGCGTCGACTGGAACGAGCTGCTCGTCTCCGTGCGGCGCCGGCTCGGCACGCTCGGCATGTCGGAGCGCTCCGGCGAGGTCGACGAGTTCGGCATGGACGAGGTCGTGCTGCGGCGCGCGCGCCCGCTGCTCGACTTCCTCTACGACCGCTACTGGCGGGTCGAGCTCGAGGGCCTGGAGAACCTGCCGGCCAAGGGCCCGTGCCTGCTGGTCGCGAACCACTCCGGACTGCTCCCCTACGACGGCCTGATGCTCGCGCACGGCATCGAGCGCGAGCACGAGTCGGGCGAGCGCCCGCGCTTCTTCGTGGCGGACTGGCTGATGACCTTGCCGTTCGTGCAGCCGTACCTCGCGCGGCTCGGCGGCGTGCGCGCGTGTCGCGAGAACGCCGAGCGCCTGCTCGGCGCCGGGCGCTTCGTGCTGGTCTTCCCGGAAGGCGTGAAGGGAGCGGCCAAGGTCTTCCGCGAGCGCTACCGGCTGAAGCGCTTCGGCCGCGGCGGTGTGATCCGCGTCGCGCTCGAGACGGGCGCGCCGCTCGTGCCCGTCGGCATCGTGGGCGCCGAGGAGGCGCATCCCATCCTCTTCAAGTGGCGGCCGCCGATCCGCATGGGGCTGCCCTTCGTGCCCGTCACGCCGACCTTCCCGATGCTCGGCCCGCTCGGCGCGCTGCCGCTGCCCTCGAAGTGGCGCGTGCGCATCGGCGCGCCGCTCCAGCTCGAGCGGCTCGGTCCGGACGACGCGCAGGACGAGCTCCTGCTCTCGCGCCTCACCGAGGAGCTGCGCGGCGCGATCCAGGCCCTCGTCGATGCCGCGCTGCGCGAGCGCGAGTCCGTGTGGGGCTGAGGAGCTAGCAGGCTGCTAGGCGACCGGCTCGCTCGGATCCGGCGGATGCGGGCGAGGCGCCGCGCCGGGCCGCGCCTCCAGCCGCTCGAGCGCCTTGGCCACGCGCTCGAGGTTCTCGGAGAGCGCCTCGATGTCGCTGCGACGCGGCAGGTCGAGCGCGCGGAAGACGCGCTCGACGGCGTTCTGCACGAGGTGATCCCATTCGGAGCGCACGTCGGAGATCGACTCGCGCAGCCGCGACGCCTCCTGCTCGCGCGAGTGGATCACGCGCCGCACGTTGCGCTGGAACTCGCCCCAGCCCTCGGACGCGTCGCCGACGCCGCGCTTCAGCGCGCCGTAGAGGACGTCGCCGCTGCGCTGGATCAGATCGGAGAGCAGGGTGCGCGGCACCGCGCGGTTCGAGCGCTCGCCCTCGACGAGCACCTGCGAGAGCGTGACCGAGGTGATGTCCTCGCCCGACTCGTTGTCGATCACGCGGATGTCGGTGCCCTGCTCGACGAGCTCCGAGATGCCGCGCAAGGTGATGTAGCGGCTCGTCTCGGTGTTGTAGAGCTTGCGATTGGCGTAGCGCTTGATCAGGACGGTCATGCGGGGGATCTCGGCGAGGTGCGCGGGACCCCACCCTAGCGAACGCTCCGGAGACGGTCAGCCCTGCACGGGCACCCGTTCGACGCGCTTGCGGCGCGCAGCGCCCGACTCCTTCGCGCGCGCAGCCGGCTCCGCCTGCGCCGACGGGCGCACGCCGAGTTCCCAGAGCAGCTCGCGCACGCCGAGGAAGGCGCGCAGCACCGAGCGAGCATCGGGATCCTGCGCGGCGCGTGCCTCCCAGCGCGCGATCTCCGCGTCGAGTGCAGCGGCGAGCGCATGGGTCAGCGCGGCGTCGGCGCCCGCCTCGGGCGACGCGCCGCGCGCGAGCGCGTCGAGCCACTGCGCGACGCCGCCGAGGACGGCGTGCGACTCCGCGGGGACGCCGGCGGTGAAGAGCGCCGCCGCGTCGACGAGCGAGCGCAGCGCGAGCGCCGCTTCCGCGGCGGCCGCGCGCGCGTGCCGCGCCGCCTCGTCGAGCGCACGCCGCGTGTCGGCCGGCACCGCCGAACGCCTCTGCGCGCCGCCTCGGGTCTCGTCGCTCGTCACACTGTCTCCTGTCGCCCGGCCACGAGCGCACCGACGCGCGCGAGCGTCGTCAGGTCGCCGACGTCCTGCGGCAGCTCCGGCACGGCGCGCCAGAAGCGCCGCCCGCCGGCGACCGCGCGCTGGTGCAGCGCGTGCAGCGCGCGTGCGTCCCGACGGACGAGCGCAGCGTACCCCGCTGCGCATGCGACCGCTGCCCGCGCCGCGGCCTCGGCCGGATAGCCCTGCGGCGCGACCGTCGCGAGCGCGCGCGCGAGCGCGTCGACGTCCTCGCTGCGCGGCTCGGCGTCGGGCGGCTCGCCGCCGCCGGGCCACAGCCGCACGCGGTTGGCGACGACGCCGCGCAGCTCGACCTCGAAGCTCTCGAGGCGCGCGAGGAACTCCTGCGCCTGCGCGACCGACTCGCGCTCCGGCCCCGCGACGAGCACGAAGCCCGCGTTGCCGCCGCGCAGCAGCGCGCGCACGCGCTCGGCGCGCTGGCGGAAGCCGCCGGCCATGCCCTCGAAGGCGAGCAGGAACTCGGAGAGATCTTCCAGGAAGCCCATGCCCGTGAGCCGCTCGATCGCGCGCAGGCCGAGCTGTGTGCCGCGCTGGAACCAGCGCGCGCCGAGGCGACCGGCCGAGAGCGCGGGATGGATCAGCAGGTGGACGAGCCGGCTGTCGAGGAACTCGATCAGCCGCTGCGGCGCCTCCAGGAAGTCGAGCGCGTGCTGCGCCGGCGGCGTGTCGACCACGATCGAGTCGAAGTCGGGGCGCTGCGAGAGCTCGTAGACGCGCTCCATCGCCGAGTACTCGACGCTGCCGGCGAGCGCGTCCGAGACGTGCTGGTAGATCGGGTTCGAGAGGATGCGCTCGCGCGTGACGCGATCGGGCGCGAGCCGCTCGACGAGTCCGTCGAAGGTGCGCTTCTGATCGAGCATCGCGGCCGAGAGCGACGCGCCTTCCGGCACGCCGGCCTGCGCCAGCCGCTCGGGCGGCAGCGCGGCGGGCTCGTCGCCGAGCGCGGCCAGCCCGAGCGCGTCGGCGAGCCGGCGCGCGGGATCGATCGTGATGACGAGCGCGCGCCGCCCGCTGCGCGCGGCCTCGAGCGCGATCGCGGCGGCGACCGTCGTCTTGCCGACGCCGCCGCAGCCGACGCACACCAGGATGCGACGCGCGAAGAGGTCGTCGTTCGCGCCGGCTCCGCCCGTGGCGCTCATGCCGCCTCCGCGCGCGGCTCGGCGAGCACGCTCTCGGCGAGCGCTGCGATGTCCTGCGGGCCGCGGATGCCATCGGGCAGGTAGGGCAGGGGCACGATCGGCAGGCCGGTCCGCTCGGCGATCTCGCGCCGGTAGTGCTCGCCGAGCGCGTGGCGTTCGCTCTGCGCGCGCACGCACGCCGCCAGCACCGACGGCGCCGGCAGACCCGCCGCGGCGTCCCGCGGCACGCGCTCGAGCAGCGCCGCGAGATCGCCGAGCGATGTGGACACGGGTCGCGCGCGCAGCCCGTTCACGACCACGCGGTCGACCGGCAGCCCGAGCTCGCGCACCCGCGCGACGAGCGCGCAGGTCTCGCGCGCGGGAAGCTCCTCCGCCAGCGAGACGGGCAGCACGAGCGTGCGTGCGGCGTCGTGCAGCAGCGCCTCGACCTGCTCCGTGTGATGGCGCAGCGGACCGGCCCGCACCGCGGAGATCACCACGCGCGGGACGTCGAGGAAGGAGAGGCCGTGACCGGTGGCGGGCGCGTCGACCACGATCAGGTCGAAGCGCGGCCGCCCGCCTTCGCGCATCTGCTCGAGGTGCCAGACCTTCCCGAGCTCGATCAGCTCGCGCCAGCCGGGCGCCGCCTCGAGCAGCTGCCGGAACCCGCGGTTCGCGAGCAGCCGTCGGGCCAGGCCGCGCATGCCGATCTCGAGGCCGAGGTACTCGGCCAGCGCCTCGAAGGGGTCGATGCGGATCGCGAAGAGACCGGGACGGATCTCGCGCTCTGGGTAGTCGGCCCGCGGCGGATGGAGGGCCAGCAGCCGGGGCAGCACGGAATCGCGGCCGAGCTCGGCGACCAGCACCCGCAGGCCGCGGTCGACCGCCGCGCTGGCGAGCGCGGCCGCCAGGGTCGACTTGCCGGTGCCGCCCTTGCCGGTCACCAGGACGAGCCGCCGCCCGAGCAGGGGAGGCGGCTCCACCGGGGCTCGCACGCGCTGGAGGCCTCCCTGTTCGGTCCGGAGGGGGCCTCCCCGCAGCTCAAGCGCCGCGCCGGCGCCTCCGAAACGAAGCGATGATGCCGAGCCCCGCACCGGTCGGACCGCGGCTCCGGCGACGAGGGAGCACGGTAGCGTGATCGTCACCTGCGAGCGCTGCGCGACCCAGTTCCAGCTCGACGATTCACGCGTGCCCGCGCGGGGCGTCCGCGTGCGCTGCTCGCGCTGCAAGAACGCCTTCCGCGTGGTGCCCCCCGGTCAGCGTGCCGCCGACGAGATCGCGGAGCTGTCGCGGCGCGCGCGCGAGGACAGCCAGGAAGAGATCACCCAGGACCTCGACGGCGATTCGCGCTCGCGTTCCGGATCGCGGCGCGGCGGGGCGTCGGCCAAGGCCGCCGCGGCGGCCGCGCACGGGAGCGCGGGCAGCGGGCTCGACACCGAAGAGAGCGACTGGAAGTTCAACGAGGACGTGTCGGCCGAGCGCGAGGCGCCGATCCGTTCGCGCGAGGAGCCGAAACCCGAACCGCCCCCGGTTCGCCGGGGCGCGGAGGCGGACGACTGGTTCCGCGGCGGCGGCGACTCGCCCCTCGAGCTCGACGACCGCCCCTGGAACGCGGATGCGGCCGAGGCGGCCGCGCCCGAGCCCGAGCCCCAGCGAGCGGAGCGCGAGCCTGAGCCGGAGCCGGAGCCCGCGACACCCGCGTCGCTCCACGATGACGAGCCGTCGCTCGACCGCTTCGTCGAGCCCGATGAGCCCGTGGCGGCGACCGCGGCCGCATCCGAGCCGACCGACGAGTTCGATGCGATGCCTTCGTTCGGCGACCCGGAGCCGCCTGCGCAGGAGCAGAAGGCGTCGTCGTCCACGGACGAGCTCAGCAGCGACGGCTGGGACGAGATGTTCGGAGAGGCGGGAGAGGCCGCTGCCGGCGAGGCGGCAGAGGCGCCCGCCACCGAGCGCAAGCCGTCGCGGCGGCGGCCCAGCCTGCCGTCGTTCGGAGGCGTCGGCGCGCACGTCGCGCGCTGGATCGGCCACGGCGCGCATGCCGCCGGCTGGATCGCGACGATCGGGCTCTTCGGAGCCGGGCTCTACAGCGGCCTCCGCGCGCAGGCGCCCGCGCCGAACGTGGCCGCGGTCGAGCAGGTCGGCGGGTTCGAGCTGGTGGCGATCCAGGGCCGCTTCGTCGAGAACGCGGTCGGCGGACGTCTCTACGTGGTGTCGAGCCGCGTGCGCAACCCAGGCCCGTCGATCGAGATGCTGCAGGGGCTCGAGGTGGAGCTGCTCGACGCGAGCGGTCAGCCGGTCGGGAGCCAGCGGGCCGCGCTGCGCCCGCCGATCCAGCGCGTGATCCTGCGCGAGTCGCCCGTCTCCGAGCTGGCCGCGCAGCCGGCGCAGGTCCTCCCGCTCGGACCCGGGGAGGAGCGCCTGGTCGAGGGCGTATTCACGGCCCTGCCGGCCGCCGCCGCCTCGTTCCGCATCGTCGCGGCGCACGCGCCGCGTGGCGGCGCGCTGCCCGAGGTCGAGCTGCCCCGTTAAAGGGTCAGCGCGGCGGATCGGTCTTCGGCGTCTCGCCGGCGACCTCGCCCTTCTTCGGCGTGACGTCGAGCTCGTCGTTGCCCGAGATGCCCGCCTTGAAGTTGCGGATCGCCTTGCCGACGCCGGAGCCGAGCTCCGGCAGGCGGCGTGCGCCGAAGAGCACGATCACGATGCCGAGGATGATCAACAGCTCGGTGGCGCCGATGCCGAACATGGGGTCACTCCGACCGCCCGCGGCGTGATGCCGACCGGCGGAGCTTGCCCCCCACGTCCGGAGCGGTCAAGGCGAGGCCTTTGCTGCGGGCTCACCGGGCTTCGGCGCGGCGTCGCCGAGCTCCTCGTCGATCCGCGCGATCAGGACGTCGGGCGGCTGGAGGCCGCGCAGCAGCACGCCGTTCAGCACGAAGGCCGGCGTCCCGGTGATGCCCGCCGCCTTCGCCTCGGCCATGTCGGCCTCGATGCGCGCGCCGCGATTCGGGCCGGTGCGGCAGGTCTCGAAGGCCGCGACATCGAGGCCGATCGCGGTCGCGTGACCGCGCAGGTCGTCCTCGCCGAGCGTGCCGGCGTTCGCGAACAGGCGGTCGTGGAACTCCCAGAACTTCCCCTGCTCCTCGGCGCACACGGCGGCCTCGGCGGCTGCGCGCGCGCGCGGATGGATCGACTCGAGCGGCAGGTGCTTGTAGACCACACGCAGCTGCGTCGGGTAGTGCTCCTTCAGGGTCTTGAGGATCGGCGCGGCGCGCGCGCAGAAGGGGCACTGGAAGTCGGAGAACTCGATCAGGGTGATCGGCGCGTCCGCAGGGCCGAGGGCGGGACCGGTGCTCGATACCTCGACCCGCGGCGGCTGCAAAAGGACCTCGAGCTGCGCCTTGTCGATCAGCGCGGTGCGCACCTCCTGCTCGCGCAGGCTCTCGAGGTGGCGCTTGATGTCGGGGGCGAGCTGCTCGAGCGTGCGGCCCTGCACGCGCGACTTGTTCTGCTCGTAGAAGGCGGCGACCTGTTCGTCCGTCACCGGGCCGCGCGCCTGGACCTCCTCGGCGATCAGCCCGTCGACGTCGATGCCGCGCTTCTTCGCCTCGCGATCGAGCACGCGCTCCTCGACCCAGGCGTGCAGCGCCTCCTCGCGCAGCTCGTAGACGGCGCTGGCCTCGCCGCCGCGCGTCTCGCGCACGTAGAGCCGTTCCTTCGCGCGGTCGTCGAGCTCGCCGATCGTGATGCTCTCGCCGTCGAGCTTCGCGGCGACCTGCGCCGCGTCCGCGGCCGGAGCACTGCCCGCGCCGCCCGTTCCCCCGCCGCATGCGAACCCGAGAGCGGTCGCGAACAGCAGCCCGATGCTTCGCCTCATGCGTCCCCCCTTCGCCACGCGGCCGGGGGGGCCTGCGGCATCCATCGCGTCTCGCCCTGCGCGAGGGCGCGTAGTATACGGCCCGCTCTCGCCCGAGCCCGGTGTCATGCGGGAGGCAGCTCGAGCGCGGGGGCGAGGAAGCGCTCGAGCGCCTGGAGCACCGCGGCGTCGCCCGGCAGGTCGCTCCCGATCCGGCACTCCTGCTTCGGCTCGTTCGCGGCGTCGAAGAGGGCGCGCGCATCGCGCGCCGCCGCGGGATCGCCGCTGCCCGCGTGGACCAGCAGCAGCGGGCGCGGCGCGATGCGCGCGACATAGGCGCGCGCGTCGAGCGCCGCTGCGCCGTCGCCCGCGCCGGGGAAGGCGAGGGCGGCGACGCGCACGCGCGGGTCGAGGCTGCAGAAGGCCGCTCCGAGCCGCGCGCCGAGGCCGAAGCCCACGTAGGCGACGCGCTCCATGTCGAGCTCGGGGATCGAGGCGCAGGCGTCGAGCGCGCGCTCGAGATCGACGACGGCCTGCCGCGCGAACTCCTCGACCAGGTCCGCGGGCGCGGCGTCGCGCTCGCCGGACAGCGCGCGCGCGAGACGCGCGCCGAGCTTCGCGTCGCCGCGCGCGCCGTGCAGCGGAAAGTCGACCGCGGCGACGGCGGCGCCGCGCTCGGCGAGGTGCGCCGCCACCGATTCGATCTCCGCGCAAGCAGAGCTCTCGCCCGCGCGATGCTGGAGCAGCACGAGCGGCCGCTCGCCCCGGCGCTGAGCGGGCTGCCACATGCGCCCGCTCACGCGGTCGCCGCGGCTCGCGTACTCGATGCGCTCGCTGCGCAGCCCGGGATGCTGGAGCGGCGGCGCCACGCGATGCCGCCAGAGCCCGAGCGGCTCCCGGTGACCGGACAGGCGCAGCGATTCCATTTCGCGGCGCAGTCTAGTGCGGGCTTGGCGAACCGAAACGCCGCTAGCGAGCCAATAAGACCCGGCGCGCCCGATACAGATTCGACTTGATCGCGTCCTCGCTCTTGTCGAGCAGGCTGGCGATGTCCGTGATCGGGTGGTGTCGCAGATGGTGCAGCTCGAAGAGCAGGCGCTGCTCGGAGGTCAGCTCGCGCATCGCGGCGGCCTCGATGCGCTCGGCGCGCTCGCGGCACTCGTAGGTCTCGTGCGGCGTCGGGACGGCGCCGAGCAGCGGTCCCGCGTAGTCGACGTTCTCCGGCTCCTCCTCGTCGTGATCGAGGGGCACCGTCGGGTGGCGCTTGCGCTTGAACCGGTTGGCGATGGTGCGACGCGCGATGCCGAGCACCCACGCCGCGAAGTGCGCTTCCTTCCGGTACGAACCGAGGCACGAGAAGACGTGGAAGAAGACCTCCTGGACCGTCTCCTCGCAGTCCGCGCGGTTGTCGAGCCGCTTCTGGACGAAGCCGAAGACGCGCGGGAGATAGCGTTCGTAGAGCTTCTCGAACGCGGCTTGATCTCCAGCGAGAATCCGATCGATCAGCTCCGATTCATCCGGCTGCGCGCCCGGCGCTGCCACCAGCATGAGCATCATCCCTCCCAGGACGAAACCGGATTCGGAACCCGGCTCCGTAGTGGGAAGTAGCCCGGTCGCTTCTGTTGGTGTCACAGAATTTCAGTCGGAGCGGACGGGCAGACGAAATTCCCGCGGGGCCGCCGATTCGAGAGCCGACTTCTCCTCGTCGGTGACGCCGAGGTCGGCGTCCGACAGACCGGTGCGGAACGCGGCGACGGGCTCGGCGCTCCGGGACGCCGGCAGCGGACGCGGGGCGTCGTTCTCGACGGGCGCGATCCAGGCGCGCAGCTCGGATCCCTCGTGCTCGAAATGGCAGGTGGCCAGACGCATCCGGCCGCCAGCGGACGCCGCGGCAGCGCGCGCCTCGACGCTGAAGACGGGACACAGGAGCAGGACGCCGACGCCGGCCTCGGGGCGCAGGCCGAGGTCGGGCGCGAGCTGGAGCCAGTCGGCCAGACGCGCCTCCACCCAGGCGCGCTGCGCCAGGCCGCGGGCGACCAGCTCGAGGTCGCGGCCTGCGTCCGCATGGAGCACCAGCAAGGTCTCCCCTCCGGGCCCGACGCAGACCTGGTCGATGCGGGTCTCTGCGCCGAGCACGTCCTCCGCGACGACGCGCAGCCGCTCCGCGCCCGACGCCAGCGCACGGCGCAACGCGCGCCGCCGGGCGTCTCCCGGCATCGCCTGGGAGCGGCCCTCAAACACGATGCTGGAGCTGTGCGTCGGCCATGACGAGGCGCGCCACGTCGCGGAGCGCCTTCGCCGCCGGTGCCTGCGGATGCTCGAGCCCGATGGGCCGCCGCGCGACGATGGCGCGATACACGTGCAGGTCGTCCACCAGCAGACCGTAGCTGCGCGGCGCGCGTCCGAGGTGTCGCGTCGCGACGCCGGCGAGGCGCTGGAAGGCGCGCTCGGCCTCGGCGATGCGGCGAACGCCGTGGATGGTGACGCCGACGACGGCGTCGGGCCGCCTGCGCAGCAGGAACTTGGCGAGGGCATAGGTCTCGAGCAGGTCGCGCGCGTCGGGCGTCGCGAAGAGCAGCGCCCAGCGCAGCAACGACGCGTTCTCGCCGCGGCTGCGCAGCCAGTGCGGCGGCACGCAGGCGAGCACGACGCCGCCCTCACCCGGCTCGGCGGCGCGCTGCACGGCGACGTCGGCCGCGTCGCGGTAGAGGGCATCGAGGTCGAGAGCCGGGGAGAGCACCAGCTCCGCGCCGACGGGTCCGCGGCCGGGCTCCGGCCAGAGCAGGCCGCCGTCGCCGTTTCGCGGCGCGAGCAGGCTCGCGCTGGCGCCGAGCCGCGCGATCTCGACGGTCAGGTTCCAGGCGAGCGCGGCGCGCACCACGTCGCGCTCGGCGACGGGCAGCGCGACGATCGGCAGCGCGGCGGTGTCGACGCGCGCGGGCGGACCGGCGTCGGGTGCACGCGCGGCGCCCTGCTCGGCCTCGGGCAGGAAGTAGTGCAGGACGTCGCCGAGCCCCCGAGCCACCGGCCTACCGGACGACCAGGACCGAGTTGCGTCCGCCCACGGGGCCGTTGGCCGTCTCGGGGTTCTCCGGATCCTCGCGCCACTCGCCGTCGACGACGTAGCGGTACTGGTACCGGCCCGGCGGCAGGCGGAGGATCTTGGTCCAGACGCGCGCGGTGCCCTCGGTCTCGATCAGCGAGCGCACGCCCTTGTCGGGCACCCAGCCGTTGAAGTCGCCCGCGATGCGCACGTCGCTCGCGCGCAGGTCGCGGAAGCGCACGACCACCTCGCGGCGCGCCTCCGCGCCGGGCGAGTCCGCGCGCAGCGGCGTCGGCGCCGTGGCCTCCACTTCGACGGCGAGCGCCGCGTAGTCGATGGCGCCGTTGGCGCTGCGCGCGACCGACGCGATCGGGCGGCCGGACTGCGCCGCCTCGCGCAGCTTCACGTTCTGGCGGATCACCGTGTCGAAGCAGAGATCGCCGAAGCGCTCGCGGATCTCGGCCAGGGTCTGGCGCGCGTAGCGCGTGCGGCCGTCGTAGAGCGTCGGCAGGATGCGCACGCCGAGATCGCGTCCGATCCGCTCGGTCAGCAGCGCGATCGTCTCGAGCAGCTTCTGCACGCCGTGGATCGCGAAGAAGCTCGTCTCCAGCGGGACGATCACCTCGCTGGCTGCGCGCAGCGCGTTGAAGGTGAGGAGCCCGACGTTCGGCGGGCAATCGATCAGCACGTAGTCGAAGGCGTCGCCGAGGCTCTCGAGCGCCGCCGACAGGCGGTTCGTGCGCGACTCGATCGGCTCGGCGGCGAGCTTCTGCTCGAGCGCGGAGAGCACGATGCCCGACGGCGCCACCGAGAGGCGCGGCGCCGCCTCCACGCACACCTCGCTCATGCGGCCCGCGCCGCCGGCGTCGGCCAGCACCTCGTAGAGGTTCTCGTCGAGGCGCTCCGGGTCGATGCCGAGTGCGAGGGTCGCGTGGGCCTGTGGGTCCATGTCGACGACGAGCACGCGCGAGCCCTCGCCCGCGAGGCAGCCCGCCAGGTTGACGGCGGTGGTCGTCTTCCCGCAGCCCCCCTTCTGATTCACGATCGCGATCACGCGCATGCTTGGCCCTCCCGCGGACCTCCGCCCGCGGCCGCCTCGGGCGTGCGCCCGATCAGCACGAGCCTCCGCTCGCCCCGACCGCGAGCGGCGGGGCGTGGGGTGCGGCCTCCGTCCGGGCCGACTTCTTCCAGACCTCGACCTCGCGCACGAAGCGCGCGACCTCGAAAACCCACTCCTGTCCGGACACCGCGTCGAAGGCGGTGCCGTCCTTGAACGCCAGCACGACGTCGCCGGTCGCGACGAGCACGAGCTGGCTGAGCGGCCGCGACACGGTCGGCAGCAGCTCGGTCAGCGCGCGGATCGATTTGCGGACGCGCTGGACGGAGATGCCCGCGTCGATCAGGCGCTTGGCCGCCTTGACCGCGACCAGGTCCTCGAACGTGTAGCGGCCGTGCCCGCCTGGGGTACACGCGCTCGGGCGGATCAAGTCCGTCTGAGCCCAGTATTGGAGCTGACGCCGCGAGATCTGCACGATCTCGACGACATCGCCCGCGCGGAAGAGCTCGCGAGCTTCACGCATCGTCCGTGGAGGACACCCCCCAGGCAACCACAGGACGGGCGGAGGCTAGTGCGGTCTTTCCGGTGAAGTCAACCCGATCTTGCGAGTTTTCGTTGCGATCTGCGCACCCCCGATCCCTCTGGTAGTTTGCGCGATCGTGGGTGCAGCGAATCGCGATCGCCCCGGCCCTTCCACCCCGGGGAGCGGATCCGGAGAGCGGCCGAAGCGGAGCGGGGGCGAGGACGACCGGCTCTTCGTCGAGGACGCCGGGCACCGCCGCCCCTTCATGCGCGGGATCATGATCCACTCGCTGATGGCGCGCGGGGTCCCCTTCGAGGAGGCCAACCAGACCGCCAACGAGGTGCGCGACCGCCTGCGCGCCCGAGGCGTCGTGAACAAGGAGGAGATCCTCACCGAGGTGCGCGATCTCCTCGGCGACGCCCCGTTCCGCAGTGATCCCCAGCTGCCGCCGCCGATCGACATCACCATCCACGGCAAGGGCAAGGGCGTACCCTTCTCCAAGGGCGTGCTCTCCCAGTCCCTGCTCGCCGCCGCCATCGACCCGAACGACGCCTTCGACGTCGCGCGCCTGATCGAGCGCGAGCTCGTGCTGCGCGGGATCCGCGAGATCGACCGCACGGAGCTGCGCGACCTCGCCTTCCAGACGCTCTCGCGCCGCATCGATGCGGAGGCGGCCGAGCGGTATCTCGTCTGGCGGCGCTACCAGGATCCGGAGCGGCCGGTGATCCTGCTGCTCGGGGGCGCGGCGGGCGTCGGCAAGACGTCGATCGCGCTCGAGGTGGCGCACCGGCTCGGCATCGGGCGCGTGCTCTCGACGGACTCGATCCGCCAGATCATGCGCCTGACCCTCTCGCAGGAGATCGCGCCGGCGCTCCACGGCTCGTCGTACGACGCCTGGACCCTGATGCCGCCCGACTCGCTCGGCGACGACCCCGTCGTGGAGGGCTTCCGCGCGCAGGCAGCCGTCGTGTCGGTCGGCGTGCGCGCGTCGATGGACCGGGCGCTCGCCGAGAGCGCCAGCATGGTGATCGACGGCGTCTCGGTCGTCCCCGGGCTGATCGATCTCGGGGCCTACGCGGGCCTCGCCGAGGTGATCTTCCTGGTCGTGGCGACGCTCGATCCCGAGGCCTACGCGAACCGCTTCGCCGCGCGCGCGGCGGACGAGAGCCGCCGCCAGGCGCACCGCTACCTCGGCCACCTCGACGCCATCCTGCGCATCCAGGATCACCTGCTCGAGGCGGCCGAGCGCCACGGCATCCCGATCGTCGACAACGACTCCTTCGACCGCGCGGTGCTGCTCGTGATCCGCCACGTGACGGAGACCCTGCGCAAGCGCGGAGGCCTGCATGCCTCGCCGCCTGCGTAGGCGCTCCGCCGTCGCGCTCACCCTCGCCGCGCTCGCGTTCCTGCCTGCCTGCGGGACGCTCTCCGTGCCCGAGGAGAAGGAGCTCGGCGCCGAGATGGCGCGCGACGCGCGCAAGAACCTCGACTTCGTGCGCGAGGAGGTCGTCGTCGCGTACGTGGAGAGCATCGGCCGCGGCCTCGTGAAGGCGGCCGGCCCGCAGCCCTTCCAGTACCACTTCCACGTCGTCGAGGATCCGGAGCTCAACGCCTTCGCCGCGCCGGCCGGCTACGTCTACGTGAACACGGGCACGATCCTGGCCGCCGGCAACGTGAGCGAGCTCGCCGGCGTGATGGCGCACGAGGTGGGCCACGTCGCGCTGCGCCACATCGCGAAGAACTACAACAAGCAGCGCGGGGCGGGGATCCTCTACCAGCTCGGCGCGCTCGGCGCGGGGATCTTCCTGCCGGGCGCCGGCGCCGCCGCCACCCAGCTCGGCGGGCAGCTCGCCATCATCGGCGTGCTGAACTCCTTCTCGCGCGACGCCGAGGCCGAGGCCGACGCCTTCGCCGTGGAGGTGATGCCGAAGGCGGGCTGGGATCCGCAGGGGCTCGTCACCTTCTTCCAGACGCTCCACACCGAGGCGGAGCAGGGCGGCCGGCCGCCCGAGTTCCTGTCGAGCCACCCGACGACGGAGTCGCGCATCGAGGCCACGCAGGCGCTGATCCACGAGGCGAAGCTGCCCGAGGGCCTGAAGGACTCCGATGCCGGCAAGCTCGAGATCATCCAGCGCCGCATCCGCCTGCTGACCGGTCACGCCGCGCGTTAGGCGCGGAGGAGGAATCCGTGGCATCGCCCCGCCCGTCGATCTCGACGCTCCGCGACCTGCGCGGCTCCGGCTACGCCGCGCGCAGCGTGCGCGAGGAGATCCGCGAGAACCTGCTCGCGCGCCTGCGCAGCGGGAAGCCGATCTTCGAGGGCGTGCTCGGCTACGAGGACAGCGTGGTGCCGGCCGTCGAGAACGCGCTGCTCTGCGGCCACGATCTGATCTTCCTCGGCGAACGCGGGCAGGCGAAGTCGCGCATGATGCGCCAGCTGGTCTCGCTGCTCGACGAGTGGCTGCCCGTGATCCCCGGCTGCCAGATCCTCGAGGATCCCTTCGCGCCGCTCGGCGCCGACGCGCACGAGCGCCTCGCGCGCGAAGGGGAGGGCTGCGAGGTCGCGTGGGTGCACCGCGACGAGCGCTACGTCGAGAAGCTCGCCACGCCCGACACCTCGATCGCGGATCTGATCGGCGACGTCGACCCGGTGCGCGTCGCGGAGGGCCGCAGCCTCTCCGATCCCGGCACGATCCACTTCGGCCTGATCCCGCGCACGCACCGCGGGATCTTCTGCATCAACGAGCTGCCCGATCTCACGGAGAAGGTGCAGGTCGGCCTCTTCAACATCATGGAAGAGCGCGACGTGCAGGTGAAGGGCTACCGCCTGCGCCTGCCGGTCGACGTGCTCGTCGTCGCCAGCGCGAACCCCGAGGACTACACCAGCCGCGGTCGCATCATCACGCCGCTGAAGGACCGCTACGCGGCGCAGATCCGCACGCACTACCCGCCGACGCGCGAGCTCGAGCTCGCGATCGTGCGCCAGGAGGCGGCGCTGCCGGAGGCGCCGGGCGTGCGCCTGCACGTACCGCCCTTCATGGAGGATCTCGTCGCCGAGCTGACCTTCCAGGCGCGCAGCTCGCCGGACGTGAACCAGGCGTCGGGCGTGTCGGTGCGCATGACGATCGCGAACTACGAGACCCTGGCGGCCAACGCCGTGCGCCGCGCGCTGCGCGCCGGCGAGAGCGAGGCGGTGCCGCGCATCTCGGATCTCGACGCCTTGCAGGCGTCGACCTCCGGCAAGCTCGAGCTCGAGTACGCGGGCGGGGAGCGCAGCGAGGGCGACGTCGTGCGCGACCTGGTGCGGCGCGCCACGAAGATCGCGTTCGATGCGCGCTGCGACGGCATCGATCTGGCGGCCGTGGTCGCGGCCTTCGACCAGGGCTGGCGCGTCGAGGTGTCGTCGTCGATGCCCGCGGCGCTCGTGCTCTCGGGTCTCGACGAGCTGCCGCAGCTGCGCGACGCGGCCGAGCGCCTGGCGGGCTCGCAGTCGCCCGTGCGCCTGGCGGCCTCGGTGGAGTTCCTGCTGGAGGGCCTCCACCTCTCGAACCGGCTCAACAAGTCGCAGGGCACCGGGGCGGCGCGCTACGGGCGCGGATGAAGTCGGCGATCTACAGCCGTTGGGACGGCACCCAGCAGGCCTTCACGCTGGACGCGGGCCAGGCGCTCGACAAGCTGTCGGAGCTGATGCTCGAGGGGCTCTCGGCGCAGGAGGCGCTCGAGTGGATGCGGCGCGCGGGCTTCGAGCTCGGCGGGCTCGACATGCGCGTGATGGGCACCGAGGAGCTGATCTCCGAGCTCCAGAGCGAGATGCGCGCGCTCGAGCGGCAGGTCCGCATGGACCGCGCGACGGAGTCCCTGCGCGAGCGCTTCGAGGACGTGCTCGCGCGCGAGCAGGAGGCGCTGCGCCAGCGACACGGCTTCGAGTCGTCGCGCATGAACGACTTCCAGTCGCGCCGCCACGCGGGCGACGAGCGCCTCTCCGACGCCATCTCGCGCTTCCGCGACTACGGCTTCGAGGACGAGGAGGCCGGCCGCGATTTCGCGGAGCTGCTCGAGGAGCTCGAGCGGCTGCGCGCGCTGGAGGACTTCGTCGCGAAGCAGGGCCAGCGCTTCCGCGGCCCGCGCAGCGCCGGCTACGAGGAGGCCCAGCAGATCCGCGAGCGCTACGAGGCGCTCCAGCGCATGGTGCAGGCGCTGCGCGAGGGGAACTTCGAGACGATCTCGCCCGAGGAGCTGCGCGAGCTCCTCGGCGACGACGCGGCGCGCTCGCTGGTGCTGCTGCGCGATCTCGAGAGCGAGATGCGCAACGCCGGCTACCTGCGCGGCAGCGACCCGCAGCTGACGCCGCGCGCGATCCGCCGCATCGGCGCGCACGCGCTGGCGCAGGTCTACGCGGCGCTGCGCCAGGATCGCCCGGGCGCGCACGAGGTCGACGCGCGCGGCGCCGCGCTGCCGCGCCCCGACGAGACGCGGCCCTTCGAGTTCGGCGACCCGCTCGACGTCGACCCCGTGCGGACCCTGCTCGCCGCGGTGAAGCGCGAGGCGCTGGCGGCGCCCGGCCAGCCGCTCGCGCGCCCCATCCGCATGAAGGTCGAGGACTTCGCGGTGCGCGAGCGCGACAACGCGAGCCTGACGACGACGGTGCTGCTGCTCGACATGAGCTGGTCGATGTCGTGGGCCGGCCGCTTCCCGGCCGCCAAGCGCGTGGCGCTCGCGCTCGATCACCTGGTGCGCACGAAGTACCCGCGCGACCACTTCTTCGTCGTCGGCTTCTCGACGCGCGCGCGCGAGCTGACGCCGCGCCAGCTCCCCGAAGTGAGCTGGGACATGGGCGATCCCTTCACGAATCTCCAGGAAGGGCTCATGATCGCGGAGCGGCTGATCGCGAAGCATCCCTCCACGAGCCCGCAGGTGCTCGTCGTGACCGACGGCCAGCCGACGGCGTACTTCAGGAACCAGGAGCTGCGCGTCGAGTGGCCGATGGGCTTCGGCGGCGTCTCGCCGCACGCCGTGGCCGAGACGATGAAGCAGGTCCGCCGCGTGACCCGCCAGGGTGTCACCATCAACACCTTCATGCTCGACGACTCGCCCGAGCTCGTCGGCTTCGTGGAGCGCATGACGGAGGTGAACCGCGGGCGCGCCTTCTTCACCAGCCCCGAGAAGCTCGGCTCGTTCCTGCTGGTCGACTATCTGCGGGGCCGGCGGAAGCGCGCCTGATGCGTCCCGGACGCGCCGCGCGCCGTCTCCTCGCGCGCAGCGCACAGGGCCTGCGCGCCGCGCTGGCCCGCCACGCGCTGCCGCGCACGCCCTTCTTCGTGCGCATGCGCCTCGACGGCTCGCTGCCCGAGCTGCCGGCGCACCCGCATCACCGCGCGACGCCTGCGTCGCTGCTCGAGGCGCTGCTCGCGCTCGACGCCGCGGGCCGCGACCCGCGCGTCGCGGGCGTGCTGCTCGAGCTCGGCGCGTCGCATTCGGGCTGGAGCGGCGTGCAGTCCCTGCGGCGCGCGCTGCTGGAGCTGCGTGCGCGCGGCAAGGTCGTCGCGGTCTACGCGGAGTCGCTCGACGCCTCCGGGCTGCTGCTCGCGAGCGCGGCGGAGCGCATCTGGCTCCCGGAAACGGGCCAGCTCCACCTGGTGGGGCTGCGCGCCGAGAACTTCTACCTGCACGACCTGCTCTCGCGCCTCGGCGTGCGCGCCGACGTCGTGCGCATCGGCAGCCACAAGACCGCCGCCGAGGTGCTGACCCGCAGCGACATGTCGCCGGAGCAGCGCGAGCAGCAGCAGGCGCTGGTCGACGATCTCTTCGCCTCGCTCGTCGACGGCGTCGCCGCGGGCCGCGGGCTCGCGCCGGATGCCGTGCGCGCGCTCGTCGACCGCGGGCCCTTCGTCGCGCGCGCGGCCCAGGAGGCGGGCCTCGTCGACGCGTGCCTCTACCCGGACGAGCTCGACGTGGCGCTCGCCGAGCTGGCGCCGGCGCCGGCGTCGGGGCCGCGCAGCGCGCCGCGCGTCGACGCGCGCATCTACACCGCGCTGCGACCGCGCGGCGCCTTCCAGCTCGGCAGCGGCGTCGATCCAGGGCTCGCCTACGTCGTCGCCGAGGGCGCGATCTCGCGCGGCGGCGGACTGCGCGGCGTCGCCGCCGACGCGCTGCGCGCCATCCTCGACGGGCTGCGCGAGGCGCCGGAGGTGCGCGGCGTGGCGCTCCGCATCGAGAGTCCGGGCGGCGACGCGCTCGCCTCGGATCTCCTGTGGCGCTCGGTCGAGCGCCTGACGCGCGAGAAGCCCGTGGTCGCGACACTCGGCGACGTCGCGGCGTCCGGCGGCTACTACCTCGCCTGCGCGGCCGATTCGATCTTCGCCGAAGCCGGCACGCTGACGGGCTCGATCGGCGTGGTCGGCGGAAAGCTCGACCTCTCGCTGCTCTACCGGCAGCTCGGCGTCGGCCGCGACGGCGTGGAGCGCGGCGCGCGCGCGGGCATGCTCTCCGAGGCGCGGCCGCTGCGCGTCGACGAGCGCAGCGCGCTCCGCAGCGGCATGGCCGCGCTCTACGAGGCCTTCGTCGAGCGCGTCGCGCGCGGCCGTCACCTCGCGCACGACGCCGTTGCGCGCGCGGCGGAGGGACGCGTCTGGAGCGGCACGCGCGCGCTGGAGCAGGGTCTCGTGGACGCGCTCGGCGGACCGCTGGAGGCGCTGCGCGAGCTCGGGCGCCGCGCGGGGCTCGCGCCCGGCGAGTCGACCTCGCTGCGCGTGCTGCCGCGGATGACGTCGTTCGCGGGACTCCGCAGCCTGCTCCACTGGCTGCGCGTTTGAGCCGGGGCATCAAGCTCGACATCCCGGGCCCGGACCGGCGCGTCACCCTCGCGGACGTCGCGGAGCGGGGCTGGGCCGCCCTCTTCGATGGCGACGTCGCGGCGCCGCTGCCGCTCGTCGTCGAGCTCGGCTTCGGGCGCGGCGAGTTCCTGCTCGGCCTGGCGGAGGCGAGCCCGACGCAGGCGCACGTCGGCGTCGAGCTCTCGTTCAAGCGCAGCGTGAAGATGGCGCGGCGGCTCGCGCGCAGTCCGCTCTGCAACGTGCGCCTCGTGCAGGGCCTCGCGCAGCAGGTCGTGCAGGAGGCGCTTCCGGACGCGAGCGTGGCGTGCTTCTGGATCAACTTCCCGGACCCGTGGCCGAAGAAGCGCCACGCGCGGCGGCGGCTGCTCCAGCCGGAGCTCGCGGCCTGGCTGGTGCGGCGGCTCGTGCCGGGCGGGTCGCTCCGCATTGCGACCGACGACGAGGCCTACGCGCTCTGGATCGACGCCGTCCTGCGCGAGCTGCCGGAGCTGCTGAACCTGCACGCGCCGCTGCCCTTCGCGCGCGAGGAGGCGGGGCGCGCGCATACGGCGTACGAGGCCGAGTGGCGCGCGCAGGGCCGGCCCCTCCACTTCTTCCATTACGTGCGCGAGCCGGCGGGCGCGGCCGATCGCTAAGTTCCCCCGCCATGTCGGCGGCGCCGCTGGACAACCTGAAGGACTACTCGGTCGAGTCGCTGCGGGAGCGGCTCGCGCGCGACGGCATGCGCCCGTTCCGCGCCGAGCAGATCGCGGGCTGGCTCTACCAGCGCGGCGTCGAGGATCCGGACGCCATGACGGATCTCGGCCGCGAGGACCGCGAGCGGATCGCGGCCGGCTGGCGCACGCGCGCGCTCGACGTCGCGCGCCACGAGGTCGCCCAGGACGGCACGCAGAAGGCGGCGCTGCGCTGCGCCGACGGCGCGCTGATCGAAGCGGTGCTGATCCCGGAGGAGGACCGCACGACGCTCTGCGTCTCGACGCAGGTCGGCTGCCCGCTCGCCTGCTCCTTCTGCGCGACCGGCGCGATGGGCTTCACGCGCAACCTGCGCGCGGCGGAGATCGTCGACCAGGTCTGCCGCATGCGCGAGCTGCTGCCCGAGGGCCGCGAGATCAGCAACGTCGTCTTCATGGGCATGGGCGAGCCGCTGCTGAACGTCGACGCCGTGGTGGAGGCGGCGCGGCTGCTGATCCACCCGAAGGCCTTCGGCCTGTCACCGCGGCGCGTCACCGTCTCGACGGTCGGCATCGTGCCGCGCATCGAGCCGCTGCTGGCCGCCGTGCCGGTGAACCTCGCGGTGTCGCTCCACGCGACGACCGACGCCGTGCGCGACGTGCTGGTGCCGCAGAACCGCCACTTCCCGCTGGCGGTGCTGCTCGGCGCGCTGAAGGCGCTGCCCCAGATCTCGGCGCGCCGGCCCGTGTTCTTCGAATACACCCTGATCGACGGCGTGAACGATGCGCTCGAGGACGCGCGCCGGCTGCCGGGGCTGCTGGCCGGCATTCCCTCGAAGCTGAACCTCATCCCCATGAACGCCCACCCGGACTCTCCGTACCGGCCGCCGCATCCCTCGCGCATCGACGCCTTCCTGCGCGAGCTGGCCTCGCGCGGCATGACCGTGACCCTGCGGCGCAGCCGCGGCCCGGACATCCAGGCCGCCTGCGGCCAGCTGGCTCTCAGGGGCTAGCTCCGGGGGGCCGAAAAGATCCGCCGAGGGCGGGTGTCGTGCTCTACGCAGTGGGAGACATTCACGGCGAGCGCGAGCTGCTCGACGACCTGCTCGCCGCGCTCCCCGTCCAGCCCGGAGACCGCTTCGTCTTCATGGGCGACTACGTGGACCGCGGGCCCGACTCGCGCGGCGTCGTCGAGCGCCTGATCGAGCACGCGCGCCGCCACCCTTCGATCTTCCTGTGCGGCAACCACGAGTCGATGTTCCTCGACTTCCTCGGCTGGCGCGGCCGGCAGTACTTCGGCGGCGACGCCTTCCTCGCCAACGGCGGCGACCGCACGCTCGCCAGCTACGGCTACTTCGACGCCGCCGACCCGGATCCGCTGGCCTTCGAGCTGCCCGCCGGGCACGTCGAGTTCTTCCGCGGCATGCGCCTGCACCACCGCGAGGGCGACTACCTGTTCGTGCACGCGGGCGTCGGGCGGGGACTGCTCGCCGAGAAGGACCTCGAGTACGCGTTGCGGCGCGCGCGCTGCGAGGATCTGCTCTGGGACCGCGCGACCTTCGACCTGCCGCACGAGCTCGGCGTCACCGTCGTCTACGGGCACACGCCGAGCGCCGATTTCGAGGTGCGCTGGAACCGGCCCTGGAGCATCGGCATCGACACCGGCGCGGTGTACGGCGGGCGGCTGACGGCCATCCGCCTGCCAGATGAGGCAGTGTTTCAGGTGTAGTGCGTTTGGATCTCCGCTCGGCTTCGCCTCGCTGCGAGCGCCGGCTCACCGAGGTGGCGCGTGAGCAGGTCCCGGCCGCCGCTTGCGGCGACCCGCTCGCCTGGCGGCTCGCTTCGCTGTGCTCGCGAGCTCTAGCCCTCGGCGGCCTCGCCCTCGTCGCCGCTCGCGGGCGGCGTCTCGGCGCGCGGCTCGATCACCGGCACGACCATGGCGGTGCCGGTCTGGAGCGCGCCGAAGTCGACGTCGGGGTTGTACTGGCGCAGCAGCCAGACCGGGACGCGGTACTTGCGCGCGGCCAGGTACCAGAGCGTCTCGCCCTTGCGCAGGACGTGCTGCTCGGTGCCCGTCACCGTGAAGTGATCGAAGAACTCGGACTGCAGCGAGCGGTGGTACTCGAGGCGGCGGCGCTCGAACTCGTCCGGCGTCACGCGGCTGAAGTCGAGCTTCACCTTGCGGCCGATCACGAGCGGCTGCTTGCTGCGCAGGTTGTTCTTCGCGCGCAGGCTGCTGGCGCCGACCTCGAGCCACTCGGCGTAGTGGCCGAGCGTCTCGGCGGCCTGCACCGTGACGCGCTGGTCGGCGTGCACCTCGTAGTCCGACGGGTCGGATTGCGTGGGCGCGCCGCTCGCCGCGGGCCCCTCCGCGAGCGCGGCGGTCACCTCGGGCAGCGACTCGTCCTCGGCGGCCTCGACCTCGGCGCCCTTCTGGAGCTCGAGCGCGCTGGCCTGGTCGGGCGCGTCGGCGTCCTTCTCGAGCGCGGCGAAGAGCGGCGTCTGCGACGCGGGATCGACGGGGGCCGGCGCGTGCGGTGGCGGCGCGGGCTGCACCGTCGCGGCCGTCACCGTCGTCGGCGCGGGCTGGCTCGGCGCCGGCGTGTGATCCACCTGGGCGGCCGGGCGCGTGGCCTGCGGCTCGACGACGGCGGGCGCTCGTGTCGGCGGCGGCGGCGTCGCCGCGATCACGGCGGCTGCCTGCTCCGCTTCCGCGATCGCCGGCTCGGCCGGCTGCGGGGCCGGCGCCACTGCATCCGACGCGGATGCGACGACCTGCTCGCCGCCCGGGACGCGCAGGGTCTGGCCGGCCTCGATGCGCGAGCGGCCGTCGAGATCGTTCGCCTGCGCGAGCTCGCGCTGCGTCGTGCCGAAGCGCCGCGCGATCGACCAGAGCGTGTCGCCGCGCTGGACGGTGTAGAGGCCGCCCTGCGGCGGCGCCTCGGGCTCGGCGCCGAGCGCGCTGAGGCTCGGCGCCGGCGTCGCCGGAGCCTCGGGCTCGCGGAACGCGATGACCGGGGCGATGGTCGTCTCGGGCAGCACCAGGACCTGTCCGGGATGGATGCGGTTGCGGCTGCGCAGGTTGTTGGCGGCCATCAGCGCGGATTCGCGCACGCCGTGGCGCGAGGCGATGCGCGAGAGCGTGTCGCCCTTGCGCACGCGGTAGTAGCGGTCGCGGTGCTGGATCGCGAGCCGTTCCGAGTCCGGGATCATCGCGAGCAGCTGCGTGGCCGGCTCGGCCAGCGCGCCGCGCGGGATCTTCAGGGCGTAGCCGCGCGGCACGTACTTCGAGCCCTGCCACACCGACGGCCGCAGCGCGGGGTTGTGCTCGCGCAGCATCTCCATGTCGACGCCGAGCGCGCGCGACAGGCTGCGCGCGGGGTAGTAGTAGGGCAGCTCGACGCGGTCGTACGCGACCGGCTCGTCGAGGCGCAGCGCGCCGAAGTAGCGCGCGGCGTTGCGGTCGACGTGCAGCGCCGCCAGGAACGAGGCGTAGAAGTTCCGCGACGCGAAGCCGAAGGTGCGGCTGCGGTACTCGCGCACGATGCGCCCGATGTCGGTCGTGCCGAGCATGCGCGTCGCGCGCTGCATGCCGCCCGCGCCGTGGTTGTAGGACGTGATCGCGAGCGGCCAGGCGCCGGTGAGATCGTGGTTCTTGCGCAGCAGGCGCGCGGCGGCGACGGTCGCGCGGTGCGGGTCGAGGCGTTCGTCGAGCACGTCGTCGACGCGCAGGAAGAGCCGGCCCGTCGAGCGCGTGAACTGCCACAGCCCGGCCGCGCCGACGCGCGAGTAGGCGTCGGGGTTGAACGACGACTCGACGTGCGGGAGCGCGGCGAGCTCCACCGGCACGCTGTGCTCGACCATCACCTGCTCGATGTACTGGCGCCACGCGCCGGAGCGCACGAGCCCGTCGCGGTAGCGGTCGGCCTGGCCGAGCTGGAAGCGCACGTTCTCGATCGCGTTGCGGAGCGTCGTGTTGCTGACGCCCTCGGGCCAGCGCGCCAGCACCTCGGCCTCGTAGCCCGACAGTCCGGTGCGTTGGCCGGACGCCAGGGTCCGCAGCGCGGCGCGGATGCGCGACTTCGCCTGCTCGATGCGCGCCTCGCGCGTGCGGCCCCCGAGCGTGCGCGGGACCTCGATCACCTCGTAGACGACGTCGAGATTCTCGGCGTCGTGGAGCAGGCCCGAGGACACGTCCACCTCGGTGTAGACGCGCGTCCAGAAGCGCACCGCCGGCTCGAGCGCAGCGGGCTTCGGCAACAGCTCCTCACCCGCTGCGGCGACGGCTGCAAACACGAGTACTGCGGCGACGGCAAAGCGGCGCATGGACGCGTTGGGAATCGGCAACCTCCCTCCGAAACCTGTGTGCGGGAATTCTGTATGCGGGATTCGATCCCCGCGGGGCTCCTATCTCTTGTTGGACATCGGAGACCCGCCGGCTCCCACCTAGCGTTTGCGGTTCTTCTTCCTGGCCTTGCGCGCCTGCTTCCGCTTGTCGCGTTTGCCGGAGCGCTTCTGCGCCATTTCGCGGCGCGAGAGCGCCGCGCCCATGCCTCCGCCACCGCCCAGCAGGGCCGGGTTCACGCCGCCCGCTCCGGCCAGATCTCCCATCCCGGCCATGCGCGAGAGCAGCCCACCCTTGGAGCCGAGCGTCGCCATCATCTCGCGCATCTGCTCGAAGCGGGTGACCAGCTCGCGGACGTCCTTGCTGCGGCGTCCGCTGCCGCGCGCGATCCGCGTCGCGCGGCTCTTGTCGATGAGGTCGGGCCGCTTGCGCTCCTCCGGCGTCATCGAGCGGATCAGCGACTCGACCTTCACGAGCTCGCCGTCGTCGACCTGCTCCGCGAGGCCGCCCATCATCGGCAGCTTCGCGACGATCTCGCGCAACGGGCCGAGCTTCTTCATGGCGCGCAGCTGCTTCAGCAGATCGTCGAGGCCGAAGCGGCCGCGCAGCATGCGCTCCGCGTCCTCCTCGGCCTCCTTGGCGTCGACGACGCCCTCGAGGTCCTGGACGAGCCCGACGATGTCGCCCATGCCGAGGATGCGGCTGGCGAGCCCTTCGGGCCGGAAGTCCTCGAGGCGCTCGAGCGCCTCGCCGGTGCCGAGGACCTTGATCGGGACGCCGGTGACCGACTTCACCGCGAGCGCGGCGCCGCCGCGCGCGTCGCCGTCGAGCTTGGTGAGGATGAGCCCGTCGAGCTTCAGGCGCTCGCTGAATCCCTTCGCGACCTGCACGGCATCGCGACCCATCAGCGCGTCGCACACGAGGAGCGTGTTGGCGGGCTGCACCAGCGCCGCGATCTGCTGGAGCTCGCTCATCAGCTCGTCGTCGATCGCGAGACGCCCGGCGGTGTCGTAGACGATCGCGTCGAAGCCCTCGGCGCGCGCGCGCTGCACGGCCGTGCCGCAGATCGCGACGGGGGTGTCGCCGGGGCCGCCGCGCACCACCGCGACGCCGAGGCGCTTGCCCAATTGCTCGAGCTGCTCGGCCGCGGCGGGGCGCTGCACGTCGGCGGCCACCAGCAGGGGCTTCTTCCCGAGCGACTGGAGCTTGCGCGCGAGCTTGCCCGCGACGGTCGTCTTGCCGACGCCCTGGAGCCCGACGAGCATCACGCTGACGCGGCCCTCGGCCTTCGCCAGCGACGTGTCGACGGGGCCCATCAGCGCGACCAGCTCGTCGTGACACGCCTTCACGAAGTGCTGGCCGGGCGAGACGCGCATCGTGCGGCCCGCCGCGTCGCGCACGCGCGTCTCGACCTTCGAGCCGAGCGCGTTCTGTTTCACGCGCTCGAGGAACTCGCGCACGACGGAGAGATCGACGTCGGCTTCGAGCAGCGACATGCGCACGTCGCGCAGCGCCTCGGAGACGTTCTCCTCGCTGAGCTCGCGCACACCCGACAGCCGCTCGCGCGCGGCGCCGAAACCTTTCGTCAAGGTCTCCAACACGACGGGAGGCAGCGTAGCGCCTCGGGGCTATGCTGGGCCGTCGGAAAACGGGGAGGGAGCATGCCGGTCGAGGTCGAAGCGCAGATCGCGGGCAACGTGTGGAAGATCGAGACCCAGGTCGGCGCGCAGGTCCGCGAAGAGGACGTGCTGCTCATCCTCGAGTCGATGAAGATGGAGATCCCGGTCGAGTCGCCCTGTGCAGGACGCGTCGCCGAGATCCGGGTTCGCGAGGGCGAGAGCATCGAGGAGGGCGCGGTCCTCGCGGTGATCGAGTAGGAGGCGATGCCGCGACCGATCGTCGCGCGACAGCTCGTTCCGCCGGAGCGCGCCGAGGTGCTCGCGTACCTGGCTCGCCACGGCCGCGAGAATCTCCTGCTCCTCGACCTGGTCGAGCGCTTCGGCGCGCAGCCGAGCGCCGGCGAGCTGGCGCCTCAGCTGGCGGTCGCGCGGCGCGGCGGCGAGATCGTCGGCGTCGCGGCGCTGCGCCCGAGCGCGGTGCTCGACGCGCAGGTCCAGCCGGAGGCGCTCGCGGAGCTCGCGCCGCTCTTCGACCCGATGGGCATCGGGCTCGTGAAGAGCACGCAGCCGTCCGTCGACCTCCTGTGGTCGCTGCTCTCGCGACGGCGAAGCCGCCACGCGGTCGTCGACCGCCTGGAGACGGCCTACGCGCTCTGCGCCGACGCCGCGCGCCTCGCGGGTGTGCCGCGCGGCGCGACGATCCGCGGCGCGGGCGCGAGCGATCTCGAGGATCTCGTCTTCGCGGCGCGCGAGAGCCTGCGCGAGGAGGGGCGCCCCGATCCCTTCTACGGCGACGCGCGCAGCTTCCGGCGCTGGGTGCAGGGACGCGTGCCACGCGCGCGGGTCGTCGAGGCGGGCGGGCGCGTGGTCTTCGTCGGCTACGCCGACGTGCGCCGCCCGCAGGGCTGGCTCCTCCAGGGCGTCTACACGTGGCCGCGCGCGCGCCGCCGCGGCTACGCCGCCGCGGGCACCTCGGCGCTCTGCCGCGAGGCCTTCGAGAGCGGCGCGGAGCACGTGCAGCTCTCCGTCGTCGACGGCAACGACGCCGCGCGCGCCCTCTACGAGGGCCTCGGCTTCAAGCCCTTCGCGCGCCTGCGCACGATTCTCTTCGACTAGCGCGGCCCTCTTGATCCTCTGCTCCGCACTCCGTTAGTGTGCGCTGCGGAGGAACCCCCCAATGGGTCTGCTCGAAGGCAAGGTTGCGATCGTCACGGGCGCAGGCGGCGGACTCGGCCGCGAGCACGCGCTCGCCCTCGCGCGCGAGGGCGCCTCGGTGCTCGTCAACGATCTCGGCGGCTCGCGCGACGGCACCGGCGCCGGCCATTCGATGGCGGACAAGGTCGTCGAGGAGATCAAGAAGGCGGGCGGCGAGGCGGCCGCGAACTACGACGACGTCTCCACCGTCGCGGGCGGCGAGGCCATTCTGAAGGGCGCGCTGAAGGCGTTCGAGCGCGTCGACATCCTGGTCAACAACGCGGGCATCCTGCGCGACAAGTCCTTCGCCAACACCACCGAAGACCTGTGGGACATCGTCGTGAAGGTCCACCTCAAGGGGACCTACTGCGTCAGCTGGGCGGTGTACAAGCACATGAAGGACGCGGCGCAGGGCGGCGTGATCATCAACACGTCGTCCACCTCGGGCCTCAACGGCAACTTCGGCCAGTGCAACTACGGCGCCGCCAAGGCCGGCATCTGGGGCTTCTCGCGCTGCCTCTCGATCGAGGGCCAGAAGTACGGCGTCCGCGTCTTCATCCTCGCGCCGGTGGCGCTGACGCGTCTCACCGAGGATCTGCCCGGCATGGGCAGCGGCGACGAGGCCCTGAAGGCGCGCATGGACCCGAAGCTGGTCTCGCCGCTCGTGGTGTACCTCGCGAGCGACCTCGCGAAGGAGTACACCGGCAAGACGTACTTCGTCGGCGGCGGGAAGATCGCCGAGATGCGCATGGTCACGGCCGAGGGCGTGAGCAAGCGGGACGCAGGCGGCCTGTGGACGGCCCAGGAGATCGCCGCGCAGATGAAGCCCGGCGGCATTCTGCTGAAGGACTAGACGCAGCTCGCAGATCCTCGATCGCCGGTTAAGCTCTGCGTCCATGGCGGAGACGCCCGCGCATCCGCGCGACGCGCAGCGCGCCAGATTCGCGCCGCCGTCGCCGGCAGAGCTGCCGCAGGACGCGCGGCCCGCGAAGGTGGACCAGCTCTCGGCCATGGCCGAGCGCTTCAACGTCTTCTTCCGCTTCTTCGCGCGGCGCTTCTTCGGCCACTTCGATCTCGACGACGCCACCGTCGCGCGCCTGCGCGAGCTCGAAGCGCAGGGCAGCGTGGTGTACGTGATGCGCTACGCGAGCCGGCTCGACTACTTCCTGTTCAACGTGCTCTTCCTGCGCGAGGGCCTGCGCCTCTCGAGCTTCGCCAACGGCATCCGCTTCTGGTACTACCGGCCGTTCTTCGAGGCGCTGCGCATCCTGTGGCGCCGACCGCGCGGCGTGCCCCAGGACATCGAGCTCGTGCGGACGCGCGAGTACGCGCGCGCACTGACCCTCGGCGGCGGCTCCTTCTTCCTGTTCCTGCGCACGGCCTCCCTGCGCGCGCAGCTGCGCGGGCGCCGCAGCGCCGTCGCACACGCAAAGCTCGAGCGCGACCTCTTCTCCGAGGTCGTGCGGGCGGCGGAGCAGGCCGAACGAACCGTCCACCTCGTCCCGCTGGCGCTCTTCTGGCGCAAGGGGCCGCGCGCGCCGCGCCGCTTCCTCAACCTCTCGTACGGCGCGCCGACCCGCCCCTCCGACGTGGCGAAGGTGGCCTCGTTCCTCACGACCTACCGCGGCCTGCACGTGAAGGTGCTCGACTCGATCGACGTGCGCGCCGAGGCGAGCGCGCGCGAGAACGAGGGCCTCGGGCTGGTGGCGCCGTGGCTGCGCCGGCGCGTGCTCTCGGCGCTCTACCGCGAGGAGCGCGTCGTCGAAGGGCCGGTGCTCCAGCCGCGCCACCGCGTCCAGCAGATGGTGCTGCGCCAGACGCCGGTGCGCGCGGCGATCCGCGCGCGCGCGCAGGAGAGCGGCTCCTCGCCGGAGCAGGCGCGCGCCGAGGCCGAGGAGATGTTCGGCGAGATCGCCGCCAACATGAACTCGACCTTCCTCGCGCTGCTCGACTGGGTGGTCGGCGCGGTGACGAACCGCCTCTTCGTCGAGATCGAGCAGAGCGGCATCGAGAAGGTGGCCGAGTACGCGCGCCAGCATCCCGTCGTGCTGGTGCCGAGCCATCGCTCGTACTTCGACTTCATCATCCTCTCGCTGATGTTCTACGGCCAGCACCTGATCCCGCCGCACATCGCGGCGCGCGAGAACATGGGCTTCGGGCCGTTCGGCTACCTGTGGCGCCGCGCGGGCGCCTTCTTCCTGCGCACCTCCTTCGACGATCCGCTCTACAAGTCGGTGTTCCGCGCCTACGTCGCGCACCTGATCCGCGAGGGCTTCACGCAGGAGTTCTTCATCGAGGGCGGGCGCTCGCGCACCGGCCGCTCGCTGGCGCCGCGCCTCGGCATGCTCTCGTGGAACCTCGAGGCCTTCCTCGCCAGCGGACGGCGCGATCTCTTCTTCGTGCCGATCGCCATCTCCTACGAGCGCCTGGTGGAAGAGGGCGCGATGGTCGGCGAGCTCGAGGGCGAGGCGAAGCAGAAGGAGAGCATGCTCGGCCTCGTGCGCGCGCGGAAGTTCCTGTCGCGCCGCTTCGGCAGCGTGTTCGTGAACTTCGGCGAGCCGATCTCGCTCGGCGAGGCGCTCGGCCCGAACCTCGAGCGCTGGAAGGGGCCCGAGACGCCGGAGATCGCCGCGGAGCGCCGCGCGTTCGTCGAGCAGATCGGCACGCGCATCGTCGAGCGCATCAACTGGGCGATGGCCGCGACGGCCACGGCCGTCGCGTGCTGCGCGCTGCTCGGCGAGCGACACCGCGGCCTGTTCCGCGGCGAGCTCGTGCGCCGCATGCAGCAGATCGTCGACCTGCTGCGCCTGATGGACGTGCGCCTCACCCCCGAGCTCTCGCGCGACGTCGGCGACTTCGGCGACTCGATCGCGGCGCTCCTGCGCATGGACCTGATCGCCCGCGCGGAGGATCCGCGCGGCGAGATCCTCTACTTCGAGCCCGGCAAGCGGCGCGCGCTCGACCTCTACCGGAACTCGGTGCTGCACTTCCTGGCGGCGCCGAGCTTCCTGGCCCGCTCGCTGCTGCGCGGGGGCGGCGCGGAGCGCCTGCAGGAGGATCTCGCGCTCTGGCTCGGTCTCTTCGGGCGCGAGCTCTTCGTGAACCGCGGCGAGGTGCTGGCCGCCCACGTGCCGGCCTTCGTCGACCACTTCGCGCGCTGCGGCTGGATCTTCCGCGACGGCGAGACCTGGCGTCCGACGGCGAAGGGCATGCCCGAGCTGCGCTTCCTGGCGGAGCTCACGCGCCCGCTCTGCGAGTCGTACTTCGCGGCCTTCTCGGCGGCGCACGCGCTCGAGGGCACGGTGTCGAGCAAGGAGCTGGTGCGCTCCGCGCGCGATCACTTCGAGCGCGCCGAGCTCGTCGGCGAGGTCGGCCTCGAGGAGGCCAGCAACCCCGTCGCCTTCGGGACGGCGATCGACTGGCTCGAGCACCGCGGCATCCTCGAGCGGGCGCCCGCGGAGGAGAACGCCAAGGGCCGTCGCGAGACGCGCTACACGCGCGGTCCGGCCTTCGAAGAGCTCGCGCCGCTGCGCGATCGTCTGGCGTCCGAACTCGCGCCCCGGTAGGCTCGGCGCCCTTTCCTGGCCGGGCGAGGGGATGATGGCTGCGCGCAGCGCCAGACGGGTGCGGCTCGGGTTGCCGAAGGGCAACCTGCAGAACACCACCGAGATGCTCTTCAAGCGCGCGGGCTACGACCTGCGCATCGCCGATCGCTCGTACTACCCGAAGATCGACGATCCCGAGATCGAGTGCGTGCTGATCCGCGCGCAGGAGATGGCGCGCTACGTCCAGCAGGGCGTGCTCGACGCCGGCATCACGGGCATCGACTGGACGCTCGAGAACCGCGCCAAGGTCAAGCAGCTGGCCGATCTGGTGGCGCCCTGGCCGAACTACAACCCCGTGCGTTGGGTGGTGGCGGTCAAGGAAGACTCGAAGATCAAGAGTCCGAAGGATCTCCACGGCAAGCGCATCGCCACCGAGATCGTGAACCTGACGCGCGCGTACCTGCGCAAGCACGGCGTGGGCGCGCAGGTGGAGTTCTCCTGGGGCGCGACGGAGGTGAAGCCGCCGCTGCTCGCCGACGCGATCGTCGACGTCACCGAGACGGGCTCGTCGCTGCGCGCGAACCAGCTGCGCATCCTCGACGTCGTGCTCGAGAGCACGCCGCGCCTGATCGGCAACCGCAAGTCGTGCGCGGACGCGTGGACGCGCCAGAAGCTCGAGCGCATCGCGCTGCTGCTGCGCGGCGCCATCCACGCGGCCGACCGCGTCGGGCTGATGATGAACGTGCCGCGTGCGCACCTCGACGCCGTCGTCGAGATCCTGCCCGCGCTCGGCACGCCGACGATCTCCGAGCTCGCGGATTCGCGCTGGGTCGCGATCAACACCGTGATCGAGGAGCGCACGGCCACCGAGCTGCTGCCGCGCCTGCGCGAGGCCGGCGCCCGCGGCATCGTCGAGTATCCGCTCAACAAGATCATTGAGTAGGGCGCTCGATCTCCTCGGTGCGCTGCCGTCCTACGCCAGGATCGCCTGGTGGGGCCTCGTCGCGCCGCGCGTCAGCGAGCGGAGCGAGCTCGTCGTGCACCAGGCCGTGGTGCTCGGCCCCGCCGGCGTGCTGCTGGCCGAGCGCGCCGAGCTGCGCGGCTTCGAGCTGCCGGGCGGCGAGGCGCGTCCGGGTGAGAGCGGCGAGGCGGCGGTCGCGCGCGAGGTGCGCGAGGAGACCGGCGTCGCGGTGGAGGTGGAGGCCTGCGTCGCGGAGTACGCGCGCACGGGATTCCGCCCGCACCGCGCGCGCATCTACCGCTGCCGCGCCGTCGGCGGCGCTCCGCGCCCGAGCGCGGAGACGACGCGCGTGGCCTGGTTCGATCCGGCCGCGCTGCCGGACACGCTCTTCCCGTGGGCGCGCGGTCCGCTCGCGGACGCGCTCGCGCCGGGCGGCGCGCCGGCTCTGCGCCGCGAGCACCAGGGCGTGTCCGCGGTGCTGGCCGGACTCGCGATCGACCTGCGGACCCGACTGCGCGGCTAGCGCTGCCCCTCGCGCAGGCCGCTCGCCTCCCACTCCTTCGACAGCTGCTGAAGCTTGCGCGAGAACTCGTCGTACTGGTCGTCGAAGGACAGGATGATCTCGGTGGTGCGCGGGATGTCGTCGCCGTTCAGCAGA
>DASUFZ010000343.1:0-45168 GCA_036274295.1 Myxococcota bacterium
ACGATCGTCGAGGGCACGGGCCCGAGCCCGAAGCCGACCGACGTCGTGGTCGTGCACTACCACGGCACCTTCCCCGACGGCCAGGTGTTCGACAGCAGCGTGCAGCGCGGCGAGCCGGCGCGCTTCCCGCTGAACCGCGTGATCCCCTGCTGGACGCAGGGCCTCCAGAAGATGAAGGTCGGCGGCAAGGCGAAGCTCGTCTGCTCGCCGCAGACGGCCTACGGCGAGCGCGGCGCGCCGCCCCGCATCCCGCCGAACGCGACCTTGAACTTCGAAGTGGAGCTGATCGACATCCAGTCGGGTCAGTAGTCGGAGACGCCCATGGCGAGCCAGCCGATCGAAGCGTTCCGCATCGCGGCGAGCGACGAGGCGCTCGACGATCTGCAGCGCCGCCTGCGCGCCACGCGCTGGCCCGAGCGCGAGGTGGTCGACGACTGGAGCCAGGGCATCCCGCTCGCCTACGTGCAGGAGGTCTGCGCGTACTGGGCGGAGAAGTACGACTGGCGCGCGCGCGAGCGCCTGCTGAACCGCTTCCCGCAGTGGAAGACGCAGATCGACGGGCTCGGCATCCACTTCGTGCACGCGCGCTCGCCGTTTCCTCACGCGCTGCCGCTCGTGCTGACGCACGGCTGGCCGGGCTCGATCGTCGAGTTCCAGAAGGTGATCGGCCCGCTGACCGATCCGCCGGCGCACGGCGGCGACGCGCGCGACGCCTTCCACGTCGTGTGCCCGTCGCTCCCGGGCTACGGCTTCTCCGACAAGCCGACGCGCCCCGGCTGGAACGTCGAGCGCATCGGGCGCGCGCACGCGGAGCTGATGTCGCGCCTCGGCTATGCGCGCTACGTCGCCCAGGGCGGCGACTGGGGCGCGATGGTCACGACGGCGACGGGCCTCCAGGACCGCGAGCACTGCGCCGCCATCCACCTCAACATGGTGATCGCGCCGCCGGATCCGGCGACGATGGGCGATCTCACGGAGCGCGAGAAGTCGGCGCTCGCCGGCATGCAGCACTACGGCGACCAGGATTCCGGCTACTCGAAGCAGCAGAGCACGCGCCCGCAGACGGTCGGCTATGGGCTGACGGACTCGCCCGCCGGCCAGGCCGCGTGGATCCTCGAGAAGTTCTGGTCGTGGACCGACAGCAACGGCCACCCCGAGAACGTGCTCACGCGCGACGAGCTGCTCGACAACATCATGCTCTACTGGCTGCCGCGCAACGCGGCGTCGTCGGCGCGGCTCTACTGGGAGTCGTTCGGGAAGCCCAACATGTCGGAAGTACCGGTTCCGACCGGCGCCTCGATCTTCCCGAAGGAGATCTTCCGCGCGTCGCGGCGCTGGGCGGAGAAGCGCTTCACGAAGCTGATCCACTGGAACGAGCTTTCGAAGGGCGGCCACTTCGCCGCCTTCGAGCAGCCCGAGCTCTTCCTCGGCGAGGTGCGTACCTGCTTCAGACAGGTGCGGTGAACGGCGTCACGCGCGGGCCGGCCGAGCGGCGCCAGCTCCTCTTCCTCGTCCTGGCGGGCGTCTTCCTCGGCAACGCGCTGCTGGCGGAGCTGATCGGCGGGAAGCTCTTCCAGGTGCCGACGCCGTGGGCGGTGTTCACGCTCTCCGTCGGCATCGTGCTCTGGCCCGTCGTCTTCATCTTCACCGACATCGTGAACGAGTACTTCGGCCGGCGCGGCGTGCGTCAGCTCTCGTTCCTCGCGGCCGCGATCATCGGCTACGCGTTCGTCGCGCTGTCGCTCACGCAGCTCGTGCCGGCCGCCGACTTCTCGCCCGTCGACGACGCCTCCTTCTCGCGCGTGTTCCTGCAATCGCAGTGGATCATCGTCGGCTCGATCGCGGCCTTCCTGCTGGCGCAGCTCCTCGACGTCACCGTCTTCTGGCTGATACGCCGCCAGACAGGCCACCGCTTCCTGTGGCTGCGCGCGACAGGCTCGACCGTCGTCTCGCAGCTGATCGACACCTTCGTGGTGCAGTTCGTCGGCCTCTACCTGCCGTGGCGCCTCGGCCGCCAGGGCATCGACTTCCCCACCTTTCTGAACAGCGCCTCGAGCGGGTACCTCTTCAAGATCTTCGTCGCGATCGCCATCACGCCGCTGCTCTACCTCGTCCACAACCTGATCGACGCGTGGCTCGGCGAGGAGGAGGCGGAGCGCGAGATCGAGGCGGTCGCAGCCGGCGAGCACGCGGACGACGCGACGGTGCTGAAGGAATGACGCGCTGGCGGGAGCTCAGCTCCCCGCCTTCATCACCTCGACCCGCTGCCCCTCGGAGAGGCCTTCGCCGGGACCGAGCACGAGCGCTTCGCCGCCCGACAGGCCCTTCGCGACGACGGCGTTCGCGCCGCGCTCGCCGGCGGTCTCGACGGGCTGCTTGCGCAGACGCCCCTCGGTGACGACCCACGCGTAGCTCGCGCCGCCTTCCTTGCGGATCGCCTCGCGCGGCGCGAGCACCTGCGCGGGCTCGGCGCCGTCGGCCGCCGGCTCGAGCTCCTGGAGGAAGGTGACGCGCACGCTCATGTCGGGTCGTAGCCACTCGTCCGCGTCCTCGATGCCGACCTCGACCTTGAGCGTGCCCTTCTGCCGGTTGATCTGCGGGTAGAGCTTCACGACGCGCGCCTTGTAACGGCGATCGGCGTAGGCGTCGGGCTGCACCTCGGCGGGCTGCCCCATCTTCACGCGCGCGAGATCCGACTCGTTCACATCGAGCTCGGCGCGCAGGTCCTCGAGGTTCGCCATGCGGATCAGCTCGCCGGAGCCGGCGAAGCCGCCCGGCACCGCGATCTCGCCCACTTCCTTGAACTTCTCGAGGATGATTCCCGACGTCGGCGCGCGGATGACGGTGTCGTCGAGGTCGACCTTGGCGCGGTCGACGGCCGCCACGAGCTGCGCGACCGTCGCCTCGGCGACGTTGAGCTGGTTCTGCTTCACGTCGAGGTCCGCCTCGGACTGCACGCCGCGCCGGACCAGCTCCTTCGAGCGCGCGAGCTCCTTGCGCGAGAGCTCGAGATCGGCGCGCGCGCGCACGAGGTTCGCCTTCGCCTGGGCGAGCGCGGCGTCGTACTGGCGCGGGTCGAGCTGCACGAGCACCTGACCCTGCTCGACGCGCTGGCCCTCCTCGACGAGGTAGCGCTCGATGCGCGAGGGCACGCGCACGCCGAGCGACACGTAGCGCTCGCCCGTCACGACGTAGCCCGAGCCGGTCAGCACGGCGCCGGCGGTGGCCGCGCCGGCGGCGGTCCGCTCGGCGAAGGCGACGCGCACCTGCGTGCTGCGCCCGAGCGTGAGCTTCCAGCCGATGAAGGCGACGAGCAGGAACGCGACGGCGATGCCGCCCGTCAGCAGGTAGCCGCGCCAGGCCGGCGCCTCGCGCAAGGCGACCGCGTCGCGGTCGATGCGCAGCCGCGACAGCTCCTCGCGCGACGCGCGCTTTTCCTCTGCCATGCTCATGCCTTCCGCAACGCCTCGATCGGCCGCAGCCGCGCGGCGCGCAGCGCGGGGGCGAGTCCGCCGAAGACCCCGATCAGGGCCGCGAGCACCGCGGCTGCCACCAGGTCGCCCGCGCCGACGCGCAGCTCGATGACGCTGGTGCTGAAGGTACTCGACCCGAAGCCGATGCCGCCGAGCATGCTCGAGACGATGTGCCCGAGCACCGCTGCCACGGCTGCGCCCACCAGCAGGCCCGCCGCGGCGACGCAGATCGACTCGACCAGGAACGAGAACAGGATCGAGGCCTTCGAGAAGCCGAGCGCGCGCAGGGTGCCGATCTCGGCGCGGCGCGACTGCACCGCGGCGTAGAGCGTGTTGGTGGCGCCGAACGTCGCGCCGATGCCGGCGAGGATCGCGAGGCCGAAGACGATCAGGTAGAGCGAGTTCGCGGACTCGGACTGCTTCGCGTAGTACTCGCTCTCGCGCGATGCCTCGAGCGCCCAGCGCGAATCGCCGTCGATGCGCCGGATCAGCGCGTCCATGTCGGCGCCGTCCGCCGCGCGCAGGCGCAGGCCCGAATAGGGCAGGGGCCGCTTCGCGTCGGCCGCCAGCTCGCGCGCATCCACCCACACCTCGCTCTCGAACGACGAGCCAGCGCTCTCGAAGACGCCGACGACGCTCCAGCTCCCGCGCCCGAACTTCAGGGTGTCGCCGAGCTTCGCGCCGATGTAGCGCCCGGACGCGCCGCGCCCGACGATCGCCTCGTGCTTCGAGGGCTCGAACATGCGGCCCTCGACGATCTTCACGTCGTCGTGCACGGCCAGCGCGATCTTCTCGACGCCGCGCACGAGCACGTTCTCGCGGCCGCCGCTCTCGGTGTGGAAGAACGGCTGCACGACCAGCTCGGGCGAGGCCAGCGGCTCGCCCGCGGCGTCGCGCGCTACGCCCTCGAAGAAGCGCACCGATTGATAGGCCTCGAGCGGCAGGATGCTCGAGCCGTCGTTGGTGGAGCCCTTGCGCAGCACGATCAGGTTGCGCGGGTCGCCGGTCGACACCAGCGTGCGTTTGAGGCTCGAGACCAGGCTCCCGAAGAGCGTCGTCGCGACGACGACGAGCGCGATCACCGACACCGTCAGCAGGGTGCGCGCGCGGCGGGCAACGAGGTTGCCGAGCGGGTAGCGCAGCGGCAGGGGCACTAGAAGACCTCGCGCAAGGTCTCGGCGACGCCGCGCCGCGCGGCGCCGAAGGCCGGCACGACGCCGGAGATCATGCCGACGAAGAGCGCCAGGAAGAGCCCCTGCACGGCGATCGCCTGGCTGACGACGAAGCCGCCGAGCGGCCCGAGCGAGGGATTCCAGCCCGACGCGCCGCGCAGCAGCTGCGTGATGCCGAACGAGACCAGCGCGCCGGCTGCGCCGCCGAGCGTGGAGAGCAGCACGGCCTCGGCGAGCAGCGTCCCGAAGATGAGGCGCCGGCTGAAGCCGACCGCCTTCAGCACGGCGATCTCGCCGAAGCGTTCGCGCACCGACATGCTCGCGGTGTTGGCGGCGATGAAGACGATGCAGAGCGCGACGAGGCCGGTCACCAGCAGGATGACGGTGATCAGACCTTGCAGCATCGAGAAGAAGTTCTTGAAGTAGCTCTGCTCGGTCTCGGACGCGGTCTGCGACTCGCTGTTGCGGAAGGTGTCGTCGATCTCGCGCAGGAGCGAGTCCACGCGCGAGGCTTCGTCGACGCGCACCCACGCGATGCCCATCGTCTGGAGCCCGTTGCGGCCCGCGGCGCGCAGCGCCTGGTCGAGGTACTCGCGCTGGAACCAGAAGTGCGGCGCGCGGTCGTTCGGGATCTCGCCGACGATCTTGAAGGTGAGATCCACCGGCCAGGCCGTGCCCTTCAGCGCCACCTCGTCGCCGATCTTCCAGTTCATCGTGCGGAGCGTGCCGCGCCCGACGATCGCGCCGTTGCGCGTGCGCCGGAAGGCCTCGAGCGCGTCGGGCGTGATGTTGTAGTCCTCGAAGACGACACCGATCGCCTCGGGATCGACCGCGAAGTTCGGGAACTCGACGCCCTTGTCGAGATCGTGGGCGCCGCCGTACCAGGTCCAGCTCGCGGCCTCCACCACGCCGGGCATGGCGCGGATCTTCTGGAGGTAGGAGTAGGGCAGGCCGTAGACGAGGCCGCCCTCGTTGACGACGACCAGCCGCGTGTTGGACGCGAGCTTCTTCAGCATGTTGTCCATGCCGGCCGGCATGGTCAGCAGCAGGCACACGAGCGCGACGGCGAGCGCGATGGCGCCGGCCGTCAGCGCGGTGCGGATCTTGTTGCGCGTCAGCTGACGCCAGATGAAGGGGAGGTACTTCATGCGCCGCCTCCTCCGGCCACCGAATCGCGCAGCACGCCCTTGTCGAGGTGGTGGATCTCGTCGACGAAGCGCTCGCCGCGCGGATCGTGCGTGACCATCACGACCGTCTTGTCGAACTCGCGGCAGAGATCGCGCAGCAGGCCCAGGATCTCGATGGCGTTCTTGGCGTCGAGATCGCCGGTCGGCTCGTCGGCCACGACGATCTCCGGGTCGCTGACGATCGCGCGCGCGATCGCGACGCGCTGCTGCTCGCCGCCGGAGAGCTCGGCCGGCTTGTGGTGGCTGCGCTCGCCGAGGCCGACCACGCGCAGCGCCGTGTCCGCGCGCGAGAGGCGGTCGGCCTTCGGCAGCTTCGTCAGCAGCAGCGGCAGCTCGACGTTCGCGCGCGCGTCGAGCACGGGGATCAGGTTGAAGAACTGGAAGACGAAGCCGACGTGGCGCGCGCGGAAGCGCGCGAGCTCGTCCTCCGAGAGGTCGTTCAGGCGCTGGCCCGCCACCTGGACGTCGCCGGAGCTCGGGCGGTCGAGCCCTGCGACGAGGTTCAGCAGGGTGCTCTTGCCGGAGCCGGAGGGACCCATCAGCGCCACGAAGCGCCCGCGTGCGATGTGCAGGCTCACGTGCTCGAGCGCGTGGATCTCGTCCGCCCCGCGCTGATAGATGCGCGAGACGTCTCGGATCTCGATCAACGGAGAGGACCTCGGAGGCGCGGCGCCGGCCCACTCTACTCTGATTCGGCGCGCATGTCGCGCCCGCCTAACGCGACCCCGTCAGGTACCGGCGCACGGCCGTCGCGATTTCCTGTGCGCGCTGCTCGGGAGTGCCGCCGGCCGTGGGGTCGAGCGCGAAGCCGTGGGCGAGCGCCATCAGGGCGTCGAAGGCGAGACGCGCGGCGAGCGCGGGATCGGCCACCTGCACCTCGGGACATGCGGCCAGGTAGCGCGCGACGCGCGCGCAGGCGGCGTCGCGCGCGGCGCGGATCGTCTGCCACAGCGCCGGATCGGGGAGCGTCTCGCTGAAGAGCAGCGCGTGCAGGCGCGAGCGGACCGAGTGCAGCTCGACCGTTGCACGGACGAGCGGCAGCAGCGCGGCGTCGAGCGGGGGATCGGCGTCGAGCGCTTCGAGCCCCGGCGCGAGCGCGCTCGCGGCCTCGAGCAGGTGGCAGTGCGCCAGCGCGACCAGGATGGCGGCCTTGTTCGGGAAGTACTGGTAGAGCGACCCGACCGAGATGCCCGCGCGCGCGGCGATGCGATCCGTGGTGGCCGCCTCCACGCCGACCTCCTCGAAGATGCGAGCCGCGGCCTCGAGGATCGCGCGCACGGTCTCGCGCGAGCGCTCCTGAACGGGGCGTTTGCGCGGACTTGCGGCGCGTCGTGCGCTTCGGGGTGTCGCCATCGGAATGCGAGGTGCGGGCCCGGGGGCCCGTCGCGAGATTCTGTCCCACGAGAGACCGCGCGCCAGGGAGGATCCGATGACGCCCACTCCGAGCTCCGCACTGCGGCGCGCGCTGCCGCTGCTGAAGCTGCCAACGGAGGCGCAGGCTGCGCCCGAGCGGCTGCTGGACGAGAACGGCGTGCTCGACCTGCTCGGCGCGCGCTTCGCGCCGACGCCGACGCAGCGCATGCTCGACACGCGCTTCACCGCCTGGTTCTACGACCGCACGCGCGACGCGCTCGCTCCGGTCGTCGGCATGCAGCGCTTCCCGGAGGAGGCGCAGGCCGTCGCCGATCGTCTCGATCTGGTGTCGGGCGACGCCGTGCTCGACGTGGCCTGCGGCCACGGAAACTTCACGGTGGAGCTGGCGCGGCGGGTCGGCCCGCAGGGCCTGGTCGTGGGGCTCGACATCGCGGCGTCGATGCTCGCGCGCGCGGCGCGCCGGGTCGCGCGGGCGGGGCTCACGAACGTGCTGCTCGTGCGCGGCGACGCCCTCGCGCTGCCCGTGCGCGACGGCGCCTTCGCGAAGGTCAACTGCTCCGGGGGATTGCATCAGCTGCCGGATCTCGAGCGCGCGTTCGCGGAGATGGCCCGCGTCGCGGCGCCGGGCGCGCGCTTCGCGGGCAGCGGCTTCGCCGAGAGCGGCGAGGGCTCGGACGGCTGGCGCGGCTGGCTGCGCCGCCGGCTCGCCCTGCACGTCGTCCCGCTCGCGCCGCTGGCGCGCGAGCTACAGCGCGCGGGCTTCGCGGACGTCGCGACGCAGGCGGCGGGGCCCGTCGGCTACGTGTGGGGGCAACGCGCCTATTAGTGCTCCGCTCGGCTTCGCCTCGCTGCGCGCAGCGGTGTGGGAGGTAGAGCCACGCGGGTCTTCGCCGCTGCTTGCGGCGACCCGCGCGCCTGCGGCGCGCTTCGCCCAGCTTTTTCATGCTCTCAACAACAAGGAGTGCGGCCGCGAGCCTTCTCGTCGAAGTGCCGGTGGAGCGCGCGCGGCTCCTGCGGCGACGGCGTGGAGAGGCCCAGGAATCCGCGCGCGAACGCGCGCAGCGCACTGCTCATGCGCGCGAGGGTCGCCCTCATCGCGCGCTCCCCGTCACCGGCTCGAGGCGCGGCGCGGAGGGGCGCAGGGTCTGCCACCAGACGCGCGCGGCGTCCAGCACCACCAGCGCCACCAGGGTCATGAAGAGCGCACACAGTCCGGCGTCGAGGCGCGCATTGAAGATCAGGGTCTGCGTCTCGCGGATCTTGTCCGCCGCGATCGCGCCCGAGGCGAGCTGCGCGGCCAGATGATCCGCCTGCGCGAGGAAGCCGACGCGGCGGTCGGGGTCGAAGATCTTGAGCCAGCCTGCGCTCATCGTGACGGAGAGGAGCCAGGCGAGCGGCAGCGCCGGCGCGAACGCGAAGACCGGGCGCTCCGACTTCACCAGGATGGTCGTGGCGAGCGCCAGCGCCGTCGCCGCGAGCAGCTGGTTCGCGATGCCGAAGAGCGGCCACAGGGAGTTGATGCCGCCGAGCGGATCGACGACGCCCTGGTAGAGGAAGTAGCCCCAGGCCGCGACGATCAGGCCCGACGCGAGGAGATTCGCCGGCAGCGAGCGCGTGTCGCCGAGGCGCGGGTGAATGCGCCCGAGCAGGTCCTGCACCATGAAGCGGCCGACGCGCGTGCCGGCGTCGAGCGTGGTGAGGATGAAGAGCGCCTCGAACATGATCGCGAAGTGGTACCAGAGCGCCTTCACGGCGGAGCCGCCGAGCACCGAGGAGAAGATCTCCGCCATGCCGACGGCGAGGCTCGGCGCGCCGCCCGTGCGCGAGAGCAGCGAGTGCTCGCCGATCTGGCGGGTCAGCTCCGCGAAGGCGGCCGGCTCGAACGCGAAGCCCCAGCCTCGAATGGCCGCCGCCGCCTCGTCGAGCGTCGTGCCGATGACGCCGGGCGGCGCGTTGATCGCGAAGTAGGTGCCGGGCTCCATCACGGCGGCCGAGAGCAGCGCCATGATCGCGACGAACGACTCCATCAGCATCGCGCCGTAGCCGATCATGCGCGCGTCGGTCTCGCGCTCGAGGAGCTTCGGCGTCGTGCCGCTCGCGATCAGCGAGTGGAAGCCGGAGATGGCGCCGCAGGCGATGGTGATGAAGGCGAACGGAAAGACGGGCCCCGCGAAGACGGGGCCCGAGCCGTCGACGAAGCGGGTCAGCGCGGGCAGCGCGACGGGCGGATGCGCGATGACGAGCCCGACCGCCAGCAGCGCCACCGTGCCGAGCTTCACGAAGGCCGAGAGGTAGTCGCGCGGCGCCAGCAGCAGCCAGACGGGCAGCACGCTGGCGACGAAGCCGTAGCCGACGAGCGCCAGCGCGAGCGTCTTCTTGTCGAGGTCGAAGAAGGGGCGCAGCCACTCGCTCTCGCCGACGAAGCGCCCGGCCCAGACCGCGAGCAGCACCAGGGCGACACCGCCGAGGCTCGCCTCGAGCACGCGTCCCGGGCGCACGCGCATCATGTAGAAGCCCATGACGAGCGCGATCGGGATCGTGGCGGTGACGGTCGCCGTCGCCCACGGGCTGCCGTACATGGCGTTCACCACGACGAGCCCGAGCACGCCGATCAGGATGACCATGATGGCGAGCACGCCGGCCAGCGCCGCGGCGCCGCCGACCGGTCCGATCTCGTCGCGCACCATCTGGCCGAGCGATTTGCCGTCGCGGCGGACCGACGCGATCAGGATCGTCATGTCCTGGACCGCGCCGCCGAGGACGACGCCGGCCAGGATGTAGAGCGTGCCCGGCAGGAAGCCGAACTGCGCCGCGAGGATCGGACCGACCAGCGGGCCGGGGCCCGCGATCGCGGCGAAGTGATGGCCGAAGACCACCCAGCGGTTCGTCGGGACGAAGTCCCTGCCGTCGTCGTGCCGCACGGCCGGCGTCGCGCGCTCGGCGTCGAGGGCGAAGGCGCGCGCCGCCAGGAAGCTCGAGTAGAAGCGGTAGCCGATCGCGTAGACGCACAGCGCCGCGACCAGGAACCAGGCGCTCGAGAGCGGCTCGCCGCGGTTGCTCGCGATCAGCGCGAGCGCGCCGGCGCCGATCGTCGCGACGGCAACCCAGCAGGCTATGCGCGCGACACGACTCGAAGAAGACATCGGCGGAGGAGATTAGCCGCGTTCACCGGGTCGGCACGGAAACGGGCGCGCGCGCCGACGGCCCTGCTACATGGCTCGAAGACGGGAGAACCGCATGAAGCACCTACACCGATTCGCATCGCTTCTCGTGCTGGCGCTCGGCCTGCCCGCCGCCGCACCCTCGCAGGAGCTCGACGATCCCTCGCTCACCCTGGAGCTCGTGACGGACGGCCTCTCGGCGCCCACCACGATGGCCTTCGTGGGGCCGGACGACATCCTGGTGCTCGAGAAGGGCGGCAACGTACGGCGGGTCACCGGCGGTGTGCTGACGCCCACACCCGTCCTGACCTTGACCGTCAACAGCGAGGAAGAGCGCGGCGCGCTCGGCATCGCGGTCGACACGAGCTCGCCGCCGCACGTGTTCCTCTACTTCACCGAGTCGGTGGTTCCGAACGGCGCGACGCTCGGCAATCGCGTCTACCGCTACGACTGGAATCCCGGCAGCGGCACGCTCACCAATCCCGTCCTCGTGCTCGACCTGCCCTCCGTGTCGAGCAACGTCCACCTCGGCGGCGTGATCCTGCTGGGACCGCCGGGCGAATCGCCGGGCGTCGGCGACGGCTCGCTGCTCTACGCCGTGATCGGCGATCTGAACGGCAACGGCCAGCTCCAGAACATCCCGTCCGGTCCCCTGCCCGACGATTCCGGCGTGATCCTGCGCGTGCGCCAGGACGGCACGCCCGCGCCGGGCAACCCATTCGCGCCGTACTGCTCCGCCACGACCACGACGACCTGCACGCAGAACAGTGACTGCCCGGGCGGCCAGACCTGCGTCACCAAGGTCGCTCGCTACTACGCGTACGGCGTCCGCAACAGCTTCGGCCTGGCGCTCGATCCCGTCACCGGCGCGCTGTGGGACACCGAGAACGGCCTCAACGACTACGACGAGGTGAACTTCGTCGCCCCGGGTCTGAACAGCGGCTGGAGGGGCTTGCAGGGACCGGACGCGCGTAGCTCGGTCGGCGTGGGCGATCTCTTCCATATGCCCGGCGCGGGGATCACCTACAGCGATCCTGAATTCTCGTGGCTCAGCACGATCGCCCCGACCGCGATCGTGTTTCCGCACGGCAGCTCGCTCGGGGCCGCGTACGACGACGCCGCGATCGTCGGCGACGTGAACTACTCGTACCTCCACAAGCTGCCGCTCGACGCGACGCGCACGGGCTTCGACGTCGCGGGCGTGCCCGGTCTCGCGGATCTCGTCGTCGACAACTGGACGGAGCTGCAGGCGCTCCGCATCGGCACCGGGTTCGCGACGACCGACCTCGAGATGGGCCCCGACGGGAATGTCTACGTGGTCAGCATCTATCCGGGCACCATCCACCGCATCCGCGGTCCGCGAGCCGTGAACGAGGTGCCGTCACTGCCGCTCTGGGGAGCGGCGCTGCTCGTCTCGATGCTCGGAGCGGGCGCGCTCTACGCGAGGGGCTCGAAGGCGTAGCCGAGGCGCGCGCGCACCTCCGCGAAGCGCGCTTCCCGCTCCTCGGCGGTGTCGGCGCCGAGGTTCACGACGGCGTAGCGGAAGCTCGCGCCGTCCTCGCCGGCCGCGAACTCCGCCAGCGCGTCGCCCGCGGCGCACTCGGTCCAGACGAGCGTCTGCGCGTGCAGCGCCGCCGCCGCGGCGACGTCGTCCGGCGAAGGCGCCCGCGCCACGCGCGCGGGCGCGAAGACGCGCAGCGGGTAGCTCGACGCCAGCCGGTAGCGCCCGGCGCCGCGCGCGATCTTCGGCTGCTCGCCCGACGCGAGCGAGAGCGCCACCGCGTAGCCGTTCGCGCCGTCGACCTTCTGGTAGAGGTCGGCGAACTGGCCGCAGATGCGCGGATTCACCTCGACGATCGCGATGCGGTCGCTCGCCGCGTCCCAGATCATCTCGATGTTCCAGAGGGTCCAGTCGAGCTCGAGGTGCTCGATCACGCGGCGTGCGATCGCGTGCATGCGCGCCTGCACCTCCGCGCGCAACGACGACGGGTAGTCGAAGCGCGCGAAGCTCCCCTGCGGATGCAGCACCGAATCGACGATGCCGAGCGGGAAGATCTCTCCGGCGCACACGTAGCCCTCGACGGTGACGAGGCGCCCGCGCAGGACCTCCTCCACGAGGAGCCAGCGGCCGTCGTACTCGAAGCGCGTGAAGGCCGCGACGAGGCGGTTGAAGATGGCGAGGTAGTCGTTGGTGAACTCGCGCACCTCGGGCGACGCGAGGAAGTCGTCGAGCTCGCTCTGCGCGTTCATGCGGCGCGCCAGCACGGAGTAGGAGCCCTTCACCGGCTTCACGAACACCGGGAAGGGGAAGGGCACGCGCGCGCGCCCGCCCGGCCGCAGCAGGGCGAAACGCGGCACGGCCTCGGGCGCGACCTCGCGCTGTGAGCGGCGCGCGTAGTACTTGTGCGACGCGCGCAGCACGTGCTCCGGCCGCGAGCCGGCGAGCGAGAGGCGGGTCGCGATCGCGGCCGCCACGGTCGCGCCGGGGTAGTCGCTGGCGGAGAAGACGCCGTCGATCGCGCCGAGCCCGCCCGCGACGGCGCGCTCGATGAAGGCCAGCGCGTCGAAATCGGCGGGGCAGTCGGCGTCGGACGGCTCGGGGAAGGCGAGCTCGACGCGGCCCTCCCAGGCATCGCGGCACATGGCGAGCTGCACGCGGTCCCAGGCCGTCTCGAGCACGCAGAGCAGCCGCGGCAGACCGGTCACCCTCCCGTCCGAGCGCCCGTTCGGCGCACCGTGGCCGAATTTGGCAGAAGGCCGGAAAGCCGCCACGTGTCCCAGCGCCACTCCACAGGATTTCCATCGGAGCGGAAAAGAGGTTCCACTTCGAGCCGAGTGGGCAATCCCCAGCAAGCAGAAATTCCAAGCAGATTCGAAGTCTTACAGTTCATGAGGATGGATGCTGGTATGGGCGTGATTCTTGCTTGACTGGAACGCGCTGAGTATGGGAAGGTCGTGGCCGTTCTGGCTGCGGTCGCTCAGGGAAGGGGAACTGTATGCGGAAGTTCTGCGCTGCTGTCGCGCTGTGCTCGATCGCGGTGCTTGCCGCCTCGCAAGCCTTCGCCGCGACGAACTCGATCCCGTACGCCGACCTCGTCGGCACGAACGTCACGTTCGGCGGGTCTCCGAGCTACGTCTCGATCGCGAATCCGAACGGCTGGATGCAGGAGACGAACGGCGACGGGTCTCCGACCGCGCTGTTCGATGCCCCCACGGTGTCGGGCAACTCGCTGCTGTTCTCGCCGTCGAACTACGTCGCGCAGGCCTCGGGTGCCGGTGGCAATGATTCGGCGCTCGGTCTGTTCCAGACGGTCATCACGGCGACGCCGCTGTTCACGATCGACCAGCTGAACCTGACCGAGTTCGGTGACGCGACGCTGCTCGGAGCGGCAAGCTCCGGCACGGGCGTGTTCGCATCGCTCGCCGGCTTCGTGCGCGTGCTCGAGGTGAACGGCCTGCCGATCACGCCGCTGACGATCGGCTTCAACGCCGGCGGTCTCCAGAACGGCAGCTTCACGCCGGGCACGCTCGGCACGACCGGCCTCGACCGGAACACGAACGGCGGCACGACGCTCTGGTCCGGGCAGCTCTCCGTCGACATCGCCGCCGCCCTCGCCCTCGCCGGCATCTCCGGGAATGCGACGAAGGTCGAGCTGGCGCTCGACAACGATCTCTACGCGTACAGCGAGTTCGCTTCGAACTCCGCGAAGATCCAGAAGAAGGCCGTCACCGGCCCGACGATCATCATCGATGTCATCCCCGAGCCCGGCACCGCCGCACTCCTGTGCGTCGGTCTCGTGGCCATGACTCTGCGAGCACGCGGCCGCCGGGCGTAGGAACTCGGCGTTCGCGTAAGACGGGAGCCAGCGGAGCAGGAGAGAGAAGGGCGCCGAAGGACGAAGCTGCCCGAACGCTGCGCTGGTTTCCGCTGGTAAGGAGCTTTCCGTGCGCAACGTCCTCCCTCAGGGCGTCTCGGTCCTTGTCCTGCTTCTGGCCTCGACCTCTGCGTTCGCCACCGTCAACCACGGCGACTTCCTCGGCAGCAGCGTCGACTTCCTCCAGGTCTCGGAGACGACGCTCTCCGCCGGCGATGTCGAGCCGCTCTGGGACGCTCCCACCCTGGTCGGCGGGGGCAACCAGCTCGCGTTCTCGCCCTCGAACTTCACGTCCACCTGCAGCGGCATCAGCAGCGACGTCACCACCTCCGAGCTCACGACCGAGATCTCCGCGCATCCGGGCGGTCACATCGAGAACGTGATGCTCGTCGAGAACGGCGACGTGACGCTCACGCGCTTCCCACCGTTCGGCACCGCGGCGACCAACGCGTCGGCGGCGCTCAGCGGCACCCTGACGGTGACCGAGACGACGAGCGGGCCGATCACCCCCGTCGTCATCCCCTTCACGGGCACCTTCACCCCGCAGTCGAGCTTCGCCCTGCCGACGAACTTCGGCACGAATCTCTGGTCGGGCAGCATCACGGTCGACGTACTCTCGGCGGTGCCGCTCGCCACCAAGGCGACGCTCACCCTGAACAACCACCTGACCTCCAACTGCGGCCAGACGGCGGCCACCGCGAAGATCCAGAAGAAGCTGGTCAGCGGGCCCTCGGTCGCGATTCTCGTGAATCCGGTGGCGTGCGACCTCGAGATCAACAAGACCTGCTGCGTGACGCAGCCCGTGCTCCCGGATCTCGACTCCTGCGACGGCATCCTCGAGCGCCTCGATCTCGAGTACACGGGCGACAACTGCGCCGGCTGCAACAACAACCAGGGCGGTGAGCTCCGCTGCAACGGCAGCCGCCGCATCGGCGAGGACGCGAATCTCGCCATCCTCTCGCCGGGCGTGCTGGCGTCGCAGACCAGCGGCCTCGATTACGGCGACGTCGTCACCCTGACGACCAGCAGCGGTCAGTTCGGCTGGGTCACGAAGCTCAAGACCTACGACTCCTGGTGGCGGCGCCAGTACCTGAAGCTCGACACCTCGTGCACGCGCGCTCTCCAGTGCGGTGACCAGCTCGGCGCCTACAAGGTGGTCGGCATCAAGAGCACCCTCGGCGGCGACGTCGATTGCAACGCGCCGCCGCCGCCGCCCGTCTGCGCGACGGAAGGCGATCCGGAAGGCACGCCCTGCGACGCGAAGCTCGTCGACATGGTGCTCGAGTACCAGGGCCAGGCGTGCCAGGTGCCCCTGGCGAACCCGCAGCTCGGTGAGGCGAAGTGCTCGGGCGACGCCACGGGCGCGACGAATGTCGGCGTCGTCTACGCCGGCAAGTTCGGCTACGCGCACCAGGTGACGCCGGCGAGCGGCATCAACGATGGCGACCGCGTGCGCGTCAGCTCGACGTTGCAGAGCGGCGGCCTCTTCCCGAACCAGAAGCTGCTCATCACCGACGGCAGCGGCGTGCGGCAGACCGTGGAGTTCCACGTCTCCTGCTCCAAGCCGCTCGCGCTCGGCGACGAGTTCGGCAGCTTCAAGCTGGTCGAGTGGACCACGAAGAACGGCACGCACCTCTCGCTCGGCGAGCCGATCCCGCCGGCCGAGTCGTGCGAGGTGCCGCTGGCGCCGCCGGGCCCGCACTGCACGAGCGACATGCGCGACATCACGCTCGTGTACATCGGCGACTACCTCGGCCTCGGCTGCAGCGTCAGCAACCCGCAGGGCGGCTACGGCACCTGCTCCGGCGTGGCCGACCCGGGCGATCCGGTGACGGTGACGCCGGGCGCGTATCTCTCGGCCGATCCGAACGATCTGATCGAGTTCGGGGACCTGGTGACGATCAGCGCCACGAACAACGGCGACCTGCCGGGCATCACGAACTTCAGCGTGACGGGCGCCGGAGGCACCCAGAACATCCAGATCAAGACCTCGTGCTGGAAGCCGCTCAGCCTCGGCGACCGCTTCGGCTCCTTCGTGGTGTTCGGCATGAACCGCGAGGACGACGGCGCGATCAGCCTCGGCGGCAACGTCCAGTACCAGTACACGGTGACCAACCCGAACGACGAGACGGTCGACAACGTCGAGGTGGACGACGATCAGCTCGGCGTGATCGCGAGCGGCGCGTCGATCCCGGCGGGCCAGTCCGTCACCTTCACCAAGGACGCGACCCTGTTCGGCACGACGACGAACGTCGCGACCGCGACGGGCGACGTCGGCGGCGACATCTGCACGCCGGGCACCGACACGCTCACGGTGAACGTGACGGCGCCTCCGCCGGGCTCGTTCTCCTGCTCCGAGCCGATCAGCGCCCTGACCTTGACCTGGAACGGCTCGCAGACGGTCGACGTGCGCGTCTGGAAGGGCAACGAGAACGTGAGCCCGCTGCTCGCGAGCTTCGACAACGTGGCCCCGGGCCAGTCGATCGAGGTCTCGGGCTTCGGCTCCTCGTACCCGACCTTCGAGATCCTGAACCCGGTCACCGAGGCCAAGCTCGGCGAGTCGACGTTCGACCTCTGGTGCAACGACCCGTCGATGAACAGCCTCGAGGACTGCGGGAAGAACAACGGCAACCTGAAGAACAACTACGCCTACCTGAACAACGACTGGCTGCTCGAGGGCATGACCGACAGCGACGAGACGCTCTCGTGCACGCCGGGCCTGGTGTCGAATCCGCCCTGCGGCTTCGGCCCCGAGCTGCTGCTGGTGCTGCCGGGCCTGCTGGTGTGGCACCGCCGGAAGCTCCGCAAGGAGGCGTAGGACCGACTCGGGTCTCGTGAATCGCAGCGCCCCGGCTTCCGGCCGGGGCGCTCGCGTTTCCTGGCAGGCGCTAGCAGCTATCGTCGGCGCCTCTCGGAGGACACGCGGCGTTGCTGCCCTACGTCGAGCATCCCGTCCTCGATCTCGGCTTCTACCGGCTCGACTCGTTCGTCGTGCTGACCGGCGCCGCCGTCGTCGTCCAGTACGCCGTGACGATGCAGCGCGCGCCGAAGCAGGGCATCGACCGGCGCACGGCGTCGTCGCTGCTGGTGTGGGCGATCGTGCTCGGGCTGATCGGCGCGCGCCTCTTCGACGTGATCGCCTACACCCCGGAGCGTCTCGCCGAGGATCCCCTGGAGATCTTCCGCATCTGGGGCGGCATCTCGTCGTTCGGCGGCATGCTCGGCGGACTCCTCGGCCTGTACCTGGTGATGCGCGCGAAATCGATGTCGCGTGCCGACATGCTGCGCTTCGTCGACTGCCTGCTCTACGCGCTGCCCTTCACCCTGGCGGTCGGCCGGCTCGGCTGCGCGCTCCAGCACGACCACCCGGGCATCTCGTCGGAGCACTGGCTGGCGGTCGCCTTCCCCGACGGCGGCCGCTTCGACCTCGGCCTGCTCGAGTTCCTCTACGACGCGCTGCTGGCCGCGCTCTTCTACCTGCTCGGGCGCCGCCGCTGGCCCGACGGCTTCTTCATCGGGCTCTTTTTCGCGCTCTATGGGCCCGTGCGCTTCGCGCTCGACTCCTTGCGCGTCTCGGAGGCGCGCTACTTCGACTGGACCCCCGGCCAGTACCTCTCGATCTTCGCGGCGCTGCTCGGCGTCTGGACGCTCGCCGTGGTGCTGCGGCCGGGCGAGCCCAGGGCCGGCTCCTAGATCTCGCTGGAGCGCGCGGCGACGGAAATCTCGCCGCGCCGCACGACCGGCTCTGCGCTGCGCCACGCCAGCGCGTGGGCGGCGAACGCGAGCGCCATGCCGGCGGGCAGGTCGATCGCCCAGTGCTGGCGCGTCGCCAGGGTCGAGTAGAGGATCAGCCCGACCCAGAGCGCGCCGAGGCCGGTCACCGCGCGGCGCGCGGCCGGCGCGAGCGCGCCCCGCAGCACGCGCAAGGCGAAGAGCAGCGAGTAGAGCGCGAGCCCCGCGTGCAGCGACGGCAACGAATTCGCCGGGCGGTCGTACGCGACGAGCAGCTGGTACGCGCGGTGATCGGGCGGGACGGCGGGACGCGGACCCTCGACCGGCACGAAGAGGAAGGCGGCGAAGCAGGCGAGGCACAGCAGCGCGAGGCCGCGCGCGTAGCGCGCGAGCTCGTTCCTGCGCGTCGCGAGCAGCGGCGCCAGCGGCACGAGCAGCCCGACCGAGAGGTAGGCCCAGAGCCAGCCCGGCTGGAAGTCGATCGCCTGGTCGAGCGCGAGCACCGGCACCGCGCGGCGCGGGAAGAGCGCCAGCCGCTGCAAGGTGAAGTACGGGATGCAGATGCCGAGCGCGAGCCCGAGCCAGACGACGAGCTTCGCCGGCAGCTGCGCCCGCAGCCTGTGGCGTAGCCTCACGCAGACGTCCGGGCGAGCTCCGCGAAGGGCACCACGCGCGCGCGCGGCGTCTCGATCGGCCCCTCGGGCAGCATGAAGCGCCAGAACACCAGCCCGAAGGGACGCCCTTCGGTGTCGATCCAGTTCGGCAGGCCGGGATCGCGGTGCGCGAGGATCATGCGGAAGGAGCCGTCGGGCTCGAGCGTCGTCTGCTTGCGGTTCCGCGAGACCTGCCGGTTCGCATAGTCGTAGGTCTGCATGTGCCGGTTCCAGAGCGACACGTTCGCGCAGCGGCAGACGGGCCAGCGGCCGCGGATCTCGAGCGCCTGATCGGGGCCGAGCAGGTAGGGCGCCATCGAGTAGGCGGCGTCGGCGGCCGCGAACGCGAAATCCCCCGGCTTGACCGGCTGCGGGAACTGGTTCGGCACGATCGAGACGAAGGGCGGCTGCGGGCGGCCAGCCATCGGCGGCTGCTCGAGCGTGCGCCCGCGCAGGAAGTTCGCGACGCGGCGGATGCCGGCGGCGACGCCCGCGTCGGCGAGGAACTCGGGAGCCACGCCCGGCACGGTCTCGATCTCGAGCGCGAGGTGGCGCTTCGGATCCGCGGCCGCGCTGCGCGCCTCCTCGAAGTAGTGCCGGGTGGTGATGCGCGCGGCGCCCGGCGCCAGCGCCATCCAGTTGCGCGGCTGCGGCGGACCGCCGATCCGCAGCTCGAAGCTGCCATCCGCCGCGACGTCGAACTGCGAGTCGTTCAGCACGCCGGCGGTGTTGCTGGCGAAGCGGCCTTCCTGCGCGCCGGCCTCGATGGTGATCGAGACGTAGACGGCGCCGTCCATGCGCCCGCGGATGCGGTAGACGCGCGACGCGTCGACCGGCGCGTCGTAGTAGATCGCGTCTGCGTTGTCGCCCATGAACTTCCGCGTCGGCGTGACGATGCGGCGGAAGCGCGGGTGGAGCGGATCGTCCTCGAAGTGGCCGACGAGCGCGCCCTGGAGGAGATGCATCAGGTTGCGGAAGCCCTCGGCGACGTCGGCCGAGGTGGTGAGGTTCCACTCGGGCCCGAGCCAGCGCTCGTCGATCTCGCGCAGGCAGTCGAGCAGCTCGTGGAAGGCCTTGCGGCTCTCGTTCATCAGGTCGGCCATGGGGGACTCCTGCGGCGTGCGGCGCGCCAGCTTACTCCATCCGCGCCATCCCGGTGCCGAGCCCGATGCCCGCCACCACGACGAGCATGCACGCGGACGCGCCGAGCAGGAGGCGCTCCGGCCCGACGGCGGCGCTGACCAGCCCGCCCGCCAGCGAGCCGAGCGGCACGCCGCCGAGGAAGGCCAGCTGGTAGACCGCCATCACGCGCGCGCGCCGATCCGTCGGCGCGGCGGCCTGGTAGAGCGTGCGGCTCGCGTTGATGAAGACCGCGCCGCCGAGCCCCCAGGCGAAGGTCGTCGTCATCAGCACGGGCAGCGGGAAGCCGAGACCCATCGCGGCCATCGCGGCGCAGCAGAGCGCGAGCGACGTCAGCACCGCGAGGCCCTTGCGCCGGAGCCCGCGCGCGCGCAGCACCAGCGAGCCGGCGATGGTGCCGAGCGGGAAGCAGGTGAAGACCAGCGCGATCTCGGAGGCGCCGCCGGCGTAGACGTCGCGCACGAGCAGCGGCATCGCGACGTTGAAGGGTCCGATGAACAGGAAGCTCACCGCGAGCACCATCGTGAGCGGCGTGCGCAGGTTCGGCGACGCGGCGACCACGGCGAGCCCGTCGCCGATGTCGCGCAGCGCGGAGCTGCGACCCGGCGCGCGCGCGGGAGCGCTGCCCGTCACGATGCGCCGGACCGCGAACGCACCGGTCAAGAGCAGCAGCGCCTGGAGCGCGAGCACCGGCAGCGGGCCCCACCAGCGCGCGGTGGCGGCGGCCAGGGTGCCCGCCGACTGCGCGCCGAACTGCACCGCGGTGAGGGTCGTGACGGCGCGCATCAGGTCGCTGCCGGCCACGCGCGAGAGCAGCGCGTCGCGAGCGGGCATGCCGAAGGCCGAGAGCGTTCCGATGGCGACGCCGTAGGCGCCGAGTCCCGCGAGCGAGAGCCAGCCCGCGCCGACGGCGAGGCCGAGCGCCAGCACGGGAAGCACCGCGAGCGCGTGCACGCCCGCTATCAGCCGGCGCGGGTCGACGCGGTCGGCGGCGGCGCCGCCGAAGAGCACCAGCGCGAGCGCGGGCAAGGTCGTCGAGGTCTGCGCGAGGCCGAGCCACTGCGCGCCGGCGTCGAGCGGGCCGACGATCAGCCAGGAGAACATCACCAGCTGGATGCCCCAGGCGGCGAACCAGGTGGCGATGCAGAGGGAGAACCAGGCGAAGGCGCGGTCGCTCGGCGGATTCACACGGGCGGCGGAATCAGGCCGCGCGCGCGGGCTGCTTCGCCGCGGAGGCCGCGCGCGCCACCTGCCGGTAGGCGCCGAGATCGACGGAGCGCGTGCTCCACCAGTAGCGGAGGGTCGAGCCGGACCAGTTGTTGGTGATGCGGCCGGCCGCGTCCTTGTACCAGCTGTGATCCGTGTCGTTCCACACCGTGCGCGCGAGGTCGCGCTGCATCTTCGCGTCGAAGGCGTCGAGCACGTCGCGGCGCAGGTCCAGCCAGGCGAGCCCGCGCTCGCGCAGCGCCCGGATGCAGCCGAGGATGTAGCGGGTCTGGCACTCGATCATGAAGATGATCGAGTTGTGTCCGAGATTGGTGTTGGGCCCGTACATCATGAAGAAGTTCGGGAAGCCGGAGAGCGTCATGCCGAGATAGGCGCGCGCGCCGGCCTTCCACTCCTCCCGGAGACGCCGGCCGGAGAGCCCCGTGAGATCCATCGGCGCCAGGAACTCCGTCGTCTGGAAGCCGGTGGCCAGGATCAGCACGTCGAGCGGGATGCGGCGGCCGTCGCGCGCGACGACGCCGTCCTCCTCGACGCGCTCGATGCCGGCCGTCACCAGCTCGACGTTCTCGCGGCAGAGCGCGGCGTAGTAGTCGTCGGAGATGAGGATGCGCTTGCCGCCGATGGGATAGGTCGGGAGGAGCGCCTGCCGAAGGGCCGGATCGCTGACCATCTCGCGCATCTTCTCCGTGGAGACCTTCTCGTAGCGGCTCGCCATGAAGCGGTTGCGCCGGAAGACCGGCCACTGGAGCTCGAAGGTCGCCCAGATGGACCAGCGCACGAGGCGCGCGAGCCACGGGTGACGCGCGAAGCGCCGCTTCTCGCTCTCGCTGTAGGCGCGGTCCATGCGCGGCATCATCCAGTTGGCGCTGCGCTGGAAGACGACGAGCTCGCCGCACTTCGGCGCGATCTCCGGCACGAACTGGATGGCGCTGGCGGCGTTCCCGATCACGCCGACCCTGCGTCCCTCGAGCGGCACGCCGTGGTCCCACTGCGCCGAGTGGAAGCTCTGCCCGCGGAAGCGCTCGAGCCCGAGGGTCGCGGGGAAGGCCGGGCGGTTCAGCTGGCCGACGCCGGAGACGAGCACCTCGGCCTCGAGCGTCTCGCCCGCGGCGGTGCGCAGCCGCCACAGCGCGGCGTCCTCGTCGAACTCCGCGCCGGTGATCTCGGTATCGAAGCGCAGGTGCGGGAGCAGGCCGTACTTGCGCGCGCAGTGCTCCATGTAGGCGAGGATCTCGGGCTGCGGCGCCCACTTGCGCGACCAGTCGCTCTTCTGCTCGAACGAGAAGCAGTAGGCCATCGCCGGCACGTCGCAGGCGGCGCCCGGGTACGTGTTGTCGCGCCAGGTGCCGCCGAGCGCGCTCGCCTTCTCGTAGATCGTGAAGGAGTGGATGCCGGCCTTGCGCAGCTGGATGCCGAGGCAGAGGCCCGAGAAGCCGGAGCCGATGATGGCGATGCGCGGCTCGCGCGGCGGACCGTGCATGCGGGGCTCCTTCTGGGACCTGCCTACGCTAGCGCGATCCGTCGACAGTGATGCGCGGGCTTCCCCACCAGCTCATGCGGTGCTCGGGGAGGATCTCCTGCTCCGAGCGCAGCTCGAGCCGCAGGGTCACGCGCTGGCCTGCGAAGCGGGAGAGGTCGGCGCGGAGGGGCAGCCACTGGCGCGCCGGCCAGAAGCGATCGTTGTACTCGACCGCCGCGATCTCCTCGAACTGCCCGTCGCGCCCGATCGACGCGACGACGCGACCGCCGGGCGAGTGCAGGTACTGGTGGTCGACCGCCGCCAGCGCCCAGTAGCCGACGGCGCCCCGGAAGGTGGCGTCGGGCGGGATCAGGAGGTCGTAGTCGACGCCGCCGCCGTGCGGGCCGAGGGGAATCGGGAGCGGGCGCATCAGCTGGCGCGAGCCGAGGCGCGGCAGCGGCTCGGAGGATTCGCGCAGCGCGCCGTCGGCGTCGCGCACGAAGCCGCGCGCCTGGGGGCGCAGCGCGATCAGGTCGAGCGCGTCCTCGCCGAGATCGGGTCCGCGCTCCAGCACGAAGATCCAGGTGTAGTCGTCGAGCGGGAAGTCGTGTGGGATCTGGAAGTGACGCTCGAGGTACGCCTGCACGCCCGGCAGCTCGTCGCGGTAGTAGGTATGGGCGGGCTGGTCGAGATCGCTCATGACGACGAAGCGCACGCCGTCGAGCGCGGGCAGGATGATCGGCTCCTGGAGCTCGCGCAGACCGGGCAGCACGCCGGGGAAGGGCGTCGGATTCTTCGTGCGCGTCGCGAAGTAGAGCAGCGGTTCCTGGCGCGGCACGAAGATCGGCTCGCCGGGAGTGACGCGCGGCAGCAGCCAGTCCATCACGCGCTGGAGCCCCGGCGTGCGGTTCGCGTACGAGACGGGCCGCAGCGGGACGCGCGGGCCGAGCTGCGGATCGCCCGAGATGTTGCGCAGGGAGAGCGCCGTCCAGAGCGAGCCGAGGAGCAGCGCCCCCGCGAGGCCGACGGCGAAGGCGCTCGCCAGCGGCCGCTCGCGCGGGTGCGTGCGCGGCGCCGCGGACGCCGGCAGCAGCAGGAGCTGCACGAGCGCCGGCGGCAGCGCCACATACAGGTGTCCCCAGTCGGGGCGCGGATACAGGTTCGCCGTCATCGCCAGCAGCAGCGCCCCGTGCAGCCACACCAGCGGGTGCGCGCGCGGGAAGACGGGCAGCGCGCGCACGAGCGTCGCGGCCAATGCGAAGAAGGGCAGGGCGTAGAGGAGCTGGCTGATCACGACGATGCCCGGCGCGACGCGGAAGCCGAAGAGCGTGGTGTAGAGGCTCGGCGCGTAGAGGCTGAACTGCCCCGCCGAGACGGGGTCGAGCTCGCCCGGCGGCCACAGATTCATGAAGCGCGTGGCGTAGGACTGGATGCCCGAGAGCGCGAGCGGCAGCTCGACCTGCGCGCGCCAGAGCGCGGCGAGGTCGCCGCGCAGCGCGTAGAGCGCGAGGGTGGCGATCGCCATGATCGCGCCGCCGGCGGCGTAGTCGCGCAGCCGCGCGATCCGCGAGCCGGCGGGCGTCCCGAGCCACAGGCCGGGAACGAACGCGACGGCGAGAATCACGCCCGTGTGTTGCTTGCAGAGCGCGACCACGCCGACCAGCGCGCCCGCCGCGAGCGCGGACGCGCGGCTCTGGGTGCCGCGCAGCGCCGCCGCGAGCGCGCACACCGCGAAGTACCAGGCGAGCGTCGTGTAGAAGAAGGTCGAGAGCAGCGGCACGAGCAGCGGCGGAGCGGCCGCCATGGCCGCGCCGACCGCATGGGCGCCGGCGCGAAGGCCCGCCCGACGCGCGCAGGCGAAGAGCAGCCCCGCCGCGAGCGCCTGCAGCGCGACGACCGCGACGCGCGCCGCGGCGATCTCGCTGCCTACGACGCGGAAGATCAGCGCCAGCAGCTCGTAGGGCAGCGGCGCCGTGAAGAGCACGATGTCGCGGAAGAGGTGCTCGCCGCCGGCCATCCGCTCGGCGGCGTGCACGACGATGCCCTCCTCGAGCAGGTTCGGCTCGAGCCCCGCGACGAGCCCGCCGAAGCACGCGGCGACGACTCCCCAGGCGAGCGCGCCGCGCAGCGCGCTCGCGCTGCGGTCGCGCGCTGCGGGCCCCTGCATCGATGTCGTCCTCGTCGGGGCGCCGATGATACCGGGCGCCCGCGCAGGCGGGTCAGCGCGCGGCCGATGCCTCGGCCGGCGGCTGCGCCGGCGCCCCCACGAGGCGCGAGATCCCGCTGTGCTCGGCCTGCACGGCGGTGGCGCCGATGCGCAGGCCGAAGCCGGTCAGGAAGTCGAGGCCGCCCATGTTCTCGTTCACCTCGACGACCTGCGGGCGCTCGAGCGTCGGATAGCTGCCGCAGGCCTCGCCGCGGTCGCACAGGAAATTGTCGTTGTCGACGTCGGTGCCGGCGTAGATGTAGTAGCGGCCGGGGTCGACGTCGACGAAGCGATAGCGGTAGCGGCCGTTCTGCGGCTCGACCTGCACCGCGAAGGCCGTCACGGGCGGGTCGGTGTCCGGGTCCACCAGCAGCACGTAGTGGTGACCGGCGTTGGCGGTGGTCGCGACCGCGTTGCCGACCTGCACGATGACGGGGACGTCGAGATCGCCGGTGTTCGCGTGGAAGCGCGCCGCTCCGGTGTAGATGCCGTCGCCGAGACCGGCGCGCGTCACGCGCAGGGTGTAGGTGCCGAGACCGCTCCCGTCGACGCTCCCCTGCTGGATCGAGAGCCACGCGCCGCCGTCGTCGGTGATCGCCTGGAACGAGGTGACGGAGAGCGGCGGCGAGGGCCCGCCGGCGTTCGAGAGGGTCAGGTTGACCTGCGTCGACGAGGCGCCGAAGTTCACCGCGCCCGGGTTCGCGACGAGGCGCGGCGGCAGGCCCGGCGCGGCGCCGCCCTCCGTGCGGATCGCCGCGCTGACCGCCTTGAAGGCGTCGATCAGGCCGCGCCCGTAGAAGGTCGAGGAGCCGATGTCGCGGGTCATCTCGCCGGTGGCGAGCAGGTTGTCGATGTCGGCCGGCGTCAGCGCGGGGTTCACGCCGAGCATCAGCGCGATGACGCCGGCCACGTGGGGCGCCGCCATCGAGGTGCCCTGGTAGCCGACGTAGTTGTACTGGCCGGTGTCCTCGTCGAAGAGCGTGCTCAGCACGCCGTCGGCGAAGCCGTCGCCGTTGCGGTCGCGCGAGAGATCGCCGCCCGGCGCCGCGACGTCGATGGTCGGGCCGAAGTTCGAGTAGGGCGCGAGATTGCGCTGCGCGTCGACGGCCGACACCGAGATGACGCCCGGCGAGGCGGCCGGATACGAGGGCAGGTCGTCGCCGCCGTTGCCGGCCGCCGCGACGACGACGAGGCCCGCGGCGCGCACCTGCGCGATGGCGGCGTCGACCGTCGACGAGGGCTGCGGTCCGCCGAGGCTCAGGTTGATCACGTCGGCCGGCGCGGCGGGCAGCGCGCCGCAGGTGTTCGAGAGGCCGGCGGCGTAGCGCAGCGCCTGGATCAGGTCGAAGTCGGTTCCGCCGCCGACGCCGAGCACGCGCAGCGGCATCACCTTGGCGTTCCAGGCGACGCCGGCGACGCCGGCGCTGCCGGCGCCCGGCGCCAGCGACGTCTTCGCCACGATCGTGCCCGTCACGTGGGTGCCGTGGAAGCTGCTGTCGCCGTTCGGCAGCGCGCGGTCGCCCACGTCGGTCGGGTCGGCGTCGCAGCCGTCGCCGTCGCGCGAGCGCACCGTGCTCTGGATGAAGTCGTAGCCGCCCACGTGGCCGTCCTCCATCACGAGCTGGCCCTGGAGATCGGGGTGCTCGTCGAGCACGCCCGTGTCGATCACCGCCACCACGATGCCCGACGCCGGCGCCACGAGGTCCCAGGCCTCCGGCAGCCAGATCAGCGGGTAGTGCCACTGGAACGGGTAGAGCTCGTCGGTCGGCACGGCGGTCGCGTGGCGCACGTAGTTCGGATCCGCGGACGCGACGTCGGCCCGCCGGCGCAACGCCTTGGCGAGCCGGCGGGTGTCGCGCCGCATGGCTTCGTCGCGCTCGCGGCGTCCCGTCCGCGTCGCCGCGCCGCGCGCGCTCTCCGAGAGGTGTCCCTTGCCGACGCTCTGGAGCGCGAGGTCGAGCTGCTCCGTCGCCTGCGCGGCGAGCAGCTGCGGTCCGCTGACGCCGCCGCCGACGCGCGCGAGGCCGAGGCGCTTCGCGTCTGCGCCAGCGGCGTCGCGCGCGCGCATCGCGCTGCCGCCCTCGCGGTAGCGGACGATCAGCTCGCCGGGCACGGACTCCGCCGCCGGCGCGACGGCGGCCTGGGTCGCCTGGCCGATCGACAGCACGTAGCTCGAGGCGCCCGAGAAGGCGGAGACCTCGATCACGTACTCGCCCGCCGCGGGCGCGACGACGGCCTCGGCCGCCGTGTTCGTGTCGGAGCTGGCGACCTCGATGCCGTTCGCGTCGATCAGCGCGAGGTCGAGGTCGTCGCCGACGCCGTCGCCCGCCATGAAGAGGCGCACCGTCTGCCCCTCCGCGAGTGAGACGCGGAAATCGTCGATCGGGTCGCCGGCGATGAACGAGCGCCCGGAATCGCCTTGCATCGGGACGTTGACGTAGCCGCCGAGCGTCACCGGATTCGGGATCGGCTGGGCCGTCGCGGGGGTGTTGTTCGGCACGCTCGAGGCAGCGGGGTCGTTGGTGTCGCTGTCGATCGCCGAGCCGAAGGCGATCTGGATGTCGCCCGCGACGTCGAAGAAGTTCGCGGTGGCCCCGCTGCCGCCGCCGCTGTCGCCGGAGCCGCCGCCTCCGCAGCCGAGGGCGAGCGCAAGGACGGCTGCGAGCAGCCGACGCCGCGATCTCTCCCTCATGTGCGTCTCGGACCTCCCCGGGACCGCCCGGCGATTCCACCTCCGGACCGTCGTCGGCGCCTGACCCACCTCGCCTCGGTGACGGCGGTCACGCAGGCTTTGCGGTCCGCCGTGCCGCGTCCTCGAGAGCTGCCGTTGCACAACCGTTGCAGGTCGAGGTTGAAGCGCGCAAGCCGCCGCACGATGATGCGCGCCGCCATGCCCGAGGCGACGCTCCAGCCGCTCGCGCCCGATCTGTGGATCGCGAGCCGAAAGCTTCCCCTGATGGTGGGGGAGATCGGCTGCCGCATGACGGTGGTCCGGCTCGGCAGCGACCTGCTGCTGCACTCGCCGGTGCCGCTCGACGCCGCCACGCGCGAGGCGCTCGGCCGCCTCGGGCGCGTGCGCTGGCTCGTCGGCCCGAGCAAGGTCCACCACCTGTATCTCGGCGACTACGTCACCGCGTATCCGGACGCGGTGCTCTGCGGCGCCCCCGGCCTTGCCGAGAAGCGGCGCGACCTGCGCTTCGCGTGCGTCCTCGACGACGCGGCGGTGCCGCCGTGGGGCGACGGGCTGGCGATGCGCCTGCTGCGCGCGCGTCGCTCGAGGCGATGCGCGCCTGGGACTTCGACCGCGTGATCGTGTCGCACGGCGACGTGCTGGAGCGCGGCGGCAAGGCCGCGTTCGAGCGCGCCTTCGCGCCCTGGCTGGCTTAGTGGGCTCGGCTAGCGAGAGCGGCGGCGCAGCGCGAGGACGCCGACGCCGAACGCGAGCAGCAGACCGGGGCCGGGCTCCGGGACCGGGATGACGACGAAGTTGCTCGTCAGCGACGCCGAGTCGTTGCCCGTGAGGATGAAGTCGAGCTGGATCCGGATGTTCGTCGTGACCGCGGGCCCGGGCGCGCTCGGAATCGGCGTGCCCCAGTTCTGTGCCGTGAAGTTGCTGTTCTGGAACGCATTGGGCTCGTTGTACGAGAACGGATCCGCGTAGATCGTCTGCTGCGACAGGATGTTGTCGATCAACGCGGTGTAGAGCGCGCTGCCCGTGGGCGCCGAGATCGTCGCGCCGTCACCGGTGTTGTCCGTCACGCCGCCCTGGACGCCGCCACCCATCAGGCTCGAGGGCGCGACCGTCGTCGGCAGGGTGAAGATCAGGGTGAACTGCTGCGGCGAGCCGCTGAGATTCGTGACGGCCGTGATGCCGTTGATGACCGGGTCGGCGTCGAACGTCATGTCCCAGGTCATGTTCATGCCGTACTGGCCGCCGAACTGACTGGTGCCCGTGCAGTGGAACGACTGGCCGGAACCGGCTCCGCAGCCGATCTGCGACTCGTCGTAGGTCCCCGCCAATACTCCATCGACGTTGATCTGGAGGGAGACTGGGGACACGGGAGCCGCCGAGGAGACCCCGGCGGCGAGTCCCGTGTAGAGCAGAACGACGGCGTAGACAGCAATCCAGCGCAGGTTCCGCATCACATTCCCCTTCCCAGAGGAAGCCCACTGCTCTGCTGAGCAAGGGCCGTGCCGGAGAGACGTCCGTACGCCGCTCGAATGATTTCAGCGGGTTAGCCGCGTTGATGCCGGTTGCTGAGAGGTCCGCGGAGAACGGCTTTTCCCCTTTTGGCGCAGGGCTTTCCGTTGTCAGCGGAAGCTTCGATCAGCCGACGGCGCCGGCGAGCTCGGCCTGGCTGTCGAGCGCCGGCAGCACGACGTCGTCCTTCGCGGAGGGCACGAAGAAGACCACGCGCGAGACGCCGGCGTCGCGGAGCCGGGTCACCAGCTCCTTCTGCGCCGGGCAGCCGTAGATGCTGACCTCGAGCGCATCGGGATCGCGTCCGGCGGCGGCCGCCTCCTTGCGGAAGCTGGGGACCAGGCTCGTCGGGTCCTCGCCGCGGCCGAGGATCGGGATCCAGCCGTCGCCGTACTTGATCGCGCGGCGCATGCCGCCCGGGTACGCGCCGCCGACGTGGATCGGCGGATGCGGCTTCTGCGCCGGCTTCGGCCAGGCGTAGATCGGATCGAAGCTCACGTGCTCGCCGTGGTACGAGGCTTCCTTCTGCGTCCAGATCGCCTTCATCGCCTCGATGCGCTCGCGCAGCAGCTTCCAGCGTCCGGCGAGCTGCGTGCCGTGGTTGTTCATCTCCTCTTCGTTCCAGCCGCCGCCGACGCCGAAGAGGAAGCGGCCGCCCGTCGCGCTGTCGAGGCTCGCGACCTCCTTGGCCAGCTGGATCGGGTCGCGCTGGATGACGAGGCAGATGCCCGTGGCGAGCTTCAACCGCTTCGTCACCGCGCCGGCGAGCGCCAGGGTGACGAAGGGATCCATGGCGTCGTAGTACATCTTCGGCAGCTCGCCGCCGCCGGGCCACGGCGTCCTGCGCGACACCGGGATGTGCGAGTGCTCGGCCACCCAGAGCGACTCGAAGCCGCGCTCCTCGAGCGCGGTGCCGAGCGCCGTCGGATGGATCGAGTAGTCCGTCGGGAAGATCGCGACGCCGTACTTCACCGGGTCTCCTTTGCGGGCGCGGCGCTCATTCTCGCACGCCGGCGCGCGGCGCGTAGACGTCGCCGAAGCGCTCGCGCAGCTGCGCCTTCTGCACCTTGCCCATGGCGTTGCGCGGCAGCGCGTCGACGAAGAAGACCCGCTTCGGGTGCTTGAAGCGCGCCAGCCGGTCGCCGAGCGCGGCGCGGATCGCGGACTCGTCGAGCGCGCGGCTGCCGTCGGGCGCGACGACCGCGGTCACCGCCTCGCCGAGGTCCGGATGGGCGACGCCGATGACCGCGGACTCCGCGACGCCGGGCAGCGCGTCGAGCGCCTGCTCGACCTCGGCGGGGTAGACGTTCAGCCCGCCGCTGATGACGAGGTCGCGCGCGCGCCCGACCAGGGTCACGCAGCCGTTTGCGTCGATGCAGGCGAGATCGCCGGTGCGGAAGAAGCCGTCCGGCAGCAGGTCCTCGCGGGTCTTCTCGGGCAGGCGCCAGTAGCCCGCGAAGACGGAGGGACCGCGCACCTCGAGCGCGCCGGTCTCGCCGGACGGCAGCGCGCGGCGCGCGTCGTCGACCACGCGCAGCTCGACGCCCGGCAGCGGCCAGCCGACCTTGCCGGGGTGCCGGTCCTCCCAGGTGTTGGACGTGATCATCACGGTCTCGGTCATGCCGTAGCGCTCGAGGATCGCGTGACCCGTGCGCTCGGCGAACTCGCGGTGCGCCGCCGCCGTGAGCGGCGCCGAGCCGGAGACGAACAGGCGCATGCCGCGGCAGGCCTCGCGCCCGAAGTCCGCGAGCCCGAGCAGGCGCGCATAGTGCGTCGGCACGCCCATGAAGACGGTCGCGCGCGGCAGCAGCGCGGCGACGCGCGCGGCGTCGAAGCGCGCCAGGAAGATCACGCGGCAGCCGGCGAGGAGCGCGCAGTGGAGCGCCACGAAGAGGCCGTGCGCGTGGAAGATCGGCAGCGCGTGGAGGAGGGCGTCGCCGCGCTCGAAGCGCCACAGCGCGACGAGCGCCTCGGCGTTCGCGGCGAGGTTGCGATGGGTGAGCATCGCGCCCTTCGGGCGCCCGGTGGTGCCGGACGTGTAGAGGATGGCGGCGACGTCGGACCCCGCGCTCTCCGCGATGGCCGCGTCGGGCGCGCGCTCGCGCCAGGCGTCGAGGCTGCCGCGGCCCGCGGCGTCGAGGGTCGCGACGTCGGGTCCCTGCGCCGGCTGCCGCGCGGGATCGCAGACGAAGAGCCGCGGCTCGGCGTCGCTCAGCAGGTACGCGGTCTCGGCGTCCGTGTAGGCCGGATTCAGCGGGACGAAGATGGCGCCGCGGCGCAGGCAGGCCAGGTAGACGAGCACGGCCTCCGCGGACTTCTCGACCTGCACGGCGACGCGGTCGCCGCGCGCGACGCCGCGCGCCGCCAGCTCGGCCGCCATGCGCGCGGTCGCCGCATCGAGCTCCGCGTACGTGAGCGGCGGCCCGTCCTCGCGCTCGAGGAACGTCGCCGCGGGGTCGGCGGGAAAGCGGCTCCGGAAGAGGGCGTAGAGGTTCACTGCGCGCTAGGCGCGGCGGCCCGCCTTCAGGTCGAGCCCCGCGCGCTCGGCCTGCCTCTTCAGCTCGATCTTCGCGATCGTGCGGCGGTGCACCTCGTCCGGGCCGTCGGCCAGGCGCAGGGTGCGCATCGAGGCATAAGCGCGCGCGAGGCCGAAGTCCTCCGTCACGCCCGCGCCGCCGAACGCCTGGATCGCCTCGTCGATGATCTTCAGCGCCGTGTTCGGCGCCTTGACCTTGATCATGGCGATCTCGGCGCGCGCGACCTTGTTGCCGACCGTGTCCATCATGTACGCGGCCTTCAGGGTGAGCAGCCGCGCGCACTCGATGTCGATGCGCGCGTCCGCGATGCGCTCCTCCCACACCGAGTGTTCGTAGATGCGCTTGCCGAAGGCGGTCCGCGTGATCAGGCGCTGGCACATGCGCTCGAGCACGCGCTCGGCGACGCCGATCGTGCGCATGCAGTGGTGGATGCGGCCCGGCCCGAGGCGCCCCTGCGCGATCTCGAAGCCGCGGCCCTCGCCGAGCAGGATGTTGCTGGCGGGCACGCGCACGTTCTCGAAGAGCACCTCGCCGTGGCCGTGCGGGGCGTCGTCGTAGCCGAAGACCGGCAGGTGCCGCTCGACCTTCACGCCCGGCGTGTCGCGCGGGACCAGGATCATGCTCTGCTGCGCGTGGGCCGGAGCCGAGAAGTCGGTCTTGCCCATCACGATCAGGATCTCGCAGCGCGGATCGAGGATGCCCGAGGTCCACCACTTGCGGCCGTTGATGACGTAGGAGTCGCCGTCGCGCCGGATCTCGGTGCTGATGTTGGTGGCGTCCGAGGAGGCCACCGCGGGCTCGGTCATCGCGAAGGCGGAGCGGATCTTCCCGTCCAACAGGGGCTGGAGCCAACGCTCCTTCTGCGCCTGGCTGCCGTAGCGGACGAGCACCTCCATGTTGCCGGTATCGGGCGCCGCGCAGTTGAAGACCTCGGACGCGAAGCCGACCCGCCCCATCACCTCGCAGAGAGGTGCGTACTCGAGATTCGTGTAGCCGGCGCCGAGCTCGCTCTCGGGAAGGAAGAGATTCCAGAGCCCCGCCTCGCGCGCCTTCCGCTTCAGATCCTCCACGATCGGGGGGATTCGCCATCGATCGGCGCCGAAGCTCTCGTGCTGGCGGTGATAGGTCTCCTCGTTCGGGTAGACGTGCTCGCCCATGAACTTCTCGAGCTTCGAGAGCGCGTACTTCGTCTTCTCGCTGTACTCGAATTCCACAGTGGCTCTCCTCTCGAGCGCGCGGTTCAGCGCGATGGGGGTCGGGCGGCCAGCATGTCATAGGACGGCGCGACGCCGCCAATCCGGCCGGTCCGGGCCGAATCGCGTCGCAGGCGACGTGCAAGTGGTGTCGCGAACCGAAATTCCGAGACGGCGTTTCGAGTCGCGACTCGATTTTGTGATCGTCCGCACAGTGGAAACCGCTTCATCTGCCGTAATTTCCCTCGCGGGCGAGATGTTGGGCAGGGCGCTCCGGGATGCGGATCCGGGGTGCGACACGGGCTGGAGTACACCGCAGGCTCGCCAAGCCGGTGGAGTCTCGTGTCGAAGCCTCGATTCCAGCATTCACGTGTCCTGATCTGCCTGGCCGCTCTGGTCCTGCTGCTGATCCTCGGGGGTTGCAGCAGCGGTGTAAGTGACGGCGGAGAGCTCGGCGGCGGTGGCGGCATCGGCGGTGGCGGCGGCGGCGGCGGCGGAAGCAACAATCCGCCGCAGGAGCCGGATCCGATTCCCGTACTCGGGACGTCGGCGACGCTCACATGGTCCGCCGCCTCCGGACCCGTGTTCGGCTACAAGGTCCAGGTCTCACGCAACGGCGGCGGCTACAGCGAGGACGACCAGATCGCCGGCTCGACGTTCAGCATCACGGGCGCGGCGGGCGACGTCTTCCAGGTGCGCGTCGCGGCCATGGACTCCGACGGCAACCTCGGCCCGATGTCGTCGCCGTCCGACAAGTTCGTCTTCCTCGGCAACACCACGACCCCGAGCGGCGGCGGCGAGTCCTCGGGCGAGGGCTCCGGCTCGGGCGGCGGCAGCGGTCCCGTTGCAGGTGGCGAGGACAGTTCCGGCTCCACGGAAGAGCCGCCGGCTACGCCGGGCGAGACCCCGGCCGACCCCGATGCGGGCTCGCCGTTCGCGCTCGCGGGTGACGATCTCGTGTGGCAGTCGCAGGACGGCGCCCTCGTGCGCGTGACCAGCGCAGACCTGACGCGCGCGCGGCTCTACTCGCTGCCGGAAGGCGATCACCGTCTCGTGGCCGTGGCCGATTTCGACGGCGACGGCGCGGCCGACCTGCTCTTCGCGTCGCAGGGTGAGCTCGCGCTCGCGCACGGCACTGCACTCGCTGCGGGTCCCGGCGCGCTCGCGCTGGAGACCTGGGCGCAGCTGCCGTCCGGCGCCGAGTTCGCGGCGTCGGGCGACTTCGACGGCGACGGCGCGGCGGATGCGGTCGTCGTCCAGGGTCTCGAGGCGTCCCTGTGGCTCGCCGCGGGCGACGTGCTCGCGCTGCCCCCCGCCTGGTACGAGGCGCGCGTCGCCGGCGCCGGCGATGCCGACGCGGATGGCAACGCCGATCTCCTCTGGCGCGGCGGCGACGGCAACCTCGTGCTCTGGCGCATCGCCGCCGGCGCGCTGGCTTCCGAATCGCCGGTGACTCTGCCGGAGGGCGCCGCGTTCGTGACCTTCGCGGATCTCGACGGCAACGGCTCGGCCGAGGTCGCGTCGCAGGGCGCGCCGGATGCGCTGGGCGTGAGCCAGGCGGTGGCGCCCTTCTCGGGCTGGGCCGAGGCCGCTCCGAGCGGCGCATCGCTCGCCGGCTGCGGCGACTACGACGGCGACGGCACGCGCGACCGCCTGTGGACCGACGCGGCCGGCCTGCGCGTCGTCACCGCGAGCGGCGAGCACGCGGTGCCCCAGAACGAGCTCGGCGACTGGCGCCTGATCCAGACCTGCAAGTAGCCGGCCTTCGTTGACGTGCCCGCGCGCGGGGTGGGATGATCCACGCGCGCGCACACGCGGCGGAGGATCGCCATGGCCTGGGACTTCGAGACCGACCCCGAGTTCCAGATGCAGCTCGACTGGATGGACGCCTTCGTGCGCGACCAGGTCGAGCCGCTCGACCTGGTGCTGCGCGACCCGTACGACGTCGCGGACGAGAAGATGGTCGCGCTGACGCGCCCGCTGATGGAGAAGGTGAAGGAGCGCGGGCTCTGGGCCTGCCATCTCGGCTCCGATCTCGGCGGCCAGGGCTTCGGCCAGCTGAAGCTCGCCCTGATGAACGAGATCCTCGGCCGCTCGCGCTTCGCGCCGCGCATCTTCGGCTGCCAGGCGCCCGATTCCGGCAACGCGGAGATCCTCGCGCACTACGGCACCGACGCACAGCAGCGTCGCTACCTGCGGCCGCTCCTCGAGGGCGAGATCGTCTCCTGCTACTCGATGACCGAGCCCCACGCCGGCGCCGATCCCACCATGTTCAAGACGCGCGCCGTGCGCGATGGCGATCACTACGTGATCGACGGCGAGAAGTGGTTCTCGTCCAACGCCCGCTACGCCTCGTTCCTGATCGTGATGGCGGTGACGAATCCCGACGTCTCGCCCTACCAGGGCATGAGCATGTTCATCGTCCCGCGCGAGACGCCCGGCGTGAACATCCTCCGCAACGTGGGACTTATCGGCGATCGCCAGGGCGAGGGCCACCACGCCTGGATCCGCTACGAGGGCGTGCGCGTGCCCGCCGACCACATGCTCGGCAAGGAGGGCTCCGCGTTCGTGATCGCGCAGACGCGCCTCGGCGGCGGACGCATCCACCACGCCATGCGGACCGTCGCCACCATCCGCAAGGCCTTCGACATGATGTGCAGGCGCGCGCTCTCGCGCCGCACGCAGGGCGAGGTGCTCGCCGAGAAGCAGATGGTGCAGGAGGCGATCGCCGACTCGTGGATCGAGATCGAGCAGTTCCGCCTGCTGGTGCTGCGCACCGCCTGGCGCATCGACCGCATGAAGGACTACCGCAAGGTGCGAAAGGACATCGCCGCGGTGAAGGTGGCGATGCCGAAGGTGCTGCACGACGTCTGCTACCGCGCGATGCACCTGCACGGCGCGCTCGGCGTCTCGAACGAGCTGCCGCTCGCCGGCATGTGGATGGGCGCGGCGGCGCTCGGCATCGCCGACGGCCCGACCGAGGTGCACAAGGTCACGGTGGCGCGCCAGGTGCTGCGCGATTACGAGGGCTACGAAGGGGTGTTCCCGCCCGAGCACATCCCGAGCCGGCGCGAGGCGCTGCGGAGCCGCTTCGCGGAGCTGCTCGAGCACGAGGCCGGCAGCTTCTAGGATCGGGATCTCGAGGGGGGAGCGGGCATGGGCGGCGCGCGCGTCGCAGGGATCGTGCTGGTGGCGGCCGTCGTCGGCTTCGTCGCGGCGGAGTGGCTGTGGCCGCGGAGCGGACCGGCCCCCGTCCCCGCGGCGTCACCTCCGGCCGTGCCGACGCCGTCGGCCGCGAACGTGCCGCTCGTGTCGCCGGACGACGTGCGCATCGAGTCGAGCGGGGAGGTGGCCATCGATTCGGCGACGCTCGTGCCGGGCAAGCCCGTCGTGCTGCACCTCGTGCTCGGCGAGGCGTCGCGCACGGAGGAGCCGCGCCCCGTGCGCGTGCTGTCTCCGGATGGCCAGGCCGTCGAGGGCAAGGGCAGCCTCGACGAGGGCCGGCTCGAGGTGCGCTTCGAGTTCGACTCCGCGTTCCTGCGCCCGGGCCGCTACATCGTCGAGGTGAAGACGACGGAGATGTCGCACCTACCGCTGCGCAGGTACGCGATCAACGTCCGCTAGAGCTCGACCTGGGCTCCGAGCTCGACCACCTGATTGGGCGGCAGGCGGAAATACGTCGTCGCGCTCTGCGCGTTCTGCGACATGAGCGCGAACAGCATCTCGCGCCAGCGCGCCATGCCCGAGGTGCCGGACGGGATCAGGTTCTCGCGGCCGAGGAAGTAGCTGGTGCGCTGGAGATCGATCGCGAGGCCGTGGTCGGCGCACACGCGCCCCAGCAGCGCCGGCACGTCGGGGATCTCCATGAAGCCGTAGTGCGCGACGATGCGGTAGAAGCCGCGCCCGAGCGACTTCACCGTCATGCGCTCTGCCGCCGGCACCCAGGGCACCTCCTCGGTGCGCGCGGTCAGGAAGATCGTCTGCTCGTGCACGACCTGGTTGTGCTTGATGTTGTGCAGCAGCGCGTGCGGAGTGCCCTGCGGATCGCCGGTCAGGAACACCGCGGCGTGCGACGCGCGCGGCAGGTTCGAGGTCTCGAGGTCGGGCAGGAAGAGGTCGACGGGCAGCGCCGTCTCCTCGAGGCGCGATTGCAGCACCCTGCGGCCGCGCTTCCAGGTGCTCATCAAGGTGAAGATGAAGCCGGCGACGACCAGGGTGATCCAGCCGCCGTGCAGCAGCTTCAGCAGGTTCGAGCCGAGGAAGGCGAGGTCGATCGGCAGGAAGACGGCGCCGAACGCGAGCGCGCCGAAGGTCCAGCCCCAGCGCTGGCGCGCGACCGCCGTGAGCAGGACCGTCGTCAGCACCATGCTCGCCGCGACGGCCGTGCCGTACGCGGCGGCCATCGCGGCCGACGAGCCGAAGCCCACCACGAGCGCGCACGACGAGACCATCAGCATCCAGTTGACGGGGCCGACGTAGATCTGCCCGCTCTCCTGCGCGGACGTGTGGTTGACGGCGAGGCGCGGGCAGAAGCCGAGCTGGATCGCCTGGTGCGTCAGCGAGAAGGCGCCGGAGATCATCGCCTGGGAGGCGATCACGGCCGCCGCGGTCGCCAGGGCGACCAGCGGGTAGTGCGCCCAGCCGGGCGCCAGGTGGTAGAAGGGGTGCTCGGCGGCCGCCGCGTCGGAGAGCAGCAGGCCGCCCTGGCCGAAGTAGTGGACGACCAGGCTCGGCATCACCACGGCGAACCAGGCCAGGCGGATCGGGCGCAGGCCGAAGTGTCCCATGTCGGCGTAGAGCGCCTCGCCGCCGGTCACGACCAGGAAGACCGCGGCGAGTACGACGAAAGCATGCCAGCCGTGCGCCTCGAAGAAGGCGAGCGCGTGACGCGGGTCGACGGCGCCGAGCACCGTGGGGTCGAGCGTGATGCCGTAGATGCCGAGCGCGAAGAGCGCCACGAACCAGGCGAGCACGATCGGCCCGAAGAGCGCGCCGACGCGTCCCGTGCCGTGGCGCTGGATCGAGAAGAGCGCGATCAGGATCCCGAGCGTCGCCGGGACGACGAAGCGCCCGAGAGCGGGCGTCTCGACCCCGAGGCCCTCGACCGCGGAGAGCACGGAGATCGCCGGCGTGATCATGCCGTCGCCGTAGAGGAGCGAGGTGCCGAAGATGCCGATCAGCGCGAGACGCCAGCCCGTCTTCGCGCTGCGCGGCGACGTCAGCGCGACGAGCGCGAGCATGCCGCCCTCGCCTCGGTTGTCCGCGCGCATCACGAAGAGCTGGTACTTGACGGCGATCAGCAGGATCAGCGACCACAGCACCAGCGAGAGCACGCCGAGCACGTTGTCGCGGGTCGGCTCCACGCCGTAGGCGCCGTGGAAGCACTCGCGCAGGGCGTACAGCGGACTCGTGCCGATGTCGCCGAACACCACGCCGAGAGCGCCGAGGGTCAGCGCGAGGACGTAGCGATCGGAGTGGGTCGGCGAGCGGGGCGACTCCACGATGGGCGCGCATGCTAGCGCGCTCGCGGGAGCGGGCCTCCGGCGGAGGCCCGCTCCCGAAGAGCTACGCCGACGCCGGTCCGCCGCCTCCCTTGCGGAGCATGCGCGCCGCGAGGAAGAGCACGACGCCGATCAGGAGCAGAGTGCCCCAGAACGGCAGCAGCGGGATCGTCGCGCCCGGGATGAGCGGGTTGTTCGGATCCGGATCCTGGCCGTCGATCACGCCGTCGTCGTCGCTGTCGGCGTCGAGCGGGTTGCTGCCCGTGTCGGTCGGCGACACGTAGACGCCCGTGTTCGTCTCGACCGTGTCGAGCAGGCCGTCGTTGTCGTCGTCCGTGTCGCAGGCATCGCCCTGGGTGTCGCCGTCGAAGTCCTCCTGGAGCGGATTGATGACGAGCGGGCAGTTGTCGGAGCCGTCCGACACGCCGTCGCCATCGGAGTCGGCGCCCGCCTCACAGGCGTCGCCGATGCCGTTGCTGTTGGAATCGGCCTGATCCGGGTTCGAGACCGACGGGCAGTTGTCCAGCCCGTCGAGATCGGCGTCGAGATCGCGGTCGATGCCCATGCGCTGGCCCGAGCCCGGCGGCGCGCAGGTGTAGGTGATGGGTCCATTCGCGGCGACGAGCGCGCGCAGAGCCGCGCCCGTGGTCGTGGTGTTGATGTCGGAGCGATAGATGATGTTCGTCTGGTTCGTGCCGGACTCGCGCCGCCAGCCGCGCTCCACGCCGGAGACCGTGCCCTTCGCGATCACGTCGCACTCGGTGACCACACCCCCGAGCATGAGCGAGGTGAAGGACGTGCCCGCGCGCGTCTCCAGCAGGTCGATGCGCGGGTTCACCGCGGTGCCGTTGGTCGAGGTCAACGTGACCTGCTGGCCGACGATCGGCGCGAGATCGGTCGGGAACGCCATGCCGAAGTTCTCGAGATCGATCTCCTGCTGCGCCGTGAGGTTGAACACCGGCGCCTGGTGGAAGTGCGCCTGGGTGTCGACGCTGCCGTCGTGCAGGTAGCCGAAGCCGCGCACCTGCTCGCCCGTGTTCCCCGGAACCACCGACAAGCCGAACATGCCGACCTTCGCGTAGAGGTTCCGGTAGTGCGGAACCTTCGCGTTCTGCGGCTCGCCCTCGAAGCTCTGTTCGCCGCCGGAGCCGAAGAAGCCGAGCGCGGGATTCAGGTTGTGGCAGCCCTCGCAGGTGGCGACCACGTCGGTGTTGCCGGTGCTGAAAGTCCCCTGGCCAGCGAGCGCCGATCCGGTCAGCGTGTTGTTCAGCGGACGGATCGGATTCGGCGGCTCGAACACCTGGAGGATGAAGTTCGAGAACTGCTGCATCTGGGGCTGCGTGATCGTGCCCTGCTTTCCGACCAGGCCCTCGAACGCCACGATGAAGTTGCGGAACGAGAAGTCCTCGTTGCACGGCGCCGTGGTGTTCGGGTTCAGGTTGCAGGGATCGGTCCCGAAGAACCCGGACACCCGATCGCCGCGCCAGTGCATGCCGCCGTGGGTCGCCATGCCGCGCAGGGTCTGCGTGGTCATGGGGCCCTTCATCGGGTGGAAGGTCGTGGCGGGCGGCAGCGCCGCGACGGCCGAGGGCTGCGTGTTCTGCGACGTGCCGTCGTCGGGGTTGCCGAGATCCCAGGCCAGGCTGTCGAAGTCGCCGAAGATGTGGCACGACGAGCACGACGCCTCGCCGTTGCCCGACGTGGCGACCGCGTCGTAGAGGAAAGGCCGGCCGGTCACGACGGACGCGGGCTCCGGGTTTGCGAGCCCGCGCACCTGGACCGTCGCCTTCGTGCTCGGGTTGATCACGCGCACCGAGTTGTCGAAGCGCGTCATCACGTAGAGCCGGTTGTTGACCTCGTCGAGCACGAGGCCCGAGGGGCCTCCGCCGGTCGGGATGTAGTTCGCGCTCGCGGTGGTCGGGTCGAAGTTCGTCTCGAAGTTCGGGTCCTCGATCTGGGTGCGGCTGAAGACGCCGATCTTCGCGGAGCCGAACGCGGCCATGTAGATCGTCTGGCCGTTGCTCGAGATGACCGCCTGCATCGGCGTCGCGAGGCTGTGCGGCTTGTAGCCGTCGATCGTCGCGTGGTTCACGCCGGTCGTCGTGTGAAGCAGGCTGTAGTCGATGTGCTTGTTCAGGTGCTGCGCATCGACCTGCCCGGCAACGTTCTCCGCCAGGGCGGGGTTCAGCACCGTGATGCGCGACTCGGAGAGATGGCCCTGCACCGTCGAGCCGCCGGAGATGCCGGGACCCTCGAAGCGCCGGTCGTTGCGGAGCTCGGTGTTGGTCACGTAGACGAGCCCCGAAGCCGGGTTCACGACCATGTTGAAGAGCACGGTGCCGACGTGGTTGAACGTGTTCACCGCCGCCAGGGTGTTCGCGTTGAACGAGAAGACGTCGTGGTCGGGCAGGCTGAAGTTGACCAGCGACGACCAATTGCGGCCGCCCGTGTCCACCCAGTTCGTCCCGTTGAACTTGACGATGATGCCGACCTCGGGCGCCTGCACGGACTGCTCGCACGCCGGATCGGCGTCGTCCTGACGGCAGTTGGTCGCCGGCCCGAGTACGCCGCCCGGCGCGCCGGGGCCGCAGTTGCTGCCGCCGCTGACCTGGAAGCCGTCACAGACCGACTGCTCGTTGATCGTCGTGGTCTGGTTGCCCGAGTGGAACGCCGCCAGGTAGACGTTCGTGCCGTCGGTCGCGAGCGCGCGCGGCGTGTCCGCGAAGAAGCTGAGGACACTCACCGGCGTGCCGCCGAGCGTCGTGCCGAGCGCGGTGGCGTCGAATACCCAGACGTCCGCGCGGCCGATGCCCTCGGTCGTCAGCTCGGGATCGGCGGTATTGCGCGGCGAGAAGAGAGAGTTCGCCAGGCCGCCCTGCGCGCGCTGCTGGCCGCGGTGGGCGGTGCTGATGAAGGCGCGGTTGCCGCCCGTGCCCGCGAACACGATGTCGCGCGGCTCGTCGCCCACGAGCAGGGTGCGCACGACCTTCGCCGGGGTCGCGGACAGGTCGATGATGCTGACACTGTCCGACATGTGGTTCACCACCCAGACTTCGGTGTCGCTGCGCGCGGCGACCGCCACCGGCTCCATGCCGACCGGAATCGAATCGATGAGGGTCAGGCTGCCCGCCGTGATGCTGAACACCTCGAGGCGGTTGTCCGGCGTGTTGACCGCGAAGAGCCGCGTGCCGTTCGGCGACATCGCGAGCGGACGCACGTGACCGCTCTCGAACTCGACGAAGGAGGTCTGCGCCTGGGCCGAGGCGGCGAGGGCGCATAACAGACCGGCGAGCAGTGACACGCGGACGGTGCGGACGGAGCTGAACAGCAAGACGGCCTCCGGTGCGGTGGGCCCGCGCTCCCGTGCGCGAGCCAGGGTCGTCACCCCTCCCTCGCCGCGGGCGTCGAGCAGCGGCCCCGCCGGGCGCAAAGCGGGGGAGAGGACCCAGGTGGTAGTGGCGGCCCAGCCTACCACGGTGACGCCTCTCGGTCGTGTGGAAGCGCGAGGTTCGGCGCTCGAACTGCACGATTGCGACCCGGTTGTACCCCTGAGGGACACACCGGAGCGCCGGCTAGTTGGACGCGGCGCTCCGCGCGAGGTCGCGGGCGAGACTGCGTCCCGCCAGGACCGAGTGCAGGCTTCCCCAGAGCGTGAGCCCGAGCGCGAGGAGCAGCGCGTAGCGCAGCGACTCGGCGCCGAAACGCGGCGCGAAGGCGTCCGAGAGCGCGCCGACCAGGGTGGGGCCGAGGCCGAGCCCGATCAGGTTGATCACGAAGAGCATCAGGGCCGAGGCCAGCGCGCGCATGCGCAGCTGCGCGAGGCCCTGGGCGATCGCGTAGCTCGGCGGCGCGAACACGGCGGTCGCGAGGTTCACCGGGATGTAGGCGAGCAGCGCGAGGTTCGTCTGCGGGGCGAGCGCGAAGACGGCGTAGAAGGGCGCGAGCAGCGCCGTCGAGAGGGCGGGGATCCAGACGAGCCAGCGCACGTCGCGACGCGCGAGCCGGTCGCACAGCGCCCCGGCGACGAGCACGCCGACCGCGCTGCTGATTCCGATGATCAGGCCGAGCTTCCAGCCGACCTCGGCGTAGCCGAGGCCGTGCACGCGCACGAGGAAGGTCGGCGCCCAGGCCAGCAGGCCGTAGCCGGTGCAGGCGTAGAGCGCGGCCGCGAAGGCGACGTGCAGGTAGCTCCGCTGCGAGGTGAGAAAGTCCAGGGTCTCGAAGAGGTCGGGCGGCCGGCCGCTGTCGGCGCGCGCCTCCGAGAGCCCGCGCTGCGGCTCCGGCACCGCCACCCAGACGAGCAGTGCCACCAGCAGGCCCGGCAGCCCGACCACCGCGAAGGTCAGGCGCCAGCCGAGCACCTCCTTCAGCCAGCCGCCGAGCGCCAGCCCGAAGAGGATCCCGAGGCTCGAGCCGACGTTGTAGATGGCGAGCGCGCGCGTGCGGCGCTCGGGCGGGAAGTAGTCGGAGATGAGCGAGTGCGCGGCGGGCGTCGCCGAGGCCTCGCCGATGCCGACACCGATGCGCGCCAGCGCCAGCGCGCCGAAGCTGCGCGCCGCGCCCGAGAGCGCGGTCAGCACGCTCCAGAAGGCGATGCCGACGGCCATGATCGCGCGCCGCGAGCCGCGGTCGGCCAGCCGCGCGATCGGGATGCCCGCGAAGGTGTAGAAGACCGCGAAGGCGAAGCCGGTCAGCAGGCCCATCGCCAAGTCGGACGCGCCGAGTTCCTCCTTGATGGGCTGGAGGAGGATCGAGAGGATCTGGCGGTCGATGAAGTTGACCGCGTACACCACCACGAGGATGGCGAGCACGCGGTTGCGATGCGCGATCAGGGGCGGCCCGTTTCTCGTGAGGCGTGCGGCTTCCTACTTCGCTCCGAGCGCGCTCGCCGCGCGCGCGTAGTCGCGCGGCGCGACCCACAGGATCATGGCGAAGCGGCCGCCGCCGGCCGCGAGCGCGTCCGCGGCGATCACGTTGATGTCGCGCTTCGCGAGCTTCGCCAGGTGCCGGTGCACGGCGCCGACGGCGTCGCGTCCCTGCACGAGGAAGCCCCTCTTGGTCGGCCCGAGGCGCCAGCCGTACTTGCGCGCGACCCGGCGCACGTCGCCGATGCGCGGGGCGACCAGGTCGATCTGCGCCTTCCCGCCGCCGACCGGGAAGCCCGTGAAGGCCAGCAGGCTCACGCCTTCGTCGCGCAGCGCGGCGAGCATCTCGGCCGCGCGGCCTGCGCGCGCCGGCACGATCGCCTTGCAGTAGTCGATCTTGCGTACCGCCATGGCGTCACCTCCCCATCGAGTCGAGCACGGACGCGCGGCAAAGGTCAAGAGAGGCGAGAGGAGGCGCGCAAGGGCATCGGATTTGCGAACGTCGGGCCATGCGAAGCTCCCGCATGTGGTTACGCGCGGCGCTCGCGCTCGGCGCCCTGCTCCTCCTCGCGCAGCTCGTGCCGATCACGCGCGACAACCCTCCGCACCAGGGAGAGGTGCCGGCTCCGCCGGAGGTTCGCGCGATCCTCGAGCGGTCCTGTTACGACTGCCACTCGAGGGAGACGCGCTGGCCCTGGTACAGCTACGTCGCGCCCTTCTCCTGGCTGCTCGCCAGCGACGTCCACGAGGCACGCGAGGAGATGGACTTCACCGCGTGGGACACCTACTCGGAGAAGGAGCGCAGCAAGCACTTCGAGGAGATCTGGGAGAACGTCGAGAAGGGCGAGATGCCGCTCTGGTTCTACCTGCCTCTGCACCCGGAGGCGCGGCTCTCGCAGGAGGATCTCGCGCGGCTGCGTGACTGGACGCACAGCGCCGGGCGGTAGCCGGCGGTATGTATCGCGTTGACGCCCATTCGGGCGAGCGCAATTCTGGACGCCCTCGGAGGCAGCCATGCGTCGACTCCTCGCGATCCTCGGCGTCCTGCTGGCGAGCGGAGCGCTCGCGACGAGCGCGAGCGCGGCCGGCGGTGGCGGCGGCGGCAGCGTCGACGTCGGCGGCTCGAGCGGCGGCAGCGCCGACGCCAAGGCCGTCGCGCGGCGCTTCGAGAACGCGAAGAAGCACCTCGACGAGGCGAAGAACCTCGAGGCGCGGCTCGAGAAGGCGACGTCGGACGACGAGCGCAAGGACCTCGCGGACGACATCCACGACGAGTACGACGACGCCCGCGGCGATCTCGAGTACGTCGTGAAGAAGCAGCCGAAGTCCTACCCGGCGCAGTCCGAGCTCGGCTTCACCCTGCGCAAGCTCGGCCGCTTCGACGACTCGCTGAAGGCGTACGACAAGGCGCTCGCGGTGAAGCCCGGCTACGCGCCGGCGATCGAGTACCGCGGCGAGGCCTATCTCGAGCTGAACCGCCTGAGCGACGCGCGCGCTGCCTATGACAAGCTCTCGGACCTCGACCCCGAGCTCGCGGATCAGCTGCTCGTGAAGATGCAGCGCTGGCTGGTGCGCCAGAAGGAGCACCGCAACGGCGAGATCGAGTCGGACGCGCTCGGCGAGTTCGAGGCGTGGCTCTCCGAGCGGAAGGTCTCGGACCTGCCGCCTGGATTCGTGCAGTCCGCGTCGACGCGGTGGTAGAGGGCTTCGGCGCGCGGCCGTAAGGCGAGCGCAACGAGCGCAGGCGAGCGGAGCCTCGGCACCGGCACGCCGCGCAGGCGCGGTGGAGCTGGACTTCTTCCGCGTGCTCTGACACGCACGGCCGTTGGCTCCCCACCCACTCCAAGGTGGGCACGCGGGCCATGCGAGTCGGTTCCTCGCTGTTCCTGATCGGGGTCGCCGCTCTCTCGGCCGCTCCTGCGCACGCGACGATCGTCGACACGGGCGATGTCGTGCTCACCGGCAACGACCTCGTGATCGGCGGCACCGCGGACGGGAGTCGCACGGTCACTGAGGACACCGATGGTCCCTACGACTCGGTGAATCTCGGCTTCGATCAGGGGGTCACCGGCACCCTGTCGCTCGACGGCGCGACGTTCACGACGACGGGAACGTTCGTAGCCGGCGTCGGAGACACCGTCATCCCACCGAATGGCCCACTCCCCATTCCAGGCAATGCCGTCGTAAATCTCAGCAACGGAAGCAGGCTCGA
>DASUFZ010000344.1:0-20620 GCA_036274295.1 Myxococcota bacterium
CCCGCGCGCGAGCCGCAGCGCCAGCGCGTGGTGGCCGCCGTCCTTCTCCGCCAGCGCCGCCAGCGGCTCCGGCACCGTCTCGTCCGCGCAGATGTAGAGCACCTCGTCCCGGCGCGTGCGCTGGAGGAGCGCCAGCGCCTCCACGAAGCCCAGCGCGAAGGTGTCGCGCCCGGCGGCGAGCGCCACGGAGGCCGCGCGGTTGCCGCTCCAGATCGAGAAGAGGCCGAGCGCCGTGTTGTGGACCGAGTGGCTGAAGCCGGTCGGCGAGAGCGGCTTCTCCTCGGCGATCTGCTCCAGCAGCTCGGCCGTGTTCTCGAAGGGACCGTGCCGCGAGGCGAGGACGACCGGGAGCGTGGCGAGATCCTCCGGCTCCGCGCAGCCGTTGGCGACGTGGATCACCATGCGCGCGACGTGGTCGCAGCGCCGGCGCTGCATCGCCGGCACGAAGTCGACGGGCGGCGCGCGGCGCTCGCGCTTCGGCGCGTGCGGCTGGCGCGCGAACGCGCGCCACGCGGACTCGTCCTCGATGCCCGGCGCCCACGCGCACCAGCGCACGACGCCCACCTGCATCAGCGCGCCTCGCCCCACCTGCATCAGCGCGCCTCGCGCAGCACCAGGGCGCAGTTGCTGCCCCCGAAGCCGAAGGAGTTGCTGAGCAGCGCAGCCGGCGCCGGCGCGGCGACGCTCTCGCCATCCTTCACGAGGCGCAGCGGCGCGACCTCCGGATCGACGCAGCCGTCCCAGCGGTGCGGCGGCAGCCGCAGCGCTCCGCCCTGCCGCTGCGTCAGCACCAGCCAGCAGAAGGCGGCCTCGAGGGCGCCCGACGCCCCGAGCGCGTGCCCGATCAGCGGCTTCGTCGAGCTGCACGGCACGTCGGATCCGAAGACGCGCGCGACGGCTGCGCTCTCGGCGCGGTCGTTCTGCGGCGTGCCGGTCCCGTGAAGGTTCACGTAGGCGATCTCGTCCGGCTCGAGCGCGGCATCGGCGAGCGCGCCGCGGATACAGGCCTCGAAGCCCTGCCCGTTCGGCTCCGGTGCAGACATGTGATGGGCGTCGCTCGACTCACCGGCGCCGGCGAGCTGGACGCCGCCGTGCTCGCGCAGCAGCAGGAAGAGCGCGCCGCCCTCGCCGAGCGTGAGGCCGTCGCGGTTGCGGCTCATCGGATTCGTGAGCCCCGCGGAGATCGCCTGGAGCGACCCGAAGCCGCGCTCCGTCAGCGCGCAGGCCGAGTCGACCGCGCCGGCCACGACGGCGTCGCAGAGATCGAGCTCGAGGAGAGCGCGCGCGGACGCGAGCGCCTTCGCGCCCGACGAGCACGCGGTGCTGATCGTGTAGGCGGGGCCCTGCGCGCCCGCGACGTGCGCGACGAACTCGGCCAGCCCGCCGTGCTCGAGCTGCGCGAGAGCGAAGCGCGCGGAGAGCCGGCCCGAGCGCGCGCGCTCGCGGAAGGCATCCTCGGCGTCCGAGATCCCCGACGTGCTCGTCCCCATGACGACGGCGACACGCGCCGCACCGAAGCGCGTGCGGGCCGCCGCCACGGGCGCGGCGATCTGCGCGAACGCGAGCTGCGCGAGGCGGTTGTTCCTGCACGCGAGCCGCGCGAGCGCGGGCGGGATCTCCGGGAGCTCTCCTTGCACGCGGCCGTACGCGCGCGCAGCCGCATGCGCCGGCGCCATCGCCGACGTGTCGCCCGCGCAGAGCCGCGGCCACACCTCGTCGAGAGAGCGTCCGAGCGCGCACGCGATGCCTGCGTCGGCGATGCGACAGGGATCGCGCGGCGCCGCGCTCACGACGACTCCGCTCCGCGCGCCGCGTCGTCTGCCGCGAGCTGCTGGCGCAGCAGCTTGCCCGTCGACGAGCGCGGGAGCGATTCCCGGAACTCGAAGCGGCGCGGGATCTTGTAATCGTCGAGCTGCTCGCGCAGGTAGCTCCGCAGCGCGTTGCCGTCGGGCGCGCTCGCGCCGTCCGGCACGATGATCGCCTTGAGGCGCGAGACGGTGCGCGAGTAGCGCGCCGGCACCACGGCCGCGGCCTGCACCGCGGGATGCGCCTCCAGCACCGACTCGACCTCGAGCGGATTCACCTTGCGCCCACCGACGTCGATCAGCAGCGCGAGCCGCCCGGTCAGCGCGAGGCGGCCCTCGCGATCGAGCTCGCCGATGTCGCCCGTGAGGAAGAACCCGTCCGGGAGCGCGGGCGCGGGCTCGCCGAGGTAGCGCTCGAACATCGAGGCGGCGCGGACGGCCACCACGCCCGCGACACCCGGCGCGAGCGGACGCGAGGGCTGCGGCGCCTCGGCGTCGAGGATGCGGATCTCGACCTGCGCCAGCGGACGCCCGACGCCGCGCGCGCGGAAGTCCGGCGCGCGCGGATCCGAATACGTCACCGAGCCGAACTCGGTCGCGCCGTAGACCTGCCCGAGCGCCAGCCCGAAGCGCGCGCCGAACTCCTCGAAGACGGCGTGCGGCAGCATGCTGCCGGCCGAGATCGCGCGGCGAAGCGCCGGCGCGGGACGCTCGCCCGCCGGCACGCTGCGCGCGAGCAGGTCGAAGAGGTAGGGAACGGCCGGGAGCGTGGTGATGCCGTCGTCGCGCAGCGCGGCGCGCACGCGCGGCAGGGCGAAGCCCGGGTGCAGCTCGATCCGGCAGCCGGCCGTCACGGCCGTCAGCAGCCCCTGGTCGATGCCGAAGGAGTGGCAGAGCGGGATCGCGAGCAGCATCGCGTCGTCCGCGCCGAGCCCGATGGCCGCCGCGCTGTGACACCCGACGGCGTCGAGCGCGGGCGCCCGCCGGCGCACCAGCCGCGGGATGCCCGTGGTCCCCGAGGTCAGCAGCACGAGCGAGCCGCGCGCGGCGTCGGGCTCGGTGAGCCCGCGCGCGGCCTCGGGCTCGGGCGCGGCGCCCGCTGCGGAATCGAGCGCGACGCTCGCCAGCGGGCGCGCCTCGAGGCCCTCCGCGGCGAGCGGCGCCAGCGCGCCGTCGCCGGCCACGGCGACCTTCGCCCCGCTCCGGCGCGCCAGCTCGCGCAGCGGCGCAGCCGGAAGATCCGGCGGCAGCACGACGACGTCGGCGCCGCGCCAGAGTCCGCCGAGCAGCGCGACCAGCGGCTCGAGGCCGTTCGGCGCACTGACGAGCAGGGGCTGCGCGCCGCCCCGCGGCAGCCCGGACGCGAAGCTCGCAGCCGCAGCGGCGAGCTGCGACCAGGTGAGCGAGCGCCGGTCGTCGCGCGCGCTCGTCTCGCGCACGGCCAGCGCATCGGGGCGCGCGGACGCGTGCGCGCGCAGCGCGTCGATCAGCGCGGAGCCGCTCATCGCTTCGCGCTCTCGCCGGCTTCCGCGGGCACGAGCATCGACTCGAGGCGCGCGCGCAGGACCTCCGGCGTCTCGAGCATCAGCTCGCCCGCACGGGTCACGGTGACGAGGGTCGTCTCGGCACGCGCGATCTGGAGACCATCTTGCGGGCGCACGATCTCGTACTCGACGCGCAGCCGGTGGCGGACGTCGCGCAGCCAGGCCGAGACGCGCGCCACGTCGCCGTAGCGGAGCGGCGCCACGTGGCGGCAGCGGCTCTCGATGATCACGAGGCCGAAGCCGAGCTCGCGCAGCTCGGGCGCGTCGAGCTTGCACGCGCGCAGCAGCGCCGTGCGCGCGATCTCCAGGTACTTGAAGTAGTGGCCGTGCCAGACGATGCCGAGCGAGTCGACGTCGTGGAACGGGACGTCGATCTCCACCGCGGCGACCGCGCCGGGTGCAGCGCGGCGGCGCGCAGCGCGCGCGCTCGAACGGTGCGCAGTGGATCCGGACCCGCCCATCCCCCCTCCGCTCGGGCGGCCGCAGCCGGCCGATGGGCGCGTATCGTAGCCAGCTGCGTGTATGATGCGCGCGGGGGTGCGGCGTCCGGATGCGGATCGCCTTCGTCTCGGGCAACCAGGAAAAGCTTCCCGACGCCGTCGTGCCGCTCGGGATGCTCTACGTGATGGCGAGCACGCCCGGCCATCACGCGCGCACCCTGATCGACCTCTGCTTCGAGCGCGAGCCGGCCCGCGTGCTCGGCGAGCGCCTGCGCGCGTTCGCGCCGGACCTCGTCGCGCTCGGCATGCGCAACATCCAGGGCGCGGACTACTCCGGCGTCTCGAACAGCCTCGCCTACTACGGGCATCTCGTGGACGCCGTCCGGGAGGCGACCCGCGCGCCGATCGTGATGGGCGGCCCGGGCTTCAGCGTCATGCCGCGGGAGCTGATGGCGCGCCTGCGCCCCGAGTTCGGCATCTCCGGCGAGGCCGAGGGCGCGTTTCCCGAGCTCTGCCGCGCGCTCGAGTCCGGCGCCGGCGGCTTCGACCTAATCGGCGGCCTGCACTGGTACGATGGCGACGCGCTGCGCACCAACGCCGCGCGCAGCTTCGTCGAGATGGACGGCATCGCGCGCCCGGACCGCTCGCTGGCCGACCCGCGCTACTACGAGCGCTACGGCATCGAATCGGTGCAGACCAAGCGCGGCTGCCCGCTCCGCTGCGACTACTGCACCTACCCGATCATCGAGGGGCGGGTCGGGCGCGCGCGCAGCCCGGCTGCGGTCGTCGACGAGATGTTCGCGGCGCTCGAGCAGCACCCGGGCATCCGTCACTTCTTCATCGTCGACTCCGTCTTCAACCTGCCGAAGGCGCACGCGAAGGCCGTCTGCCGCGAGCTCACCTCGCGCGGCTGGTCGGTGCCGTGGACCTGCTACGCGAACCCGCTCGGCTTCGACCTCGAGATGGCGCAGCTCGCGCGCGCGGCCGGCTGCGCCGGCATGGAGGTCGGCTCGGACTCCGGCTGCGACGAGGTGCTGCTGCGGCTGAAGAAGGGCTTCACCACGGCGCAGGTGCGCGCGCTGCACGATCACTGCGCGGCGGCCGGTGTCCCCGACTGCCACACCTTCATCCTCGGCACCACGGGCGAGACGCTCGACGACGTGCGCCGCACGCTCGACTTCGCCGTCGCGCTCGATCCCTGGAGCGCCGTCTTCATGCTCTGGGTCGACGACCGCGAGGCGCTCGACGCGGACCTGCGCGCGGAGCGCGACGTGATGCGCGCGCGCATCGCGGAGATCCTGCGCGGCTACGCGTCGACGCGTCCGACCTGGGCGGTGCCGCCGCTGCGCATCAACTTCGACGAGCGCCTGTTCTCGCGCCTGCGCCGGCGCGGCTTCCACGGTCCGCTCTGGCAGCACATGCGAGCGCCGTTCGTCGGCGACGCGGCGAGCGGAGTGCCCGCGCCGGCCTAGTTCTGGGCTCCGCTCGGCTGCGCCTCGCTGCGCGCGGCGGCGTTGGGTAGGGGAGCCACTCGGGTCTTCGCCGCCGCTTGCGGCGACCCGCGCGCCTTCGGCGCGCTACCCCCCGAGTGTCATCAACCTCAGGGCGTCACCGGCTCCGCGCCCTCGAAGACCTCCGCCAGCAGACCGTTCACGCGCGCGATGGCCGTCTCATCCTTCAGGATGCCGACGTGCGTGTCGTTCAGCGGCAGGATCGAGCGCGCCGCCGCGACCGCCTCGGGTCGCGCCATGCTGGCGACGCTCAGCACGCGATCGCCGGACGGTCCCCAGGATCGGCTGCGCCGGTTGAAGCCGAAGATCATGTGGAAGGCGGTGTGGTCCGGCAGCGACCGCGGGCGCTGGTAGTCGGGCGCCTGATGGAAGAGCCCCCTCAAGAAGTCGCTCGACGGGCTCATGTCGAGCCACGAGAAGACCGTGATGCCGTTCGGCGCGCGGCCGACGTTCTCGGCGCCCTCGCTGCCGCCCCAGGGCGACGAGATCGCCACGAAGAGCGGAATGTCGTCGCGTCCCGTCTGCCGGTAGTGCTTCAGGATGAACGAGCGCGAGACCAGGCCGCCCATGCTGTGCGCGACCACCGCGAACTCGTCGAAGCCGAGCTGCGCCTGGAGCTCGCCGATCACGCCGGCGAGATGGTTCCCGATGCCTTCGAGATGGAAGCCCGAGGGATAGAAGTAGAACCACGGTTGGAAATGCTCGCGGTCGAGGGCGCCGATCAGCTCCGTGAACTGCTGCGGGTAGCCGCTGATGCCGTGCACGTAGAGCACGGGGATCTTCTTCGGGTCGTACTTCTCGAGGAAGTAGACGCCGGGCCCGACCTCGAAGATGAAGTCGACGAAGCGCCACATGCCCATGAGGCCGTTCGGCTCGCCGAACTTCGGGTCGGCGAGGTCGACGACCTGCCCGCGCACCGTGAAGCGCCCGAGGCTGAAGTTCTCCTGGTCCTTCGGCGTGCGCGCCTGGAGCGCGCGGATGTCGATCTTCTGGTCGAGGCTCGCGTCGCGCGGGATCACCAGCTCGACGCCGTCGAGCATCTGGCCGGCCGCCAGCTCGAAGGACGCCTGGCCGACCAGCGCGGGCTCGCCCGGGTCGTAGACGAGGTTGTCCTTGCGGTCGGCGAACGCCGCGAGGCGATAGGTGCCCGGCGCGACGGCGAAGGCGAAGGTGCCCGCCCGCTGCAGCACGAAGTGATCGATGATCTGCGGCTCGGCGGTCGGGTCGGCCTGCGGCCGCACGAGCACGACCACGAGCACCGACTCCTCCGCCGGCTCGACCCGCACCGTGCCGCGGATGCGGCCCATCTGCGCGACCTGCTCGCGCTGCCCGCGCACGCCGAGGAGCGCGCAGCCGGGAGCGAGGACGAGAAGCGCGAGCGTGAGGGCGGCGAGTCTCACGGGGCGACCGCGAGCTGCTTCCGGATCGAGGCCGCGAGCTGGGCCACCCACTTGTTGTAGGCCTTGTGGATCTTGCCGTCGTCGTAGTCGAGACCTTCCGAGGTCTTGTACGCGATGCGGATGTCCGTCTTCGAGTAGGTGATGTCGGTGACCGCCAGGTAGCGATCGCGCACGCGCAGGGTGCCGGTGATGTGTCCCGGTCCGGCCGGCTCCATCTCCCAGCGGCGATCCTTGCCGGCGCGCACGATCGCGTCGCCGATCTGCGCCTCGCTCAGCCTGGCGGCCGCCGCCATCGTCGTGAGACGGATCTCCGGCTCGTCGATCGCCCTCGTGCGGCAGGCGCCGATCGCCAAGGCCAGCGACAGCAGCACGGCGTAGCGCGCAACGACTCGCGTGTGCATGCGAGCTCCCTCCCCTTCGCTCATCGTACTCCGCATGCGACCGGCTGGCGCGCGAGCGTGGTGACGTCGAGGCGGTAGCCGTAGCGCTCGCTCTCGAGCGAAGCGGTCTCGAGCCCGTAACGGATGCGCACGCGATCGTCGCCTTCGCGCGTGGGCTGAAAGACCCGCTCGGTCAGGCGGCCGTCCGCGAACGTCTCCTCGATGCGCTGCTCGCCGATGCGCCGCTCGACCGTGCCGACACGCGGCGGGTTCGCGGGCGGCGCGAGGTAGGTCCGCTGCACGTCGAGCAGGATGCGCTCGGGCGCGAACGGGAGATCGCTCGTGCGCCCCTCGATCGCCACGTCCCAGCCGCGCTGGCGGATCGTCACGCCCCTCGTGCCCATCGGCGTGAGCAGGACGATCGTCAGCTCACCGCACGCGCTCTGCACGGCGGCGTCGAGCGAGCCCTCGCCGCCCTGCCAGCGGAAGCGGAGCTGCTGCTGGAGCAGGAAGTCGCCGGGCATCTCCTGCGACGCGACGAGCGGCCGCGGGGCCGGCTCGTCGTGCGGCGCGGGCGGCCCGGCGCATGCGAGCCAGGCCGCCGACGCCGCCGTCGCCGCGAGACGAGCCCTTCGGCTACTTCGCAAGCTCCGCGACCGTGCCCTTCAGCACCACGTTCGCGACGAAGGTGCCCGCGGCGCAGCGGTAGTCGGTCGCGCTCTTGAGCTCCTGGTTCTTGGTATTGGAATACACGTCGATGACGGCGTTGCCGCCTTCCTTCTGCGCGCGCTCCTGGAGCGAGATCAGCGCGGACAGGAACGCGATGTGGCAGGCCTCCTGCGACGACTTCCCGAACGCGTTCGTGCGCTTGTTGGACGTGTACTCGCCCATCTTCTTGACGACCTTCCCGTGCGACTGGCCGGCCATGTAGAACGGGACGTCGAGCTTGTTGCTGGCCTTCGGGCTGGCCAGCGCGTCCTTGACCGGGATGTCGAGCATGTTGTCGGCGGCCCAGGCGGCCAACGCAAAGAGCACGACGAAGGCGACGATCGTTCCGAATCGAGTGGTCTTCATCCCTCTTCCCCCCACCGGCTTCCATCAGCGGGAAGCGCGGCTCTGAAGCACAACACGAGCAAGAGACTAAGACAGATGCCCACGCTGGTGGAAGTGCCGAGCGCGCTCAAAGCGGGGAACGAGGAGGCCGCGAGCAGCCCGAACGAGAGCAAGGTGGTCAGGCAGTCGATCGCGACGCTGACCAGTGAGGCCGCGTCGTCGTGGCCGCCCGCGCGCCGCGACTCGACCAGGAAGATCCCGTAGTCGACGCCGAGACACAGCACGAGCAGCACGCCGAGAAGGTGGAGGAGGCTCAGCCCGGTGCCGGCGAGGGCGAGCAGCGCGAGGGTCGTGACCGCCCCGAGCACGGCAGGCGCCGCGGCCACGGCCACCTCGTCGAGCCGCCGGTAACGGACCGCCAGCATGGCGACCACGGCGAGCGCGCCGGCCGCGACCACCCACAGGCTGCGCGTCCGGTAGCGCGCGTAGAGGTCGGAGGCGAAGCGCTTCGCGTCGTAGAGATGGACGCCGTCGAGACCCGCGAGCGCGCCCGCGAGCGCGTCGGGGTCCTGCACGCCGCGCAAGGTGGTGAGCAGCGCGATGCGGCCGTCGGCCAGCTCGAAGCGGAACGGCGCGACCGCGGCGCGCAGCGGCGAGTGGAGGAGATCGGCCGGCGTGAGCGGAGCCGGCGGCGGCGCCGCCAGCGCCTGCGCGAACGCGCCGAAGGCCTCCGGCCGGAAGCCCTCCGCCGCGAGCGCCTCAGCGAGCCGCTCGGCCACGCGCGGCTCCGCCGCGAGCGCGCGGCGATTGCGCGCCTGGAGCTCGCTCGACCAGGTGAACGCGTGCAGCGAGCCGAAGCCTTCGAGCGCGCCCGCCGCCTGCGCGGCGCGCAGCCGCTCCGCCACCTGATCGTCGAGCCGCAGCGCCGCTTCGTCGTCCGCGGCGAGCGCGACCACGAGCCGATCCATCCCCGCCTGCGCGACGGCCTTGCGGAGCTCGCCGTCCTCGCGCACCCAGTCCGCGCGCAGCGGCACGTTCAGGCGGAAGACGTCGTCTTCCCAGCGCAGGCGCGGGAGACCGAGCGCGCACACGACGACGGCCGCCGCCGCGACGACGAAGGCGACCTTGCGCCGTCCGCTGCGGATGCCGTCGTGCAGCCTGGCCGCCAGGCGCAGCAGGGTGCGCGTCGGCCGCAGGCTGCCCGGCATCAGCTCGGGCACGAGCCAGAGCGTCGAGACCAGCGCCACGCCGACGCCGACGATCGCGAACACGCCGACCTCGCGGATCCCGGGCAGGTCGGCCGAGGCGAGCGCGAGGAAGCCGAGCGCGGTCGTGGCGGACGCCAACGCGAGAGGCGTGCGCAGCCGGCGCACCACGGTGCGCGCGTCGGTTCCGGGATCGCGCAGGGTGAAGTGGGTGAGGAGGTGGAGCGGGTAGTCGGTGCAGATCCCGATCAGGGTGCCGCCGAAGGCGAGGGTCAGCGCGTGCAGCTCGCCGAAGCCCCAGAGCGTCGCGGCGGTGGCGCACAGCAGGCCGAGCGCGAGGGGGATCAGCGAGAGCACGAGCACCGCGAGCGAGCGGTAGACGATCCAGAAGCACGCGATCAGCAGGACCAGCGAGATGCCCGAGAGCCAGGCGGCGTCGGCCTTCGCCCGGCGCTCCGACTCCACCGCGAAGCGGTGCGCGCCGCTCTGCGTGAGCCGGAGCGAGCCGCCGAACTCGCGGTTCAGCTCGGCGAAGCTCGTGGCGACGTGCTCGAGCAGGGGCGCCTGCGCCGCCGAATCGAACGGGGAGTGCGCGGTCGTGAGGAGGAGGATCGCGCGCGCGGGGTCCCCGCCGACGAACTGGCCCCCCTGCACGCGCAGGGATCCCGTGCGCGCCGCCTCGAGGCGGCGCAGCTGCGCGGGATACGCGAGCAGCGGGTCTGCGCTCGCGAAGCGCTTGATCCACGCGCCTTCCGGCGCCGCGAGCGCCTCGCGCAGGCGTCCCGCGGCGTCGCGCAGCCCGGCATCCGAGAGCCGCTCGGGCAGCTCGCGCTCGGGCGACGGCGAGAGGAAGCCGAGGCGCCGCGGGAAGTAGAGGTCGTAGAGCGCGCTCTCGATCTCGGGATCGGGTCCCGCGTGCACCTCCGCGACCTCGGGATGCGCGGCGAGCGTCGCGGTCCAGGCGCGCGCCGCGCGCAGCGACGTCTCGAGATCGGGCCCCTCCACACCGAGCAGGATCGTGCGCGCCTGCGCCGAGCCGGTCAGCGCCACGGCGACCTGCCCGAGATCCTTCTCGCGCGCGTCGACCAGGAAGTGCGCGACGTCGACCGAGAGCCGGAAGTGCCCCGCGACATAGGCCGCCGATGCGACGGCCAACGCCGTGAAGGCGGCGACGACGAGGATCCGGCGCGGGCTCGCCACGAGATTCCGGCGCGGGCTCAAGGCGTCGCGACGTCGAAGATGCGGGTGCGCTCGGCCTCGGAGAAGCTCCGCAGGGGATCGACCTGGGTGAAGCGGTCGACGGTCTCGTCGCCGCCGACCTCGCGCACCCGGAACGTCGACAGGATCTCGCCCGCGCCCTCGACCTCGATGGCCGCGACGGCATCCCGCAGCGGTGCCTCGCGGGGCGTGAGGCGGATGCGCCAGCGGCCGCTCGCGGCGTCGGGAGAATCAAACGCAATCTCGAAGCCGCGCTCGAGCGCGCTCAGATCGCCGCGCAGCAGCGCGCGCAGCGCCTCGATGAAGGGCTGGAGCCCGGGCGCAGACGCGAGATCCAGGCTGCGCTCGCCGTCCGGACCGCGGATCGCGAGCGTCTCGCCCTGGAGGACCCAGCTCGAGGCGGCGGGCCGTTCGGTCTTCCGCGCGATGAGATCGGGACGCGCGTAGTAGAGCGTGCCCTCGCTCTTCAGGGGCGCGCGCAGGAGCGAGAGGTGCTTCTCCTCCTCGAAGCGCGCCGAGAGTCCGGGCATCTCGGCGAAGCGGCGCGCGAGCGACTGGAGATCCGGAGGCACGGCCGCGGGCTCTGCCGCCGCCACGGAGGCGAAGCACGCGAGCGCGCCGAATGCGTGCAGGGCTCGCGCGACCGCGCGATGCATCCGTCCCTTCGCTGCGCGGTCGGCTTCGAAATCGAGGGCTTCCAAGGATTTACAACCCGAGAGACCCGGGCAATAGTCTGCCGTCCCGATCGGCGTTGCAACCCCGGACGAGGAGTGTGCAGCCACGGAGCCGATCGTTTGAACGCAATCGACGCGAGTTCGCGAGACCTGGTGCAGAGGGGGGTGACGGGCGCGGCGACATTGTCGCGCGCGGCTGCACTCGAACGCGCGCTGCGCCGCGCGGGCACCGGATTCATGTTCGCGACCTTCGGCGTCGGCGCGCTGCTCGTCGCCTGCGTCGCGTTCCCGATCGTCGCATGGCGCAAGCGCGGCGACGCGCGCAACCTGCTCGCGCAGCGCCTGATCCATCGCGCCTTCCGCGCGTTCGAGCGGCTCGGCTGCGTGCTGCGTCTCTTCGAGGTGCGCGACAGCGGTGTCGAGCACCTGCGCAGCGGTGGCGTGCTCGTCGTCGCGAACCATCCGACGATCCTCGACGTCGTCTTCCTCGTCGCGCGCATGCCGCAGGCGGACTGCATCGTGAAGCTCGGCGCCTGGCGCAATCCGTTCCTGCGCCGGATCGTGAGCATCGCGGGCTACATCGCGAACGCGGACGGCCCGGCGGTGGTCGAGGCATGCGCCGAGCGCCTGCGCGCGGGCCGCTCGCTGATCGTCTTTCCGGAGGGCACGCGCTCTCCGGTCGGCGGCCTGGGCGAATTCCGGCGCGGGGCGGCGCGCATCGCGCTCCACAGCCAGAGCCTCGTCGTGCCCGTGACCATCCGCTGCGAGCCGCCTGCCCTGGCCAAGGGCCAGCGCTGGTGGGGCATCCAGGCGCAGCGCATGATCTTCACGCTCGACGCCGGCGCGCCGTTCCACCCGGCCGACTGGATCGGCCTGGAGGGCAAGACGTCCACGCCGCGCGCGGCGCGCCAGCTCACCGCCGCGCTCAGCGACTACTACGAGTCGAGGATTTCGCATGCAGACGCTTGATGGGCTCGAGGAAGAGCTGAAGAAGCTGATCATCGAGGCGCTCGTCCTCGAGGATCTCGAGCCCGGCGACATCGAGGCGGAGCAGGCGCTCTTCGTCGACGGCCTCGGGCTCGACTCGATCGACGCGCTGGAGATCGCCGTCGAGCTGGAGAGCCGCTACGGCGTCGTGATGGGTGAGGACGGGGACCTGAACCGCGAGCGCTTCAGCTGCGTGCGCAGCCTCGCTCGCTTCGTGGCGGAGAGCCGGACGCGATGAGCGCGCAGCCGCAGCGGCTGGATCTCCAGGGCGCGACGCGCGAGCAGATCTTCTCGCGGGTCGCGGAGCTGCTGGCGCAGTCCTTCGACCTGTCTCCCGAGCAGGTGCGCCTCGATTCGCACCTGATCGACGACCTCGACCTCGACAGCATCGACGCGATCGATCTCGTGGTCGGCCTCGAGGAGGAGACGGGCCTCGACGTGAGCGAGTCGGAGCTGCGCGCGATCCGCGTCGTCGGAGACATCGTCGACCTCGTGCACGGTAAGCTCGCCGGGAGCGGGCGCGCCGAGGGATGACCGAGCACAGGCGCGCCGAGGGATGACGGAGCACAGGCCGGGGCTCGACCCGGAGCGGCTCGCCGAGCGCAGCTCGGACGAGCGCTTCGAGGCCGACCTCCGGGTTCCCCAACACCTCGACGTGTGGCCGGGCCACTTCCCCGGCTACTTCGTCGTGCCGGGCGTGCTCCAGGTCGACTGGGTCGTGCGCGCGGCGGCGGAGCGCTTCGGCACGAAGGCGCCGAGCGCGATCGAGAACCTGAAGTTCAAGGCGCCGCTGAAGCCGAGCCAGACCTTCACCCTCTACCTCGAGCGCAGCGATCACGGCATCGAGTTCCGGCTCGCGCAGGGCGAGTCCGTCTTCGCGAGCGGACGCCTCGAGTTCGGCGTCGGAGCGCGCGCATGAAGGCCTGCGCGCTCGTCCCCATCTACGACCACGGCTCGACGCTCGCGCGCGTGCTCGACGGCCTCGCGAGCTCCGGTCTGCCGATCCTGCTCGTCGACGACGGCAGCGGCGCCGAGACGGTGCGCGCGATCGAGCAGGCGAAGGCGCGCCATCCGCAGGTGACGAGCGTGCGCCACGCGCGCAACCTCGGTCGCGGCGCGGCGCTGCGGACCGGCTACCGCGCCGCGGCGGAGCGCGGCTTCACGCACGCGCTCCAGCTCGACGCCGACGCGCAGCACGATCCCGCCGACGCCCCGCGCTTCCTCGAGGCGGCCGCCGCCGATCCCGAGGCGCTCGTGCTCGGGTGCCCCGTCTTCGACGAGAGCGTCGTGCGGGCGAGGCTCTTCGGCCGCCAGCTCTCGCGGGTCTGGGTGTGGATCGAGACGGCGTCGTTCGCGATCGCCGATCCGCTCTGCGGCTATCGCTGCATGCCGCTGCGCGCCACACTCGACGTGCTCGAGACCGAGTCCTGCGGAGATCACATGGAGTTCGACTCGGAGATCGCCGTGCGCCTCGTGTGGCGCGGCGTGCCGGTGGTCAACGTCCCCACGCACGTGCGCTACTACGCCGACGGCATCTCGCACTTCGACATGTGGCGCGACAACGTGCGCATCTCGAAGATGCACGCGCGCCTCTTCGCCCTCTCGCTGGCGCAGCGGCTCCGCTTCGCCGGCGGGCGGCGCGCGGGAGCCGCGTCGTGACGAAGCCGCCCGCGTGGCACCAGCGCGGCGAGCGCGGCTCGGCGCTCGGCATGCGCATCACCGTGTGGCTCTACCGCACGGTCGGGCGGCGCGCGGCGGAGCTGCTGGTGTGGCCGATCGTCGCGTACTTCTTCCTCACCGATCGCGAGGCGCGCCGCGCATCGCGCGCCTACCTCGAGCGCGTGCACTCCATTCCGGAGGGCGCGCGCCGGCTCGGGCGCGAGCCCGGCCCGCGCCTCGTCTTCGCGCATCTGCTCGCCTTCGGCATCTCGCTGCTCGACCGCGTCGCCTTCTGGCTCGGCCGCCGCGAGGACTTCGACCTCGACCTGCGCGGCGACGAGCACCTCGCGCGCATCGTCCAGGAGGGCCGCGGCGGCGTCGTGCTCGGCTCGCACCTCGGCAGCTTCGACGCCATGCGCCTGCTCGGCGCCTTCGCGCCGATCCCCGTGAACGTGCTGATGTACACGCAGCACGCCGCGCGCATCAACGAGGTCTTCGCGCGGCTCGCGGCGGCGTCGGGCGAGCCGGCCGCGCGCGTGCGCGTGCTGCCCGTGCGCGAGAACTCCTTCGAGCACGTGCTCGAGGCGCGCGCCTGCATCGCGCGCGGCGAGGTGGTGGCGATCCTCGCCGACCGCACGCCGCCCTCCGACCTCGCGCGCACGTGCCGCGTGAAGTTCCTCGGCGGCATCGCCGCGATTCCGGAAGGCCCGTTCCGCCTGGCCGCCGTGCTCGGGGCGCCGATCGTCTTCATGGTGGCGGTGCGCAGCGGCGTGAACGCCTACGAGGTCGACGTCGAGCCGCTCGGCGACGGCGCCGCCATCCCGCGCGAGCGCCGGCGCGCGTCGCTCCAGTCGCTCGCGCAGACCTACGCGGACCGCCTGGCCGCCCACTGCCTGCGCGTCCCTCTCCAGTGGTTCAACTTCCATGACTTCTGGCTCGAAGACGGACACGGCGGCGACGCCTGACGCGGGCGACTGGCGCCGGCGCGTGCCCCACGCGGGGCCGATGCTGCTGGTGACCGACGTCCTGCGACACGGCTACAGCGAGACCGTATGCGCGGTCGCGATCGCGGAGCAGAAGCTGTTCCGCGACGCCGACGGCAGCGTGCCGGCGTGGTTCGGCCTCGAGTACATGGCGCAGTGCATCGCCGTCCACGCCGCGCTCTCGAGCGATGCGCCGGGCCCGGCGCCGCTCGGCTTCCTCGTCAGCGCGCGCGGCCTGCGCTTCCACTGCGCGCGCTTCCAGCCCTCGCAGACTCTCGAGGCCGTCGCGCGCAAGCTCTGGGTCGGCACGCACAGCCTGTCGGCGTTCGCGTGCACCTTGCACGACGCGAAGAGCCGCGCGCTCCTCGCCGAGGGCCGCATCAACTGCTTCGTGCCGCCGGACGGAGCCCTGCCGTGACGCGGCGCGTGCTCGTGACCGGCGCCTCGCGCGGCATCGGCCGCGCCATTGCGCTTCGCCTCGCCCGCGAGGGCTTCGCCGTGACGCTCCACTACCGCGAGCGCAAGGAGCAGGCGGAGGCCGTCGCCGCGGAGATCCGCGCGCAGGGCGGCGATCCCGTGCTGCTCGCCTTCGACGTCGCGGATCGCGAGGCCTGCGCGCAGGCGCTGGCGCGCGAGCTGGAGGCGCGCGGCGCCTTCTACGGCATCGTCTGCAACGCCGGCACGCACGCCGACGCACCCTTCCCCGGCATGAAGCCGGACGCCTGGGACCGCGTGCTGCGCACGAACCTCGATGGCTTCTTCAACGTGGTGCAGCCTCTGGTCATGCCGATGGTGCGGGCGCGCGAGGGCGGCCGGATCGTCACCCTCTCGTCCGTCTCGGGCGTGCTCGGCAACCGCGGTCAGGTGAACTACAGCGCGTCGAAGGCGGGCCTGATCGGCGCCACGCGCTCCCTGGCGATGGAGCTCGCCAAGCGACACATCACCGTGAACAGCGTCGCTCCGGGGCTGATCGAGACCGACATGACCGCCGGGCTCCCCACCGAGGAGATCGCGAAGCTGATCCCGATGCGGCGCATGGGCCGCGCCGACGAGGTGGCGGGGCTCGTCGCATTCCTCTTCTCCGAGGACGCCTCCTACATCACCGGCCAGGTGATCGGCGTGACCGGAGGCCTCGGGTGAGCCGGCGCGTGGTCGTGACGGGCATGGCGGGCCACTGCCCGCTCGGCAGCGACTGGAAGCAGGTCGGCGAGGCGGTCCAGCAGGGACGTTCCGGCGTGCGCGTGGTGCCGGAGCTCGGCGAGCTCGAGGGCATGCAGACGCGCCTCGGCGCGCAGGTGCCGGACTTCGACGTGCCGGAGCACTTCCCGCGCAAGAAGACGCGCAGCATGGGGCGCGTCTCCTTGCTGGCCGCGAGCGCGACGGAACGAGCGCTCGCCGAGGCGGGCCTCGCGGATCACCCGATGCTGCACGACGGGCGCACCGGGATCTCCTACGGGTCGACGGCCGGCAGTCCGCCCGCGATGGCCGTCTACGCGCAGAACATCCTCGAGCGCCGCTCGGTGAAGGGGATCCGCGCGACCGACTACCTCCAGTTCATGAGCCACACCGTCGCCGCGAACCTCGCGCAGTTCTTCGAGGTGCGCGGGCGCGTTGTCACCACGTGCAGCGCCTGCACGTCGGGCAGCCAGGGCATCGGCTACGCCTACGAGGCGATCCGCAGCGGCCAGCAGACGGCGATGATCGCGGGGGGCGCCGAGGAGTTCCACGCGATCGACGTCGCCGTCTTCGACATCATGTTCGCGACGTCGCGCCGCAACGACCGGCCCGCGTCGACGCCGCGCCCCTTCGACGCCGAGCGCGACGGCCTCGTCGTCGGCGAGGGCGCCGCCACCCTCGTGCTCGAGGATCTCGAGCATGCGCGCGAGCGCGGCGCGACGGTGCTCGCCGAGATCGTCGGCTGGGCCACCAACTGCGACGGGCGCCATCTCACGAATCCCGACGTCGACGGCATGCGCGCGGTGATGCAGCAGGCGCTCGCCGACGCGAAGCTGGCGCCCGACGCGATCGGCTACGTGAACGCGCACGCGACGGCCACCGAGGCGGGCGACATCGCGGAGAGCCAGGCGACGCACCAGGTGTTCGGCGCGCGGGTGCCGGTCAGCTCGCTGAAGGGACACCTCGGGCACACGCTCGGCGCCTGCGGCGCGATCGAGGCCTGGCTGACCCTCGCGATGGCGCGCGAGGGCTGGCTGGCGGCGACCCTCAACCTCGAGAACATCGACCCGCGCTGCGCGCCGCTCGACTACGTGCGCGGCGAGGCGCGCGATACCGCGCTCCGCTACGCGGTCAGCAACAACTTCGCCTTCGGCGGCGTGAACACGTCGCTCGTCTTCGCGATCGGATCGGGCGTCTGACGAAGGGCGCGACACCCGTCTATGCTCCGCGCTCGATGCCGCGCGGTGCGCTCCTGTGGATCCTGGCCCTGCCCTGCGCCGCGCTGCTCACGGGCTGCGCGCTCGGCACGCAGCGCTTCGGGATCCCGATCGACGCGAGCCGCATCGGCGCCATCGAGATCGGCACCTCGACCAAGGCCGACGTGCTGCGCGAGTTCGGCCCGCCGACCGCCTACGCGGCGCTGCCGGTCGTGCCGCCGGATCCCGCCGAGGCGCTCGCCGAGAACATCCTCGCGGCCGTCGAGGCCGACAATCGCGTCTTCGTCTACGAGTACCGCGAAGATCACGAGAACTTCTTCACGGTGATCCTCTTCACGCGCTTCCGGCGCCAGGTGCTCTCGGACCGGCTGATGGTCTTCTTCGACGCGCACGACGTGGTCCGCTACGTCGCCTTCGCGAGGGAGACGCCGAGCGCGACCGAGTGAAGCGGGCCGCCCTCGCCGGCGCTCTCGTCCTCGCGGCGCTCGCGCCCTGCGGCTGCGGCCTCGCGACCCTCACCTTCGACAGCACGATCGGCCCGCTCACGCCGGCGCCGCCGCTGCACGATCTCACCGTCGGCGAGGAGTTCCACGTCACCGAGACCGGCCCGGTGGGGACGCTCGGCGACAACGCGCTGCTGCGCCCCTACCCGCGCGACGTGATCCGACGGCTCTCGGCGCCCTCGAGCTTCTGGGCGGCCGCGCAGGGCATCCAGGCCTTCCTCACCTCGATCTCGCCGATCGCGAACCGGACCGCGCAGGTCGGCGGCTCGACGCCGACGGAGATGCCGCCGGAGCTCCAGCCCGGGACCGCGCTCGAGAGCGCGCTCGCGCTGCTCGGCCCGCCCGACCTGTGGCTCCGCCGCGAGAGCGGCAGCCTGCTGCTCTACCGCGACGCCTCGCGGCGCGTGTGGTCCTTCTACGTCGGCGTGCCGCCGCCCGCGGCGCTGCTCGTGCCGATCCCGTTCATCTCGAGCCTGCGCTTCCGCTACATCTCGGAGCGCGAGCGCGCGCAGAAGCTGATGCTCTTCTTCGACGCCGACGACGCGCTCCTCGAGGCGCGCCTCGGCGTCGACTCGGACGCGGAGGTCCAATGAGGCGCGCGCTGTCCGCGCTGGCCCTCGCCGCGCTGCTGCTCGCGGGCTGCACCTACCACGTGCGCCAGGTCGGCGACGACCACTTCCTGCGCACGCCCGTCGCCTGGGAGATCGGCACGACCAGCGTGCACGACGTCGTGCGCGATCTCGGGCCGCCGGACATCGTGCGCGCGTCGCCCGACGGTCTCGTGTTCGTGTACCGCGCGCAGCGCCGCGTCACGCCGGGCTTCGTGGTGACGGCGTACCTGAACCTCTTCTCCTACGAGGCCAAGCGCGAGCAGGACGCGACGCTCGTCGCGACCTTCGGCAAGGACGACGTGCTGAAGGCCTACGGCGTCAGCGCGGCGCCGAGCGACGACCTGCGCGGCGACATGGGCCTGTAGCAGGCGCCTCCCCCGCGTGTCGGTCGGGCTTGCCAGACGGCCGCCGACGGGAGCAGGATGGCGTCTGCCGATGCGGATGGCGCACTCCGCCCTGGCGCTTGCGTGCGCGACGGGCCTCGCGGGGCTCGGTGTCGCGGCGGCAGCCCACGCGGTTCCGGCCAGCTGGCTCGGCGGGGCCGGCATCTGGAACGACCCGACGAAGTGGAGCTCCAACCCGCTCTACCCGTGCAACGGCAACGGCGGCCAGAGCTTCGACGTGTCGATTCCCTCCGGCACGGTGACCCTGAACCTCGACTGCGACGTCGACGCCTTCACGTTCACGTCCGGCACGCTCGACGGCGACTTCGATCTCACCGCGCACGGCCTGCTCACCTGGAGCGGCGGCACACTCGCGGGCAACGGCACGACCCAGGCGTCGGGCGGTCTCGCGCTCACGAGCGGCGGCAACAAGCTCTTCGCGAACGGGCGCAGCCTGGAGATCAGCGGGGGAACGGCGAGCTGGAGCGGCGGCAACATCATCCTGGGCGCCGGCGGCGCCACCTTGCGCAACCAGGTCAGCCTCACGGCGACGGGCGGGACGGGCCGCACGCTCTCCGACACCGGCGACAGCGGCAGCTTCTTCAACGAGGGGACGTTCACGCTCGCGCTCGACAGCGCGACGAACGTCCTCACCTTGTCGCCCGGCACGTTCACGCAGAGCGGCGCGCTGCACGTGAACACCGGCGTGCTCTCCCTCGATGCGACGGGCTCCCACACCGGCAGCTTCGACGGCGCCGGCACCCTGCGCTTCAGCGGCGGCGCGCAGCAGCTCGCGGCCGGCTCGAGCACGACGGCAGCCGACCTCGAGGTCACCGGCGGCACGCTCGGCGTGCAGGCCGGCGCGAGCTTCGCCGTCGGCAACGTCGACCTCCAGACCGGCACGCTCTCGATCGCCGACGCCGGCACCACGGCGACGGCCGGCACCGCCTCGCTGCTCTCCGGCACGCTCACCGGCGCCGGCACCTTCGAGACCTCCGGCCTGCTGACGTGGAGCGCCGGCACGATGTCCGGCAGCGGCACGACGCGCGCGCTCGGCGGTGTCGTGCTCTCCGGCTCCGGCAACAAGGGCTTCGGAAGCACGCGCACGCTCGACATCGCCACCGGCGCCGCGAGCTGGAGCGGCGGCAGCATCACGCTCGGCGCGGGCGGCGCCACGTTGCGCAACCAGGGCAGCCTCACGGCGACCGGCGGGACCGGTCACACGCTCGTCGACACCGGTGACACCGGCACGTTCCTCAACGAGGGGATCTTCACGCTCGCGCTCGACAGCCCGAGCGCCGTCCTCACCCTCTCGCCCGGCACGCTCGCGCAGAGCGGCGCCGTGCACGTGAACAGCGGCGTGCTCGTCCTCGATGCCACGGGCTCCTACACCGGCAGCTTCGACGGCGCCGGCACCCTGCGCTTCAGCGGCGGCGCGCAGCAGCTCGCGGCCGGCTCGAGCACGACGGCGGCCGACCTCGAGGTGACCGGCGGCACGCTCAGCGTGCAGGCCGGCGCGAGCTTCGCCGTCGGAAACGTCGACCTCCAGACCGGCACGCTCTCGATCGCCGACGCCGGCACCACGGCAACGGCCGGCACCGCGACGTTCCTCTCCGGCACGCTCGGCGGCGCCGGCACCTTCGAGAGCTCCGGCCTGCTGACGTGGAGCGGCGGCACGATGTCGGGCAGCGGCACCACGCGCGCACTCGGCGGTCTCGTCCTCTCCGGCTCCGGCCTCAAGAACTTCGCGGACACGCGCACGCTCCAGATCGCCAGCGCCGCGACCTGGAGCGGCGGCAGCATCTCGCTCGGCGCCGGCGGCGCCACGCTCCGCAACCAGAGCAGCCTCACGGCGAGCGGCGCGACGGGAC
>DASUFZ010000345.1:0-28929 GCA_036274295.1 Myxococcota bacterium
GTTGGCATCGAGCTGCTGGTAGGCCTCCCGCTCGCTGACGTGGCGCACGCCGATGGGGGTCGCGCAGCCGAGCGCGAGCAGGACGACGAGGCCGAGAGCTGCGGCCCTCCTCGATGACGATCGCATGGCACCTCACCTCCCCAGGGAGGCCCCAGGCTATCCAAGGGACGGCGGGTTGACGACGCGCGCCGGCCTTGCCACGATGCGCGCGCCGGGGAGATGGGCCGCGCGAGCCGCCGGAGCTACACCTTGATGCGTAGACACGCTCACGTTTCGTCGGCCATCGTGCTCGTCGGGCTCGCGCTCGCCTGCGGCGGCGGCGGCAGCGGCTCCGGCGGCGGCGCGACTGCAGATATCACCGCAGACAACGCCGTGGCGATCGCGTCCGACGTGATGGACGCGATCCTCTCGACGGCCGATCTCAGTACGATCGGCGGCGGGGTCGCGCAGGACGTGTTCCCGACGACGGCCCTCGCAGCGGTCGCGGAAGACACCCCGCTGCTCGCCTTCGCCGCGGCGCTGAGCGTCGCGCAGGCGCGCGTCGAGCCGCTCCCGAGCCTGCCGGGCGGCATCTCGGCGAGCGCGGTCATCGACCCGACCACCCAGCCGTGCGATGCCGGCGGGACCGTCACGATCTCCGGGAGCCTCGCGGGCTCGCAGCCGACCGCCGGCGACCGCATCAACGCGGTCTTCCTCAACTGCGTCGACAAGGACGAGAACGGCGTCCCGCTTCCGGCCCTCAACGGCGGGCTCGCCTTCACGACCCAGGGCTTCAGCGGGAACCTGGACTCGCTGTTCTCGCTGCTGCTCGCGCTCACGTTCGACGAGCTCACGTCGGGCACCGGCGCGGACCGGTTCATGACCGACGGGAGCGCGAGCACGTCGTTCAACAACGCCGCGCCGCCGAACGTGGTCAGTGCGGTCGAGGGGACGAACCTCCGCCTCGAGCGCGGCGACCCGGCGGTGCCGGCCGACCTGATCCAGCTGAACCTGAACGTCTTCGAGGCGCAGCTCACGCAGAACACCGAGGACGAGGACTACGAGATCGAGGGGGACGGCCAGGTCTCGAGCTCGAAGTTCGAGGGCGACGTCGACTACGACGTCACCACCACCCTGGGCGGCGACATCGACGAGAACGGCGCGCGCGACCTTCCGAAGAGCGGCGTCGTGCTCGTCGACGGCAACGCGTCGAGCATGGAGATCGTGGTCGTCGACGCCACGACCCTGAACCTCGTCCTCGACCTCGATGGCGACGGCGTCGACGACCTGACGCTCGTGAAGACCTGGACCGACCTGGGGTTCTGATCCCCAGGTCGGCCTCGGCCGACGTCAGTCCGTGATGTTCGCGGAGCGCTTGCCGAAGACGGGCGTCTCCTCGTCGATCGGCTTCTTGAACGAGGGCCGGCCCCACATGCGGTCGAGGAAGCCGCGCAGCTTCGGCCAGCGCTTGCGCGGCGGCGCGAAGCCCGCGTGCCGCATGTTCACGAACGGGCTCGCGATGGCGATGTCGGCGATGGTGAGGCGGCCGCCGACGAAGAACTCCTCGTCGCCGAGCGTCTTCTCGAGGTAGTCGAAGATCGGCGGCAGCTCCTCCTCGAAGGTCTTGCGCGCCCCCGCCTCGTCCTCGGCGCTCGGCGGCTTCTGCGTGAGCAGCGGCCGCAGCGCGAGCGGCAGGAAGATCTTCGGGCCGCCGAGCGGCACGATGCCGCCGTCGGAGAACTCCTCCAGCCAGAGAGCGCGCGCGAAGTCGCCGTCGTCGGTCGGGTAGAGCGCGGGCTTCGGGAAGCGGCGCTCGACGTAGTGACAGATGACGGACGAGTCGTTGATCACGCGTTCGCCGTCCTTGAAGGCGGGAATCCTCCCGAGCGGCGAGATCTCCCGCCATCCCGCCGGCGGGGCGAACGGGTTGACCTGATCGTGCTGGTACTCGAGTCCCTTCTCGGCGAGCACCACGCGGACCTTGCGGACGAAGGGGGAGACGCCTCCCCCGAGCACGGTGAGCGACATCGCGGATCCTCCTGAGGCGCGCGGAACGCCGCAGCCTAGCTACAGTGGGCGGCCCGCGCCCGAATAGGAGTCATGCAATGATCGGCTACGTCACCCTCGGCACGAACGACCTCGCACGCGCCGAGAAGTTCTACGACGGCCTGCTGGCCGAGCTCGGCGGCAAGCGCGTGATGGCGAACGAGCGCATGCGCTTCTACGGCGCGGGCCCCGGCCAGCCGCTGATCGCGATCTGCACGCCCTTCGACGGCAAGAAGGCCACGGGCGGCAACGGCACCATGATCGCGCTGAACGCCGGCTCGAAGGAGGCCGTCGACCGCATCTACAAGAAGGCGATCGCGCTCGGCGCCAGCGACGAGGGCGCGCCGGGACAGCGCGGCGGCGCCTTCTACGGCGGCTACTTCCGCGACCTCGACGGCAACAAGCTCGTCGCCTTCGTGATGGGAGCGTGAGCCAGCGCGTTCACGCCTAACGTGCTGGCCAGGCTCGGCGCGGAGACGCCATCGCGGGGCGGGTATCGATCTCGTCGCAGCCCTCGAGCGGGTGGCCGTCGAGCGTCCGGGCGAAGAGGCACACCTCGCGGTCTCCGAACGCGATCTCCGCGTCGCGGACCCTGAAGAGCGTCACGAGGTCGCGATAGCCGTCGCGATTCATCGGAGCGAACACCCGGCCCGGGTAGAGCGATTCGGCATTGCCGCGGCCGAGGCGCCGGCTTTCGCCGTCGATGTCGTGGACGTCGAAATTGCGCGAGCCGTACACCACGATCTGCATCAGCTGATCCGTGCCCGGGCGGATGCGCTTCCGCTTCTGCGCGAGCCGCACGTCGATGTTCATCGGGTTCGCGGTGCTCGCCACCAGCGAGAACTTGCCGAGCTTGCGCGTCGTGCGCCGCACGAAGCTGAGCCGCTCGCAGGCGGGCGGCGCGACGATCGGGCCGTTGCCGATCGGGCCGTCGAGGATGGCCTCGCGGCTCTCGATCGAGAGCGATACGTCCGGCGGCAGCTCGATGCGGCCCGTGACCACGATGCGGGCCGACGTCTTCAACGTGACCCGCGTGAGCCCCGGAATGGAGACGGCCGGGAAGAGGTCCTCGATGAAGAGATCGCCCGTGCTGGCGATGACGAGCTCGCCGAGATCGCTCAGAGTGACGTCCGCGCCGGCGGGCGCGCGCACGCCGAGCTCTTCGAGCGTCGGCGCCTCGACGGATGCGACGCTCAGCGGGTGCGACGCGAAGGAGCTGTTGTAGGCCAGGTGCACGGGTGTCAGCAGCAGGGTGGAGCCCGTGGTCACGAGCGCGCCCTCGATCTTGCCGCCGCTCCCGGAGCCGATCACGATGGCTCCGCCCGCGGAGCCGCCTGAAGACGGCGGCGTCTGGAGCGGCGGGGGCGTCGACGTGCCGGGCGGTGTGCACCCGACGGTCGGCAGGCTGTAGTACTCCGTGACCTCGCGCAGCTTCCCCGTCACCGCCATGCGACGCGGCAGCCGGGTCTCGGGATCGCGGCTGATGACGCGGCCGTCGTCGGCACCGAACTCGAGGAAGCGGAACGCGACCTCGTTGCGGAAGCCCGGAACCATTTCGCCGCCGGCGCGCAAGGTGAACCGATCGATGCGGTCGCCGACGAAGTGGATGTGGCTGGCGGGCTGCGCGATCGGCTCGGCGCCCTGGTACTCGATCGGATCCGCCTGGGTGTAGCTGCGCTTGCCGACGATCCCGAAGGTCTCGACGACGAGGACGTCGGGCGGCTCACCCGGACCGCTCGAAGGGGTCGCCTCGATGAAGCCGGCGATCGGATTCGCGCCCTTCATCTGGCCGCCGATGATCCGCCACACCTCGGCGTGCGCTGCCGACGTCGCGAGCGCGAGGCCCGCGAACATCGCCGTCCCGCCGTGGACGCGGCTTCCCCTGCGCATGCTGCCCCTCCGATCCGAGGGAAGCATTCATAACATGGATCGGTGACGAAGGGAGGCCGGGGCTACCAGCGCCGGACCCGGCCGGTGTCGAGGTGGACGAAGTCGGACGCAGCGTAGTAGCCGACCCCGCCGCCCGCGTTCGCCAGGCCCGCGTCGCGCAGGCGTGACGTCTTCACGTCGGCGAGGCGCACGTCGATGGCCTGGCCGACCAGGTGCAGGCTGCCCGCCGCGACGCCGTCGCCGTGGCTCCGCAGCATCTCGTTGGTGGCGGGGGAGCGATACCCCGAGATGATCCGGTAGGGCTCGCGGCTGCCGGCCAGCCCGTGCACCGCGAAGAGCAGGTCGAAGAGCTTCGGGTCGATCGGGTGGACCTCCTCGGTGCGGAAGTCGCGCAGCAGCACGTCGAGGCGCGCGAGGGCGTCGGCGCGGTAGCCGAGGTCGTCGCGGTAGACGATCGAGAGCTCCTCGTTCGTGTGCGTGTGCACGAAGGAGATCTCGCACGGCGCCGTCAGCGCGCGCATGCCGCGCGGCGCGAAGAGCGCGAGACCCGCGGCGCCGATCAGGCGTCCGAAGCCGCGCCGCGAGAGGCCCGAGGGATGGCGAGAGTCCAGGGCGTCACCTCCGCCCACCCCTCGCCTTCCGTTCTACGCAGGACCTGTTCGCGCGGTCAAGCTGCGGGGTGTGCGGCCCCCATCGGCAGACTTCGAGTCATTCTTGAAGCGAGCGAGCGTTACTGCCCGGCGACGAACTGCTCCACCTGCACGCGCAGCAAAGGCAGCGAAACGCCGCCGCGACCGAGCACCGCCGCGTGGAACGCCTTCAGGTCGAAGCGCGGTCCGAGGCGCGACTGCGCGTCGCTGCGAAGCGAGATGATCTCCTGGTAGCCGAGCAGGTAGGACGGCGCCTGGCCGGGCATGGCGATGTAGCGGTCGATCTCCTGCGCGGCCTGCTGCGGCGCGAGCGCCGAGTGCGCAACGAGGAAGGCGACCGCCTTCTCGCGCGACCAGCCGCCGACGTGCAGGCCCGGGTCGACGACCATGCGCACCGCGCGCCACGAGCGGGTCGAGAGCATGCCGAGGCGGTCGACGTCGCCGGTGTAGAGGCCGAGCTCGTCGGCGAGCTGCTCGGCATAGAGCGCCCAGCCCTCGGCGAAGCCGCTCGAGACGAGGAAGCGCGCGATGCCCGGCAGCCCCTGCTGCTCGTTCGCGAGCGAGATCTGGAGGTGATGGCCCGGCACGACCTCGTGGAACGCGATCGCCTCGCCGAGCGCGACGCTCTGGTGCGTCGGATCGTAGAGCCGCACGCGATAGGCGGCGGGACGCGAGCCGTCGAGCGCGGCGGCGAGATAGTGCGCGGAGGCGGTGCTCGCCTGGAAGGCCGGGATCGGCTCGAGCTTCGCCTGCGCGTTCGGCAGCACGGCGAAGGCGCGCGGCAGCGCCTGCCAGGCGAACGCGAGCGCGGACTCCGCGAGCGCCAGGATGTGGTCGGCGTCGCGGTAGAGGAAGGCCGGATCACTGCGCAGCCTCTCGCGCACGCGCGGCAGCGAGTCGCCGCCGAAGCTCGTGCGCGCGATCTCCGTCATCTCGCCCTCGATCTCCTCGAGCGCGGCCATGCCGCGCGCCTGCACCTCCGCCGGGTCGACGTCGAGCGTGGTCGAGAAGGCGAGCGTCGCGCGGTAGCAGGCTGCGCCGTCCGGCAGCGCCGAGAGCCCGACCTCCTTGCGCGCGCGCGGCGCGAGCGTCTGCGCCAGGAAATCGCGCATGCGCTGGAGCGCCGGTTTCACGGCGGAGGCGTACATCGCGAGGTACTGCTCGCGGAAGGTGGCGTCGTCGGTGCGGAAGGCCGGGCTCGCGAAGGGCGAGTCCTGCGGCGGCGACGCGATCAGCGCGTCGAGCTGGCCGACCACGAGATCGACCACCACGCGCGGCGCCGTCCGTCCCTCCGAGATGCCGACCTGGAGCGCGGCGATCTGGTCGTCCACGTACTTCGGCAGCGCGCCGTAGCGGGCGAGCGCCTGCGCGCGCCGCTCCGGCGTGTCGATGGGTTGGTTCAGGGCCGCGTCGGCGAGCTCGACCTGCCAGCCGCCCATCTGGCTGACGCCCCAGACCTCGAAGCGGCACACGCGCAGCGCCTTCAGGCGCTGGAGCCGCTCGAGCGCGAGGTCGTAGGCAAGGCGCGCGTCGTCGCGCGTCAGCTTCGAGCGATCGACGGCCTGGAGATCCCGGAGCCATTCGTCCTGGCGCGCCTGACGCGCGGCGATGCCCGCCAGCGAGTCGTCGGGCAGGCTGTCGAAACGCGCACCCGGGGGACGCAAGAGTGCGACGTAGGCGGGGCTTTCGTCGAAGCTCGCAGTGACCAGCGCGTCGGCGACGGCGAGCGCGCGGGCGTCGGGGCCCGTCGCTTCCTTGCGTGAGGCGGCCGGGGTCTGGGGCGCACCCGCGCAGCCCCAAGCGGCCATTAGAAGCACGAACCAGAGCCGCCCCGACCTCATCCACATCGATCCGCACCCCCGCCGACGAAGCGGCCGAGTCTAGGAGCCTGACCCAAGACTGTCGTGGGAAGGCCCGGGCGCCGAGGCGCGGCGCCGGCGAGGCGCGCGACTGAGCCATAGCGCCAGCTATGGCGCAAGGAGCGCAACGAAGCCGGAGCCGATGCATCGGCGTCCGGACGTCGCGTCAGTCTTGGGTCAGGCTCCTAGAGGCCGCGCAACCCCTGTGAACAGGTTCACAGCTCTGAGTTTTTCCAGAGCCTTAGAATGCGGCCGAATCGGGCCACGGGACCCGTGAGGTGAGCGAGATGACGATCCGGCTCCGCGTCGTGTTCGCAGCGCTCGCCACTCTTCTCGCGTCGTCTGCCGCAGCAGCCGACATCGCCGTCTTCGCGAGCGATCGCGACGACGGTCGACCTCGTCATCTCCGACGTCGCCTGGCACGGCCTGCCGATCGCGCCGATCGAAGGCGACGAGCCGTGATGCTCTCGAAGCTCCAGACCGTGGACGCGAGCCTCGACCTGATGGACGGCGGCCCGCGTCCCCTCGCCTTCCTGCCGGAGCCCGGCTCCAGCTCCCAGCTCGCAGCGGGCGCTCTTGCGCTCGCGTGGCTCGCGCGTCGACACGCGCGACGAGGAGGAGTGCGATGAAGAAGAGCCTGCTGGCGTTCTTCTGTCTCGGCGTCCTCGCGGCGCTCGCGACCGCGGAGGATCGCCGCCCCCCGCCGCCGAATCCGGCCCCGCCGCCGGTCTCGGCGGCGCCCGGCACGAAGCAGGTGGCCGCGCAGCCCGAGCTGCCGCGCTGGGTACCGCCCGCGCGCGGCGCACCGCGCATGCGCGTCGGCGCGGGCACGCGCTCGGCCGGCGCGAGCAAGGCGCGGGTCGAGGTGCTCTCGCCGGAGTCGATCGGCCACACGCTCAGCGCGAGCCCGTCGCTCTACTGGCACCTCTCCGATCCGACGCAGGCGCGCGTCGACTTCACCCTGACCGACGACGCATCCGTGAAGCCGCTCGTCGAGCAGACGCTCAGCGGGCCCTTCACGGCCGGCGTCCACCGCATCGATCTCACGGGTCTCGGCGTGAAGCTCGCGCCCGGCACCGAGTACCAGTGGTTCGTCTCGCTGGTGCCGGATCCGGAGGAGCGCTCGGCCGACGTCGTCGCGGGCGGAGGCGTCGCGCTGGTCGACGGCGCGCCGCTGCGGGCGGAGCTCGACGCGGCGCCCGCGGACGAGCAGGCCCTCGTGCTCGCGCGCAACGGCATCTGGTACGACGCCGTCGACACGCTCTCGCGCCGCATCGAGAGCGCGCCTGCGGACGCCGTCGCGCGCCAGCAGCTCGCGGCCCTGCTCGAGCAGGTGGGTCTCTCGGACATTGCGGCGGAGGAAGGCGCGGCGAACGCGCCCTAGCCCTACGCTCGGCGCGCGGTGCATTTCCAACATCCCGGGCACACGCGCGTCTGGATCGCGGCGGCTGCGCTCCTCGCGAGCACAGCCGCCGCCGATCCGCCTGCTCCCGGCGCCGATCTGCTGCGGCGCGGCCAGTACGAGCGCGCGGCGGCGCAGCTCGTCCGTGCGCGTGCGCCAGAGCGGCTGGAGCACGCCGACGTCCGGTAAAGACCTCGCTGATGATGTCCTGGTCCTCGAACGGATCCTCGACGACCTAGCAGCTTGCGGAAAAAAAGCCTGCTAGCCGTCGTTCCAGCGAACGCGCGCCTTGGCGCAGCTCGAACTCCTCGCGCGGCGTCTGGATCACCGGCTGCGCGGAGGCGGACGCCGCCGCGAGGAGCGCCGCGGCCAGGAAGGGGAGCCGCCGGCTGCGGGCAGGCGTCACCGCGCGGGAGCCGCCTCCGCATGACGCGGCAGGGTGTCGGTGATCTCGAACCACGGCGCCTTCGAGTCGGCGAAGATGTGCTCGGCCACGCGCGCGTCCGGCGCGTGATCGAGCGAGCCGGCCGGCACGATCGCGAGGCCACGGGAGGGATCCATGCGCGGCACGGGCGCGCCGCAGCGCTCGCAGAAGACCTGCCCGAAGTAGCGCGCCTCGGGGATCTTGTAGGTGCGGAGCGCTTGCTCGCCGCGCAGCCAGCGCAGACGCTCGAGCTCGAGCGGCGCGTTCGTCGCGTGCGCGGCGCCGCGCGCCTTGCGGCAGCGCGAGCAGTGGCAGTTCCGCATGAAGGTGAGAGGACCCTCGACCGCGTAGGCGACGGCGCCGCACAGGCAGCTCCCGCTCGCGCGGCCGTCCGGCGTCGCGCGGACGGGCGAGGGATTCGGCGGCGCGTCGATGCCGGGCGGCCAGGTGTCGAAGCGCGGCAGGGCATCGGTCCAGACGTGCCAGGGCGCCTTCGAGCCGGCGAAGATGTGGGCCAAGGGCCGCACTCCGGGGTCGCCCTCGAGACTCCCGAGCGGGAGGAAGACGCGGCCGTCCTCGCCGGGCGGGCCCGGCACCTTCGAGCCGCAGGTCGCGCAGAAGTGGCGGAAGAATCCCGGCGACGACTCGTAGCGGGCGGAGCTGCCTTCACCCTTCAGCCAGCGCAGGCCGCCCTTTGGCGCCGCCGCATAGCTCGTGAAGGTCGCGCCGTGCATCTTGCGGCAGATCCCGCAGTGGCAGTGGCTCGCCAGCTCGAGCGGGGCCGTGGTCTCCCAGGCGAGCTCGCCGCACAGACAGCTTCCCTTCGACATGGCCCCTCCCTGCGGGCGCGGCTCAGCCTAATCGGTTTCGCATCCGTTTTCTCTGTGAAACGCCCCTTGCCCCCCGGGTTCGGGACCGGAATCTTCTGCCCCCCGTGCGCGACGCGTCCTCCCGAGCCCTGCGTGCCGCGAGCACGCGCGCGCCGTCGCGCGCGCGCGACCTGGCCTCGTCGCGCGCACGCGCTGTCGCGTGGGCGTGTCTCGTCTGGCTCGTAGCGGCACCCGCCTCGGCCTTCGGCCTCGAGGACGTCGCGCTGCGCGCGTCGAAGCTCGCGACACATTCGTACGAGGACCCGCGCGGCAGCGTCCCGCGCTGGCTCCTCGACATCCGCTACGACGAGTGGCGCGACATCCGCTTCCGCACCGACCGCTCGCTCTGGCGCGACAAGGGCCTGCCCTTCTCGGTCCAGTTCTTCCACCTCGGCCTCTTCTACGACCGCGCCGTGCGCATCAACATCGTCACGCAGAAGGGCGTCGAGCATTTCCCCTTCACGCCGGACCTCTTCGACTACGGCAAGAACGAGTTCGGCAGCCGCATCCCGCAGGACCTCGGCTACGCCGGCTTCCGCCTGCACTACCCGATCAAGACGAAGACCTACCAGGACGAGGTGATCGTGTTCCTCGGCGCGAGCTACCTGCGCGCCGTCGGCCGCGACGAGGGCTTCGGGCTCTCGGCGCGCGGCCTCGCGATCGACACCGCGCTGCCGTCGGGCGAGGAGTTCCCCTGGTTCCGCGAGTTCTGGCTGGTGGAGCCCGACAAGCGCGCGACTTCGCTCACCCTCTACGCGCTGCTCGACAGCCCGAGCGCGACCGGCGCCTACCAGTTCGTCGTCACGCCGGGCGTGGAGACGCGCGTCGACGTAACCCTGCGCGTCTTCGCGCGCGAGACGATGGGCAAGCTCGGCATCGCGCCGCTCACCAGCATGTTCTTCCACGGCGAGAACACGCTCTCGCACTTCGACGACTACCGGCCCGAGGTGCACGACTCGGATGGCCTGCTGCTCGCGGCGGACAACGGCGAGTGGATCTGGCGTCCGCTCGACAACCCGACCGCCCTGAGTGTCGCGTCGTTCGCCATGACGAACCCGCGCGGCTTCGGCCTGATCCAGCGCGACCGCAACCTCGACCACTACCAGGATCTCGAGGCGCGCCCCGACCTGCGGCCGTCGGCGTGGGTGGAGCCGAAGGGGGACTGGGGCGACGGCCGCGTCGAGCTGGTCGAGATCCCGACCCGCACCGACACGAACGACAACACCGTGACCTACTGGGTGCCCGCGCAGGGCCCCACGCCCACGGCGCCCCTCTCGCTCGCCTACTCGCTCTACTGGTTCGGCCAGGACACCAAGCGCCCCCCGGGCGGGCGGGTCATCGGGACGCGCCGCGACTCCGGGACCTTCGAGGGCGGCCGCCGCCTGGTGGTCGATTTCGAGGGCGGCGCGCTGCGGACGCTCCGCGACGACGCCATCGTCCAAGGCGTCGTCACCGTGGCGGGCGGCCCCGAAGCCCAGGGACGCGCCGAGATGCTCGAGCAGCAGATCGTCCGCAACCCGGTCACGGGGAGCTGGCGCCTGGTCTTCCAGATCCGCCCCCAGGATGACGACCCGATCGAGCTGCGCGCGTTCCTCCGCCACGGCGACAACGTGCTCACCGAAACATGGTCCTATCTTCTGGTTCCATGAGTCAACCGCTCGGTGGGTGGCGACGGCCTGCCGGCGCGGCCCCCGCGCCCGAGTCCGAGCCGTCGCGGACGCCGCTCGACCGGCTTCTCCTCGACTGGCGCGGCGCGCTCGAACGCGCGGTCGCCTATCTCACCGCGCTCGGGCTGCCGGAGGACGTGCGCGAGCCGCTCGGCCGCGAGGCCGTCGAGCGCGCGCTCGGTGAGGCGGAAGGCCACTCGGCGATCTCGGACGCGGTCGACGCGACCGAGGACGTCGTGGAGGAGCGCTGGCCGCTCGCCAGCGCGCCGCCGCTCGCGGGCGCGGAGCGCTTCGCGGCCTGGCGGCTCGCGCTCTGGCAGACCGGCGCCGTGCCGTCGGCCGGCGCGCCGCTCCAGGGTCCGCAGCCCCTCGCCGCGACGCCGCCGATCCTGCGCGGCCACATGACGCCCGAGCGCTACCACGGGCGCCGCCTCGGCGAGTGGCGTCGCCGGCGCGGCTGGCGCGAGGCGGAGGCGTCGCGCGTGAAGCCGCCCGCGCAGAAGTGGCGCCGCCGCGGACGCATCCGGCGCGTACTGCTCGCGCTGCTCGTGGTGATCCCGAGCATCGCGGCCGGCGCCTTCTTCCTCGAGGTGCTGCCCGGGCGCGGCATCGGATCGCTCGAGCTCGTGCTCTCGTTCTTCTTCGGCGCGCTCTTCGGCTGGCTCATGGTCGGCTTCTGGACGGCGCTCTTCGGCTTCTTCGTGCTGCTGCGCCGCGGCGACAAGTTCGCCATCCAGCGCACGAAGCCGCCCGAGCAGGGTCCGATCGATCCGGCCGCGCGCACGGCGCTGGTGGTGCCGATCTGCGACGAGCCGGTCGAGCGCGTCTTCGCGGGGCTGCGCGCCGTGTGGGCGTCGCTCGCGCGCACCGGTCACCAGGGCGGCTTCGACTGCTTCGTGCTGAGCGACAGCACGAACCCGTCGACGTGTGTCGACGAGGAGGAGGCCTGGGCCACGTGGCGGCGCGAGGCGCCCGGACCCGGCCACATCTACTACCGGCGCCGCCACGTCCGCCGCAAGCGCAAGAGCGGGAACATCGCCGACTTCTGCCGCCGCTTCGGCCGTCGCTACCGCTACATGATCGTGCTCGACGCCGACAGCGTGATGAGCGGCGAGGCGATCGTGCAGCTCGTGCGCCTGATGGAGGGGCGCCCGGACGTCGGCATCATCCAGTCGGCGCCGGCCGTCGTGCGCGCGCGCTCGCTCTTCGCGCGCATGCAGCAGTTCGCGGCGCGGCTCTACGGCCCGATGTTCGCCGCCGGCATGCACTACTGGCAGCTCGGCGACAGCCCGTTCTGGGGCCACAACGCGATCATCCGCGTCGCGCCCTTCATGGCGCACTGCGGGCTGCCGCGCCTCTCGGGCAAGCCGCCGCTCGGCGGCGACATCCTCTCGCACGACTTCGTCGAGGCCGCGCTGCTCGGGCGCGCCGGCTTCTCGGTGTGGCTCGCCTTCGACCTGCCCGGCAGCTACGAGGAGGGCCCCGAGACCCTGCTCGAGGAGATGAAGCGCGACCGCCGTTGGTGTCAGGGAAACCTCCAGCACCTGCGCCTCCTCTTCACGGGCGGCGTCTGGGCGACGCATCGCGCGCTCTTCCTGAACGGCGTCTTCTCCTACGTCTCGGCGCTGCTCTGGCTGGGCTTCCTGGCGGCCTCGACGGCGGAGGCGCTGCTCTGGGCGTTGCGCGGCCCCGACTACTTCCCGGCCGGGCAGCAGCTCTTCCCGACCTGGCCGGTGTGGCGGCCGGAGTGGGCCATGTCGCTGGTCGGCGTCGTCGCGCTCGTGCTCTTCCTGCCGAAGATCCTGGCCGTCGGCCTCGCCGTCGCGCGGCGCCAGAGCGGCAACTTCGGCGGCGTCGGCGCGCTGCTCGTGAGCGTCGTGCTCGAGACCCTCGCGACGGCGCTGCTCGCGCCGATCCGCATGGCCTTCTACTGCCGCTTCGTGCTCTCGAACCTGGTCGGGCGCGCCGTCTCCTGGCAGGGCGGCAGCGACGAGGAGGAGACGAGCTGGGGTCAGGCGCTGCGCCGCCACGGCCCCGACGCGCTCGTCGCGACCGTGTGGGCCTACACGGTGTACACGCTCCACCCCGAGGCCTTCTTCTGGCTGATCCCCGTCGCCGCGGCGCTGATCCTCTCGGTGCCGTTCTCGGTGTGGATGAGCCACCGCAAGCTCGGCGACCGCGCGCGCGCCGCGCACATCTTCCAGACGCCCGAGGAGCGCGTGCCGCCGCCGGAGATCCGCCAGCTCGAGGCGGGCATGCGCGCCTTGCACGCGGCCAGCGCGCGCCGCCCCGACGGGCTGACCCGCGCGATCGTGGACCCGGGCGTCAACGCGCTGCACACCGCGATGCTGCGCGGTCCGCGCGCGCTCGCGGCCCGCCTGCGCGCGCGGCGCCAGTCGCTCGCCGCGCGCGCCGTCGCGAAGGGGCTGGACGCGCTCACGGCGTCCGAGCGCCGCATCCTGCTCTCGGACGCCGCCGGCCTGCGCGAGGCACACGCGGCGGTGTGGCGGCTGGAGGACGCAGACGCGGCGCACCGGTGGGGGCTATAGCGGGCGCGGGCGGAACCAGAGCGCGTCGCCCTGCTGCGACGTCAGCACGAGCTGGCCGGCGACGAAGGCGAACTTCTTCGTGCCGGCGAGCGCGGCCAGGAAGCGCGACTCCAGCGCCATGGCCGGCTCCGCGCAGGCCGTCTTCGTCGCGCCGAGCGGACCGAAGGAGATCGCGCCGGGGGTCGCGCCCGCGCGGATCTCGCCGAAGTACGGGTTGCAGCCGGCGGAGCCACCCACCCGGGTGCCGTCGAGCGCGAACGTCACCTCCGGTGCGGCCGGCGCTCTTTCGCCGCCGAGCTTCACCAGCACCCACTCGACGCCCGAGAGATCGCCCGCGCTGAGCCGGCCCGTCACGCGCGAATCGACCTCGACGAGCGCCTCGCCCTCGAAGGCGAAGGCGCGCGTCGCCTTCTCGCCCGGGCAGCACATCGCGTCGGTCGGGCCCGCCTGCACGACGTCGAGCACGACGCGACGGCCCTCGATGCGCGCGTCGCGCACCTGCACGCGGTTGCCGACGAGCGCGGTGCTCGCGTCGGCGATGGCGCCGCCGCGGCGCGCGAGCGCGGCGAGATAGACGTCGGTGCCGGAGGCGCCGCTCGAGGCGGAGAGCAGCACCACCGCCGTGCGCGTGCCGTCGCCCTGGAGATCGCCGGCGAGCCAGAAGCCGTCCACCAGCTCGACATGCGGGCGCGCGAAGCCGTCGGGATCGAAGGGCTCGCCGTCCCAGCCGCCGTCCGAGAGCGTCACGGGACTCTCCTCGATGCCGGCGTAGGTCGCGTTGGCCGCCTCCTCCCAGCCCGGCGCCGAGACGGCGGGCTCGCGACCGCCCGAAGCGGCACCTCCACAGGCCGAGAGCGCCGCGAGGAGCCCGAGCAAGAGGTGTCGCCGGAGCGACGACATGGTCGCGGCATGTTGCCAGCCGGCGCGGAAAGAGCCAGCGCGGGCATGCGGTCCGCGGGGCGGCGCGGTTACGCTCCGCCGCCCACATGCCCGAAGCACACGCGCTCGGCGCACAGCTCCCGCTCTGGACCCTGCTTCCCTTCACGGGCATGTTGCTCGCGATCGCGCTGCTGCCGCTCACGGTGCCGCACTTCTGGGAGCGCGACCGCAACCGCGCGCTCGTCGCCGCCGCATTCGCGCTGCCGGTGCTCCTCTACCTGCCCGCGGCGCACGGCGCGGAAGGCGTCCACGTGCTGCTCGAGAAGGGAGCCGAGTACGTCTCCTTCCTCGCGCTGCTCACTTCGCTCTACGTGATCAGCGGCGGCATCCACATCCGCGGCTCGCTCTCCGGGACGCCCCTCCTGAATACCGTCCTGATCGGGCTCGGCGCGGTGCTGGCGAGCTGGATCGGCACGACGGGCGCCTCCGTGCTGCTGATCCGCCCGCTGCTGCGCGCCAACGAGGCGCGCGAGCGCAAGGCGCACATCGTCGTCTTCTTCATCTTCGTCGTCTCGAACTGCGGCGGCCTGCTGACGCCGCTCGGCGACCCGCCGCTCTTCCTCGGCTTCCTGAAGGGCGTCCCCTTCGAGTGGACCCTGCTGCTCTGGCGCGAGTGGCTGCTCGTGAACGGCCTGCTGCTCGTGATCTTCAACGGGCTCGACCAGGTCATCTTCGCGCGCGAGGAGGTCGAGCGTCCGGGCTCGCAGCTCGAGGAGGTGCAGCAGCACCAGCCGCTCGGCATCGAGGGCGGACTCAACTTCGCGTTCCTGTTCGGCGTCGTGGCCGTCATCTACGCGGCCGGGCGCGGCCTCGGCAACGCGGGCGAGCCCTGGCACTTCGGCGTGCAGGAGGCGCTGATGCTCGCGCTGGCCGTCGGCTCCTACGTCGTCACGGACGATCGCGTCCACGCGCGCAACCACTTCTCGTTCGCGCCGATGCGCGAGGTCGCGATCCTCTTCGCCGGCATCTTCGCGACGATGGCGCCGGCGCTGCTGGTGCTGAACGCGCGCGCCGGGACGCTCGGCATCCAGGAGCCCTGGCACTTCTTCTGGGCGACGGGCCTGCTCTCGAGCTTCCTCGACAACGCGCCGACCTATCTGACGTTCGCCGCCGCGGCCGTCGGGCAGGCCGGTCTCCCGCTCGAAGGCCGCTATCTGGCGGACTTCCTGGCGCAGGGGCCGCACTCGGCGGACATCCTCGCCGCGATCTCGACGGGCGCCGTCTTCATGGGCGCCAACACCTACATCGGCAACGGACCCAACTTCATGGTGAAGGCGATCGCCGAGCAGCGCGGCGTGCGCATGCCGAGCTTCTTCGGATACATGGTGTGGTCGGGCGCGGTGCTGATCCCGCTCTTCGTGCTCGTGACGTTCCTGTTCTTCCGCTAATCGCCTTCGAGCGACACCTTCGCGACGTCGACCCAAGTCCGCGACACGTATTCGTTCGTGCCCTTGCGCACGCTGACGAACGCGAACTCCGGCAGGCTCCAGAGCATCCCGCGCAGCCCGGCCTCGAGACGCCGGCCCGCGTCGAAGGGGGCGCTCGCGAGGCCCACCAGCGAGGCACCCGCGCCGGTCGCCAGATTCGCCACGCCGAAGAGCGGACGCAGCGCCGGCGCCCGGTCGGCAAAGAAGAGGAACGGCGAGTCGGCGGTGGCGGGGGCATAGCTCCGCGCCGTCAGCGGCGAGACCTCGCGCAGCGCGGTCGCGAGCCCGCCTTCGCGCGCGGCGAGCTCCGCCACGCGCAGCGCGCGCAGCGACGGGATCTCCGTCTCGCGCACGACCCGATAGTGCGCGCGCACGGCCGACGCCGACACGAAGGGCACGAAGAGGCCCGGCGCATCGGCGTCGAGGTAGCCGCCGAGGCGCGCCGTGATCTCCGCGGGCGCGTCGCCGAGGGCATGGTTCGCGGTGCGGAGCAGCTCCGTGACGCAGTTGCGCGCCGTGAGGTCGTAGGCGGCGAGCGCCGCGATCGCCTGCTCCGCCTCGCGCTGCCGCAGCTGCGCCTGCGCGAGCGCCACGTCGAGATCCGCGCGCGCGATCGGCGGCCGCGGCACGTCCGTGCGGGGCGCGGCGCGGCCGGGCACGGGGCGATCGTCGGACACGCGCAGGACGCCGCTGCCCGCGGCGCGGCGCAGCCACGCGCTGCGCGCGGACGCGGCCTCGAGATCCGAGAGCCGGCGGACGTCGAAGGCGCGGCCCACGAAGACCCGGCGCGCGCGCGCGAGCGCGAGATCCGCGTCGCGCTGGAGGAGCGCCAGCGCGTCCGGCTGCGGCGCGGGGAGCGGCATCGCATCGGAGCCGGCCGTCGCGTCGAGCACGAGGAGCTCGCCGGAGGCGCAGCTCTGGTCGAGCGCCAGCAGGCGCGCGGCCCCGAGCAGGAGCGCCGCGCCGAGGTCGGGGCGCCGCGAGCCCGCGAGCACCGCGAGCTCCGGCTCGAGTGCGCCCGCGAAATCGCACAGGGCGCGCCGCTCGGCGGCGGAGAGCGGCGCCGCCGCGGGATCCGCGGGCGCGAGCGCGTCCTCGCGCAGGGGCGCGGCGTCGCGCAGCAGCTCGAATGCCGTCTGCGCGGCAGCGAGATCCGCCTGGCGACTCGCGAAGGTGTCGAGCAGCGCGGGCTCGCTGTCGAGGTCGAGCGCGCCGAGCGCAGGCAGCGGCTGCGGGACGAGCCGCGCGCGCGCGTCGCGAAGCGCTGCGATGCGCGCGGCGACGAAGCCCGCTCCGTGCACGGCCTCGATGCGCGCGCGCAGGCGCGCGAGCGCCGCGGAGGGATGCGCGGGCGGCGACGCCGGCGCCGACGCGACGAAGAGGCCCGCAGCCGGCACGGCGACGGCCAGCGCGGGCGCGTCGCTCGCGACCTGCGCGAGCAGCGCGCGCTCCGCCCGCAGCAGCGCGAGCCGGTCGCGCTGGCGCTCCGCGGCGCGCTCGCGCGCGGCGAAGCCGTCGCGCAGCAGGCGCGCCGTCTCCTCGCCGACGCCGAGCCGCAGGGCGTGCACGCGCCGGTTGCCGGCGAGCGCGTACTGCCCGAGGAAGTCGGCCAGGTCGGTCCGCAGCAGGCGCAGCTCGCCGCCGGTGTTCTGGTAGTGGAAGACCTCGTCGCCGAGACGCAGAGCGACGTGGCCGCCGCTCGAGCCGCCCTCGTTCGCCTCGGCGTGGAGGTAGTCGACGGGAGTCGGCCCGCTGGCGCGCGCGGAGGTAGCGAGCGCCAGTCCCGCCGCGGCGAGCGCGAGGCAGCGCGCCTTAGCGCTCGTGGTATCCCGCCCGGATGTTGAAGCCGCACTTCGTATCGAGCTGGACGATCGAGACGGCGGCCCGGTGGGTGGCCGACTTGCCGAGGCCGGCGTCGCGGAAGCCCTCGCCGATCGCGCGGCAGGTATCCTCGTCGTCCTCCCAGTCGTGAATGCCGCGCCGCTGCGCGAGCGCGCCGACACCGCGCGCGAAGGCCTGCGGATCGCCGCCGGCCTTCGCGTAGCCGTACGCGTAGTCGCGGATCTTGTTCATGTACATGACGTCGGACGGATCCTCCGAGGACGAGTCGGACGAGGAGTCCATCGCCTTCGACGTGCTGCGCGAGCTGCCCGAGATCATCGCGCAGCCGAGTGCCGCGGCGATCCACACGAGCGCGAGCGCACGCGCGAGCCAGCCCCCCCATCGCATGCGGCGGATTTTTCGCGAAAGCCGGGTCTTGTCAAGCGAGCGGCGTGGCATGCTGCCTCGATGCCGGCTCCCATCCCGACGCGCATCGTCGCGAGCGTGCGCCCGCTGCGCCTCACGCCGGCGCAGGTGCTGCGCGAGGTGCGCGAGCGCATCGCGCGCGGCGCGGCCCTCCGGCCTGCCGGGGAAGCAAAGCGCGATCCCGCGCGCCTGCTGCGCGAGGGCTACGCGCCGATCGCCGCCGTCTCGCTCTTCGACACCACCTACTACCTCGCGCACCCGCGCGAGAACGACGACATCCGCTTCTTCGTCGCCTTCGTGACGAGCGCGCGCGGCGCGCCGGACGTCGCGCCGATCTACCCGCGCATCTTCTACAAGGACGTCTCGCTGGTGTGGCGCTGCGCGACCCACTTCGTGCGCTCCGAGCACGAGAACTGGATCGGCAAGGGCGACGTGCGCTTCGTGCGCGAAGGCGGCTTCGAGCTGATGTACTCGGCGGAGTCGACGACCGACCTGCCGCTCGAGATCCAGACCGCGCTCGAGATCCTGCTGCGGCGCGCGGGCCGCATCCCGCGCGACGAGCGCGCCGTGCCGGAGGTGCTGCGCCGCGGTCCCGACGACCGCATCCGCGCCTATCGGGATTTCACCGAGCCGCGCCGCCGCGACCAGGCCGACCGCCGCAACCTCGTGCACGGCGGCCGCTCGGTCGCGCGCTTCACGCGCCCGCACGATCCGTCGTCCCTGCGCTTCGCGCCGGGCTTCGAGCCCGACTTCGCGCGCGGCGTGCTCGAGATCGCGCACTCGAAGTCGACCCTCTACGGCGGGAAGCTGCGGCGCTTCCGCATCCTCTCGCGCAACCGCCGCATCCAGTACCTCTTCATGGCGGCGCCGCGGCAGGTCTGGATCGTGCCGCCGCAGGCGACCACCACGCGGCTCTCGAGCTACGGCGTCCGCACCATCGACGTCAACGTCGACGAGGACCTGTGCGTGCCGGGCTACGAGTACCACCAGGGCGACGGCGCCGGCGAGAGCCAGATCCCGCCCGGCTTCGCCGGCGCGCTCGCGCCCGCCGATCCGTCGCGCGCCGACGCCTCGCCGTGGCTCGACCGCCTGCCCGTCATCCAGGAGTTCCGCCGCAAGGTGCTCGGCGCGAGGAGGTGAGCATGTGGAACGCGGAGGATCCGGCCCGCATCGACACGAGCCACGAGATCCGCACGATCTCGTTCGAGAACCCGAGCGGCGGGCGCGGCACGGCGGGACGCGCGGCCGGCGGCCGCAAGGGCGCGCCGCAGCGCATGCTCGCGCCGGGCGAGCGGCTGGTGCTCGCCGACATCGCCGGCCCCGGCCGCGTCCGTCACCTGTGGCTGACCATCCCGCCGATGCCGCCCGAAGCGATGCGCGCGGTGTGGCTCGAGATCTTCTACGACGACAAGGACCTGCCGTCGGTCTCGGTCCCGTGTCTCGATTTCTTCGGCCTGCCGCACGGCCGGCCCGCGCCGCACGCGTCGCTGCTCTCCGCCGCGCAGGAAAGCCGGGGCTTCAACGCATGGATCCCGATGCCCTTCCCGAGCCGCATCCGCATCGAGCTGTGGAACGCATCTTCGCGCCGCTTCCCTCTCTACTACCAGGTGGCGTACACGCTCGGGCCCGAGCCCGACGGGATCGGCCTGCTGCACGCGAGCTTCCGCCGCGAGAATCCGACCGCGCTGCGGCAGGACTTCACCATCGCCGACGGCTTCGCGGGTCCCGGCCGTTTCCTCGGCTGCAACGTCGGCGTGCGCGTGCTCCAGGACGCGGACTTCTCCTGGTACGGCGAGGGCGAGGTGAAGATGTACCTCGACGGCGACGCCGCCTACCCCACCTGGTGTGGCACCGGCCTCGAGGACTACGTCGGCAGCGCGTGGGGCATGGGCGTCCACGCGACGCCGCTCCAGGGCGTGCCGCTGATCGTGCAGAGCGCCGGCGCGCGCATGCCGGACTTCGTCGGCTTCTACCGCTGGCACCTGCCCGACCCGATCGTGTTCCGCGAGGACCTGCGCGTGACGATCCAGCAGATCGGCGCGGTGGCAGTGCCGCGCGGCCAGGCCGAGCTGCGACGCCGCATCGAGCGCGAAGGGCGCCTCGCGGGAACCGGCTGGTACGACTTCGCGCAGGGACCCCTCGAGGCCTTCGCCATCTGCGAGCGACGCGACGATTACTGCGCAACTGCATTCGTCTACTGCACGAATGTGCAGGCGGTGCCGCGCCTCGACGTCGGCGCCGCGACGGCCGACCTCGCGCGTCTCCCGTACGAGAGAGCGGACGGCTTCGAGCTCGCATTGGGGATGTTCTCCGGCTGACTTCTGGCCCAGAATGGGCCTCCATGTCGCCGAAACTCCGGACGCTGATCTGGCTGGGAACGCTCCTCCTCTCCCTCGGTTTCGGGCTCGTCGCCTGTGGCGGCGGCGGCTCGGGCGGCGGCGATGGCGGCGATCCGACGGACAACCTCGCGCTCGAGCCCGCGTTCGGCGGCCTGGCTTTCGTCCAGCCGGTGAAGCTCGTGCAGCACCCGAGGAACGACGACCGCTGGTACGTGGTCGAGAAGGGCGGGAAGATCTTCACGTTCCTCGCGTCGAATCCGGCCGGCACCCTCGAGCTCGCGGTCGACCTCGTCGCCGACCGCGGCATCGACCTCGGCAGCGGCGAGCAGGGGCTGCTCGGCCTCGCCTTCGACCCGGATTTCAACAACGGCGGCGAGCTCTACATCACCTACACCGACAACGGGCTGCACCAGGAGATCCTCGCCCGCTACACGAGCGTCGACGTCGACGGCCCCTTCGTGCCGGCGAGCCAATCGATCGTGCTCGCCATCCCGCACCCGGAATCGTTCCACAACGGCGGCGACATCATGTTCGGCGCCGACGACTTCCTCTATTACAGCCTCGGCGACGGCGGGGACGCGTTCAACGGCCAGCGCGAGATGGCGCTGCTCGGCAAGGTCCTGCGCATCGACGTGCTCGGCGCGCCTGCGTCCGGCGAGAAGTACGCGATTCCCAACTCGAACCCGTTCCAGACCTCCCCGAGCCGACCCTTCTGCGACTCGGGCGTCAGCCCGGTCGACCCGATGCAGCCCTGCCCCGAGGTCTACGCCTTCGGGTTCCGCAATCCGTGGCGCATGAACTTCGACCCCGAGACCGAACAGCTCTGGCTCGGCGACGTCGGCGAGGAGCGGCGCGAGGAGATCGACCTCGTCGTCAAGGGAGGGAACTACGGCTGGCCCTGCGTGGAGGGAGACCTCGACGGCCCGGCCTCGTGCGTGGCGTTCAACAACATCCCTCCGGAGGCCGTGCACGATCGCGACGACGCGCACGCGATCACGGGCGGCGCCGTCTACCGCGGCTCGCAAATCTCGCAGCTGGACGGCTTCTACATCTACGGCGACTTCATCACGGAGAAGTTCTTCGCCTTCCACATCGACGACAGCGCCCCGCCGACCCAGCTCGATCTCGATCCCAAGTCGGTCGCCGCGTTCGGGCAGGGCCGCAACGGCGAGATCTACGTCGTCACGTTCGACACGCCGTCGATCTACAAGATCGTCAGGCCTTAGGCCGTTCGATGTCCGCTGCGCCGACGCGTCCGTGGCCGAAGGTCTCCGGTGCGAAGCCGGGCACCGGACACTACGAAGAGTTCCTCGCGCACCCCGCGCGCTTCATGTTGCGCGCCTGGCAGGAGTGCGGCGAGCTCGCGGAGTTCGACCTCGGCGGCGCGCCGCATCTGCTGATGAGCGGCGTGGAGGCGAACGAGGCGGTCTTCCGCGCGCCCGACGACCAGCTCTCGCCGTCGCCGCCGTACCGCTTCATGGTCCCCGTCTTCGGCGAGGGCATCCAGTTCGGCGCGCCGCTCGAGATCGAGCGCCAGCAGGTGAAGATGCAGTCGTCGGCGCTCCGCCTCGACCGCATGCGCGGCTACGCGCAGGTGATCGCAGCCGAGGTGGAGGCGTGGGTCGCCGGCTGGGACGACGAGGGCGAGCTCGACGCCTACGACGAGCTCAAGGAGCTGGTGCTGCGCACGTCGACGCACTGCCTGATGGGCTCCGAGTTCCGCGCCAAGCTCACCGACGAGTTCGGCGCGCTCTACCACGATCTCGAGGTCGCCGTCTCGCCGGCCTCGATCGTCGACCCCTACGCGCAGACCGAGATCTTCGAGCGCCGCGACCGCTCGCGGGCGCGGCTCGCGGAGATCATCGGCGCCGTCGTGCGCGAGCGCCGCGCGGCGGGCGGCGAGCACCCCGACATGCTGCAGGCGTTCATGGAGGCGCGCTATCTCGATGGGCGCCCGCTCTCGGAGCACGAGATCGTCGGCATGGTCATCTGGATCATGTTCGCCGGCTTCCACACGAGCTCGAACACGGCGACCTGGACCCTCGTCGAGCTCGCGCGCAATCCGCGCTTCGTGCCGGAGATCGCGCGCGAGGTGGGCTCGGTCTACGCGCCGGGCGGCGAGCTCGGCTTCGCGGCGCTGCGCGAGCTGCCGCTGCTCGAGCGCTTCCTCTTCGAGACCCTGCGCATCCATCCGCCGCTCGTGACCCTGATGCGCCGCGTGCTGCGCGACTTCGCCTACAAGGGCGTCGTGATCCCGGAAGGCGACACGCTCGTGGTATCGCCGTACGTCGCGCACCGGATCCCGGAGCTCTATCCCGAGCCTTCGCGCTTCGACCCGGCCCGGCGCTTCCCGGAGAACGTCTTCGCCTACATCCCCTTCGGCGGCGGGCGGCGCAAGTGCGTCGGCAACGCCTTCGCGATCCTGCAGGTGAAATCGATCATGACGGCGCTGCTCTCGCGCTACGAGTTCACGCTCGTCGACGCGCCCGAGTCGTACCGCGACGAGATGCCCTCGCTGATCCTGCGCACCAGCGAGCCCTGCCGGCTGCGCTACCGCCGGCGGCCTTGAGAGCGATGCGCGTCGTCCTCGACCGCGAGCTGTGCCAGGGCCACGGCGTCTGCGTCGGCGAGGCGCCCGAGGTCTTTCGCGTGGTCGAGCGGGCGGGCGACTACGCGCAGGTGGAGATCCTGCTGGAGTCGCCGCCCGAGGCGCTGCGCGCGCAGGTCGAGGCAGCCGTTCGCTACTGCCCCAACCGCGCGCTGCGCCTGCTCGACTAGCGACGGCGGCGCAGCGCCGCGACCAGCCCGAAGCCGATGCCGAAGAGCAGCGCACCGGTCGGCTCCGGCAACGCGGCGACGTCGCCGCCCGTCGGCGGACGCGTGATGGGACCGTGACCCCAGGAGGGGCCGCCGCCGATCTTGCCGGGGCCGTGCGGGCTGTCGCCCGGGCCGTGCTCGTGCTTCGGACCCTTTGGGCCGCCTCGCGGCAGATCGAAGAGCGGGACCTTCAGCGCAGGCGCCGCGCTCTCCGCGAGGTCGTGCTTCTTCAGGTGGCCGTACGCGTGGCCGAGTCCGTTTCCGTTGCCGTTGGCGCCGCGCGCCGCATCCTCGTCATCCGATCTCGGCGAAGCCGAGGCGACGGCGGCGATGCAGAGGAGGACAGCAGAGAAGATGCAGATCTGAAACTTCATGGTGTTGGGTCTCCGAGCGCGACCCGGTCACCAACCACCCTAACGCCCCACGCCGCATGAGTCCATGGAAATTCCTACACAATCGTAGTGTGGAATTGGAGCTTCTTACAATTCGCCGAGGCGGGTGCTAGGCGAGGCGCTCCGGCAGCGGCATGCGGAAGACGATGCGGTCGGGCGCAGGCCGCTCGCTGGTCCAGCGCCGCTGCGACTTCTGCCGCTTGTTGATCTGGTTCATGAAGCCCTCGGTGCTGAAGCGGAGGGCTTCGCTGAACGGCGCGGCGTTGCCGTAGACGATCTCGAGGTTCCCGCTGGCGTTCGGATCGAGGCGGACTTCGATCTGGAGGAAGTTGTAGAGCGACCCGGTGATGCTCGTGATGAGGCGTGACTGGCGCACCAGCTCGTCGCGCCGCTCCGCGCGCGCGGTCTCGTCCACGAAGCGCAGCTGCGGATAGATGCCGGTCTCGAAGAGCCGGTCGGCGGAGCGCTCGCCCTCGCGGCGCATGAAGTCCGGATCGCGCTTGCCCGCGATCTCCCAGTTCACGTCCATCAGCTCACAGAAGCACTCGATCGGGTACCAGGCCGCGATCACGAGCTTCTGCTCCAGGAGCGCCAGGGTCTCGGCGCGCAGGCGCACCTCCAGCTCGTGCTCCGTGATCCGTCCCTTCTCGCGGTGGCGCCGCACCGCCACGACCGCGCCGAGCACCAGGGTGCCCTTGGCCGAGGGCCTCGACTGCGTCGCCATCCGCTTCCTCTCGATCCGGCTCAGCCGGGCAGGGTCCGGGTGCAGAGGCGACCGCCGCCGGCGCGCTTCGCCTCGTAGAGCGCCTCGTCCGCGCGTTTCACCAGGTCCGCCGCCGCGAAGCGGGCCGCGCCTCCCTGCGTCGAGCAGAGTCCTGCGCTGCAGCATGCGAAGAGCTTGCCGCGCGCGCTCGACGGCGAGACCTGGCGGATCGCCGCCAGCACGCGCTCGGCCGCCATGCGCGCGCCCTCCCCCTCCGTCTGCGTGAACACCACGGCGAACTCGTCGCCGCCGTAACGCGCGGAGGTGTCGTAGGGCCGGCAGGTCGCGCGGATCGCCGCGCCGACGCCGCGCAGCAGCTCGTCGCCGACGCCGTGCCCGTACTCGTCGTTGACCCGCTTGAAGTGGTCGAGGTCGATCAGCAGCAGCGCCGAGGGCTGGCCCACGCGCTCGAAGGCCGCCGCCGCCGCGTCGATCGCGTCGTCGAGCGCCGCCCGGTTCTTCAGCCCGGTGAGCGCGTCGATCCAGGCCTGGTCGCGCAGCAGGTTGATCATGCGGCCGAGGCGCAGCGCGGCCTCGACGCGCGCGCGCAGCTCGGTCGGGTCGAACGGCTTCTTGATGTAGTCGGTGGCGCCGATCTCGAGCGCGCGCGCCAGCCGCTGCACGTTGCCCTCCACCGTCAGGAAGAGGATCGGCACGTCGCGGACGCTCGGCGTCTCCTTCAGGTGTCGGCACAGCTTCAGGCCGTCCATGCGCGGCAGGTTCACGTCGAGCAGGATGACGTCGGGCCGGGCCTCGATCGCGAGTCGGAGGCCGTCCTCGGGCTCGTAGGCATGCAGCACGCGAATGGAACGGCCGTCGAGGGCGCCCTCGAGCGCCTCGTGGACGAAGCGGTCGTCATCGACGATGAGCAGACTCTCGCCGGGCATTCGCGCGCTCCGCGCTCAGGCGTGACGGGCTGTTTCGGCGGAACGAGAGCGGCTCTTGAACCTCGGCGGTGCCGGCTTGCCGCTACACGGCGGGCAGCGCATGATGGCGCGCCCGATCCCTACCTCCATCTGGGTGATGCCCCCCGTGAACTCCCTCCGCTTCGACTACTCCGGCGCCCGCGTGCTGGTGACCGGCGGCTCGAACGGCATCGGCCTCGGCATCGCCCGCGCCTTCGCCGACGCCGGCGCGAAGGTCCGCGTGACGGGCACGCGCAAGGCGGCCGGCGACTACGGGCACGACCTCTCGGCCTTCGCCTACGCGCCGCTCGACGTGCGCGATCCGGCCGCCATCGCGCGCGTCGCCGCGTCCTGCGACGGGCTCGATGTGCTCGTCAACAACGCCGGCGCGAACTTCCCGTTCCGGCCGAGCGAGTGGGACCCGGACGTCTTCGAGGACTCCGTACGCGTCAACCTCGTGAGCGCCTTCCGCATGTCGCTCGCCTGCAAGCCGCAGCTGGCGGCGAGCCGCCTGGAGGGCGGCGGGTCGATCCTCAACGTCGCCAGCATGTCCGCCTTCAAGGCGGTGCCGATCGTGCCCGGCTACGGCGCCGCCAAGGCCGGCGTCGTGCAGCTGACCCTGAACCTCGCCGCCGCCTGGGCCGACGACGGCATCCGCGTCAACGCGGTGGCGCCGGGGCTGATCGAATCGAACATGACCCGCGCCATGAAGGGCGTGGAGGCGCTGGAGAAGCCCGAGCTGGAGCGCTCGCTGATGCGGCGCTGGGGAACACCGGAGGACGTCGCGCCGACCTTCCTCTACCTGGCGAGCGCGGCGGCGCGCTTCGTCACCGGCCAGACCTGGTGCGTCGACGGAGGCTATTCGGTCACCTGATGTCCACTCCCCTCTTCCGCTCCCGCCCCACCGCCTTCGACATGCACCCGGCCACGCGCATCCGCCGCAAGCAGGTGCACGACGCCATCTACCTCTCCGAGGGCTACTCCAACGCCTACCTCGTGGTGACGCGCGAGGGGCGCGTCGTCATCAACACCGGCATGGGCTTCGAGGCGCCCGTGCACAAGGAGTACTTCGACGCGATCGACCGCGGCCCGGTCCGCTACATCGTGCTGACGCAGGGCCACGTCGATCACGTCGGCGGCGTCGATCTCTTCAAGGAGCCGGGCACCGAGGTCGTCGCGCAGGCGAACAACATCCCCCAGCAGGCCTACGACGCGCGCCTCGCGCCCTTCCGCGCGCGCCGCTCGGCCTTCGCCTTCGCGGAGGCCTTCAAGTCGATGGCCGCGCCCGGCCGCGACGGGAAGCCCCACGTGCAGTCGCGCCCGCAGCCGACGCTCACCTTCGACGACCGCTTCGCGTTCGAGCTCGGCGGGATGCGCTTCGAGCTGATCGGCGTCTCCGGCGCCGAGACCGAGGACTCGCTGCTCGTGTGGCTGCCGCAGCAGCGCATCTGCTTCACCGGCAACGTGATGGGCGCGCTCTTCGGGCACTTCCCGAACCTGGTGACGATCCGCGGCGACCGTCACCGCGACGCGCTCCGCTACGTCGAGACGCTCGACCGGCTGCTCGCGCTCGACGCCGAGATGCTGCTCGTCGGCCACTTCGATCCGGTCGTCGGGCGCGAGACGATCCGCGCGGAGCTCCTGCGCATGCGCGGCGCCGTGCTCCACGTCCACGACGCGGTGGTGGCCGCGATGAACGCCGGCAAGGACGTCCACAGCGCCATGCGCGAGATCCGCCTGCCGCCCGAGCTCGAGGTGGGCGAGGGCTACGGGAAGGTCGCGTGGTCGGCACGCGCGATCTGGGAGACCTACCAGGGCTGGTTCCACGCACGCTCGACGACGGAGCTCTATGCGCTGCCGCCGGCGAGCGCGCATCCCGAGCTCGTCGCGCTCGCGGGCGGCCCCGACGCGGTGGCCGCCGCCGCCGCGCGGCATGCGAAGAGCGAGCCGGTGCTGGCGCTGCATCTGGCCGAGGCGGCGCTGGCGGCGGATCCGCGCCACGGCGGCGCGCTGCGCGCCAGCCTGGAGGCGCACCGCGCACTGCTCGCCGGCAGCGCGAACTTCTGGGAGACGCGCTGGCTCGAGAAGGAGATCGCGGGCCTCGAGCGCGCGCTGGGAGAGAGCGCTTGAGCGCGCGACCGCCGGACATCCGGATCGACGACCTCGCGCATCCGGTGCTGACACAAGCGCAGCGCGGCGCGCTCGCCTACGCCGAGAAGATGCCCGTCGTCTTCTCCGAGGCGGCGCTCCTCGAGGCGGCGCGCCGCCAGACGCGGCTCTCGGATTTCGGCGCCGACGACTTCCGCGCGCGCCTGCGCGTGCAGCTCCAGTCGGTCGAGGAGGACGTGGATCTGAACGCGCTCGGGCGCCTCGGCGTCTGGAGCAACCTCGTCCGCTACCTCTGCAACCGCCTGCGCTTCGAGGACCTGCTGCGGCGCCATCCCGAGATCCTCGAGGTGCGGCTCGAGCGCCCGATCATCGTGGTCGGCATGCCGCGCTCGGGCACCACGCACCTGCTGAATCTGCTCGCGGCCGACACGCGCCAGCGTTCGCTTCCCTACTGGGAGAGCCTCGAGCCGGTGCCGGTGCCCGGCGAGGGGCCGGGCCGCGACGGGCGCGACCCGCGCTGGTGGCGCTGCCAGCATGCGTACGAGCAGATGGTCGCGCAGATGCCGCTCATCCCGGCCATGCACGACATGCCGCCCGAGCACATCCACGAGGAGATCGAGCTCCAGGAGCTCGACTTCGCCACCTACCTGCTCGAGTGGCTGTGCCGCCCCGTCCGCTGGCGCGACCACTACCTCTCGCTCGACATGCGGCCGCACTACGCGTACCTGAAGAAGGTGCTCCAGGCGTTGACCTGGCTGCGCGGCCCGTCGCGCTGGGTGCTGAAATCGCCGCAGCACCTCGAGCAGCTCGTGCCGCTCATCGAGACGTTCCCCGACGCCGTCGTCGCGATCACGCACCGCGATCCCGTCTCGGTGATCCGCTCCGCCGTCACCATGCTCGCCTACGGCGACCGCATGCGGCGCACGCGCGTCGACGCGGAGGGCCTCGCGGCCTACTGGAGCACGCGCGTCGAGCAGCTGCTCGGCGCCTGCGTGCGCGATCGCGACAAGCTGCCGGCGGACCAGTCGATCGACGTGCTCTTCGACGAGTTCATGGCCGACGACGTCGGCATGGTCGCGCGCATCTACGCGAAGGCGGGCCTCGCGTTGACACCGGAAGTGCGCGCGCGCCTCGACGCCTTCATGGCCGAGAATCCGCGCGGGAAGTACGGACAGGTGCGCTACGACCTGAAGGGCGATTTCGGCATCGAGCCGTCGGAGCTGCGCCGGCGCTTCGGCTTCTACTTCGAGCGCTTCCCCGTGCGCGTGCAGGAGTGAGCATGCAGGCACCGAGACGCATCGGCGGCGTGGAGCTGCCGCCGATCGACCAGGTCGGCTACGTCGTGCGCGATCTCGAGGCGACGCTCGAGCGCTACGCGCACGTCTTCGGGCCCTTCACGCGCATGGAGTCGAAGCTCACCGGCGTCCGCTATCGCGGGCGCCCCTGCGATGTGCACCTCGACATGGCGTTCGGCAGCACGGGCAATCTCGAGATCGAGTTCATCGCCGTGCGCGGCGGCGAGTCGCCGCACAGCGAGTTCCTCGCCGCGGGTCGCGAGGGCATCCACCACATCCGCTACCGCGTGCCGGACTGCGCGGCGGCCGTCGCGGCGCTGCGCGGCGAGGGCTTCGAGCCGATCTGGGAGCACGACATGGG
>DASUFZ010000346.1:0-8830 GCA_036274295.1 Myxococcota bacterium
CTCGACGACGCGCGCGGAGAGCACGAGCTCGCGCGCGCGCGCGCGCCCGACGAGACGCGGCAAGAAGTGCGCGGAGCCGAGCCCCGGCAGGATGCCGAGCTTCGCGAACGTGAGCCCGAGCTTCGCCCCTTCGGCCGCGATGCGGATATCGAAGGGCAGCGCCATGGTGACGCCGACGCCGATCGCCGAGCCGTGGATCGCGCAGATCGTCGGCTTCGGCGACTCCGCGATTTCGAGCGGGAAGCGCGAGATGAAGTCGCTCTTCGCGATGCGCGCGCGCTCGGCCTCGTCGCGCAGGGCCTCGAGATCGACGCCCGCGCAGAAGGCACGGCCGTTGCCGCAGAGCACGATGGCGCGCACGGCCGCATCGTCGCGCGCGGCGCGGAAGGCCGCGAGCAGCTCGTCGCCCATCGTCGCCGTGAAGGCGTTCAGCTTGTCGGGGCGGTCGAGCGTGAGCGTGCAGACGCCGTCGCTCGTCTCGCTGCGGACCTGTGTGGCCACGTGCGCCTACGATGCGCCATCCGCGCGGTCCTTCATCCCGAACTTCCGGAACGGGCCGAAGAAGCCGTGCTCGTAGAGGCCGTAGCCGGTGCGGCCGCCGTACGTGAAGCGCGCGACGTGGTCGACGATGGTGAGCTGGCCGATCGGCGCGATCTCCGCCGTCTTGTACGACTTCCCCTGCACGACGAGCGGGCCCTGCCACATGCCGTGGCGCCAGTCGTTCTCGACGCCGTAGCCCGTGCCGATCGCGATGAACGCGTGCAGCAGCGGCTCGCAGGTGATCTCGATCGGGCCGCCGGGCGCGTGCGGGAAGCGCACCACCGAGCCCGTCATCATGCGCGTGCCGGCCTTGAGCTTGTGCTCGTAGACGACGTCGCCGAGCTCCTCGATCGGCCTGGCGGGATCGCTCCAGATGCGGCGCGCGTCGTAGAGCGGCACGTGCCCCGTGTCCTCTTCGTTGCGGATGTAGAGGATGGAGTGGTCGGCGAACTGCATGGGGAAGTAGTTCCACATGCCGGAGAGCGAGCCGGGGCCGCCCGCGTGGATGCCCGGCGGCTCGGCCTCCCCGACCGGACGCACGCCCCACGAGCGGTCGCGCGTGCCCCACCAGCGATCGGGCGTCACGTCGAACTTCTCGTCGCCGACGCGCAGCCAGCCCTGCCAGCAGCCGGTCTGCGCGAGGCGGCTGGTATCGAAGAAGACGCGGCCCTGGCGGCGGATGAACTGCGCGTTCTCCTCGACGGCGGGAATCGCGCCCTTCCACTCGAGATCGCAGGCGATGCCGTGCTCGTTCTCGTCGAGGCGGAAGCGCAGCCGCTTGAGCGGCTCGAGCACCTCCACCTTGAAGGGACCCACGGAAGTGTCCATGCGATCGCCGAGCGCGCGCGACGCGCGCACGACGCGGTAGGTGTCGCCGCGCTGCACGCAGGCGAAGGCGTCCTGCGTGGCGAGGTTCGGGTACTGCCCGAGCCCCATCACCATGAAGAGTTCACCCGAGGACGCGTGCAGGTTGAAGTAGTAGCGGTCGTAGAAGTTGCGATCGCTGGTGGCGACGTTGCGGACGGGCTGGCTGGTCTGGTGGACCGGGAAGTCGTCCCAGGACGAGAGCATGTGCGGCTCCTCAGGGCTTCTGGCTGCCGACGATCCAGGTGGAGAAGTACTGCGAGCCGCCGCCGTAGGCGTGGCCGAGCGCCTTCTTCGCGCCATCGACCTGGTGCTCGCCGGCCTGGCCGCGCACCTGCATGGCGGCCTCGGCGAAGCGCAGGAGACCCGACGCGCCGATCGGGTTCGAGGACAAGACGCCCCCCGACATGTTGACCGGGAAGTCGCCGTCCATCGCGGTGGCGCCCTCGTAGGTCATCTTCCAGCCCTCGTTCTTCTCCGCGATCAGCATCCCCTCCATCCACATCGGCTCGAACCAGGAGAAGGGCACGTAGATCTCCGCGCAGTCGATCTCCTTGCGCGGGTTCGTGATGCCGGCCTTCTTGTAGAGATTCTTCGCGTTGTCGAGCGTCGCACGCGGGATGACGGCGTCGCGGCCGGAGAACATGGTCGGCTCGCTGCGCATCTCGGTCGCGTGGATCCAGGCCGGCTTGCGCGGCGCTTTGTCCGCCAGCGACTCCTTCGCCATCACCAGCGCGCACGCGCCGTCGGAGGACGGACACGTCTCGAGGTAGCGGATCGGGTCCCACAGCATCGGCGACGACGCGATCTTGTCGAAGTCGATGTCGGGGATCTGGAGGTGCGCGTTCGGATTCTTGAGCGCGTTCTTGCGGTCCTTCAGCGCGACGCGGATGCCCGTGTCCTCGGGCGCGCCCGAGCGGCGCATGTAGCCGCGCACGAGCGGCGCGAAGAAGCCGCCCGCGCCCGCGACGACCGCGACGCTGAACGGAAGCGAGATCGAGAGCGCCCACATGGCGTTGCTCTCGGACTGCTTCTCGAAGGCCACCGTCAGCACGCGGTCGTGGATGCCCGCCTGCACGAGGCTCGCCGCGACGATGCCGGTCGAGCCGCCGACGCTCCCCGCCGTGTGCACGCGCAGCATCGGCTTGTAGGCGCCGCCGATGGCGTCGTTCAGGAAGAGCTCCGGCATCATCACGCCCTCGAACATGTCGGGGGCCTTGCCGATCACGACGGCGTCGATGTCCTTCCAGGTGAGCTCCGCGTCGGCGAGCGCCTTCTCGGCCGCTTCGCGGATGAGCCCCGCCATCGAGACGTCCTTGCGCGCCGCCTGATGCCGCGTCTGCCCGATGCCGACGATCCCGCACCGCTCGGCCATGCTAGTTGCCCTCCAGCACGCAGATCAGGTTCTGCTGCAGACACGGTCCGGACGTCGCGTGCGCGACCGCGCGGTCGGCGCCGCCGTCCCAGATGCGGCGCGCGGCCTCGCCGATGCGCGTGAGCCCGGCCGCCATCATCGGGTTGCCGGCCAGCGCGCCGCCCGAAGGGTTCACCTGCGTCTTGCCGCCGATCCCGAGCGCCTTCTCGACCAGGATCTCCTGGTGCGTGAAGGGCCCGTAGATCTCGGCCACGTCGATCTTGTCCTTCTTCACGCCGGCCTTCTCGGCGGCGATCTCCGTCGAGCGCGAGCGCGTGAGATCGCGCACGCCGAGGTCCTGCGGCTCGCAGATGTGCGTGAAGCCGCGGATCCACGCGGGCCGCTTCGCCAGCTGCTTCGCGCGCTTCTCGGAGGCGATGATGATGGCGGACGCGCCGTCGGAGATGGGCGAGCAGTCGTGCTTGCGCAGCGGGTTCGCGAGGTACGGCTCGGCCAGCAGCTTCGCGACCTCGAACTCGCCCTTCACCTGTGCGTACGGATTCGCGAGCGCGTTCTTGCGGTCGCGCGCCGCGACCTCCGCCATCTGGCGCTCGCTGGTCACGCCCTTCTCGATGCAGAGGCGCGCCTGCAGCGCGGCGATGCTGATGGCGTCGGGCCAGAGCGGCGTCACCACGTAGGGATCGAGCTGGAGGGCCAAGGTCTCCGGCAGGTCGCCCATCGAGGGCTTGCCGAAGCCGTACACCATGGCGACGTCGGCGTAGCCCATCTGGATCTTCACCCACGCCTCGTAGAGCGCCCAGGCGCCGTCCATCTCGACGTGCGACTCGGAGACCGGCGGCCACGCGCCGACGGCGTCGAGCCCCGAGACGAACGCGAACGACTGCCCCGCGAGGTAGTCGCTGCTGCCCGAGCAGATGAAGTCGATCTCCTCGATCCCGAGCCCGGTCTTCTCGCGCAGCTCGCGGATCACCGGGATCAGGATCTCGACCTCGTTGCGGTCGGGCTCGCGGCGCATGCTCTTCGACTGCGCGAACGCGACGACGGCCACCTCGCGCATCAGATGTGCTCCTTGTAGGAATCGAAGGGCGCGTCCGGCTCGCCGGTCGGCTTGAAGTACTTGATGTTGCCGATCGACGTCGTCCACTCCGACTTCGGCTTCCAGACGGCCTGCACGCGCATGCCCATGTGGACCTGCTCGATCGGGCACTCGCCGAGCACGTGCATCAGGATGGTGTCGGCGCCGTCGAGCAGCACCTGGATCGGCGCGTACGGAAGATCCAGCTTGATGTTCTCGGAGGGCACGCGGTTGATCGAGAACGTGACGACCGTGCCGCGGTCGCTGAGCTCGACCGGCTCGGGCGCCATCAGCACGCCGTGCTGCGGGCACGAGCCGCGCGTCGGGAAGTAGACGCGGCCGTCGACGGGGCAGCGCTGTCCGATCAGCTTGCCCTCGGCGATGGCGCGCAGGAAGCGCGACGCCGACTGCCCGGCCGAGAAGGTGTACTCGAGCTTGACGGGAGTCTTGAGGATCTCGACGGGCTCGCTCACTTCTTCTCCTCCGGCTCGAAGCATGCGATGTCGGTGATCGCGCCGACGGTCTCGCCGGCCCAGCGCGCGCGCACGCGCATGCCGGTCTTCATCTTCGCTTCGCTGCCGGCGTCGACGGCGTGGAGCAGCGGCGTCGTGGCGCCGTCGAGCAGGATCAGCGCGTAGGCGAACGGCTTCTTCAGCGGCTGCTTCTCGCGCGGCCGCGCCACCCATGACCAGGTGCGCACGACGCCCGCCTGCCCGACCTCCACCATCTCGGAGAGCGACTCGGCCGTGTCGGGGTCGTACTCCTTCGGCGGCACCAGCACGCGGCCGTCCCGGGTGCGCACGCCGAGGATCTTCTTGTCGCGCAGGCCCGTGAAGAAGGCGCTGAGCACCTTTCCGAGGGAGCGCTTGTAGGTGTACTGAAGGGTGTGCGGAGCCGTGAGCGAGGCGGTGACGTCGGGGGGCATGGGACCTCAGAATCGGCCGGCGCTGCCGGGCGAGGCTCGTCACGTTCGCATGCCCCACCGACGGTGACAATGGGTGGGATAATCGGAGCATGATCCACGAACACCTCCCCGGCGAGCCCGAGCCGGAGCGCGCGTCGGCCGCGGCGCGCGCGCTACGGCTGCTGCTGCGCGCGCTCGTCACGCTCCTGCTGGCGATGCTCACCTCGTCGCTATGGCCGGCCTATCTCCTTCTCGCGGCGCTGTACGGTCGCGCGCCCAACGTGCCCCGACTGCGCCAGGTCGCGCGCTACCTGCGCATGACCTGGAGCGAGCTGCCTGCGCCGGGCCTCACTCCTTATGAGCGCGCCTGGCTGAGCCTCTCGATCCTGCGCCTCGCCGCGACGATCCCGCTCCTCGGATTGGCCTGGCTGCTCGACGAGCTGCTCTACGGAAAGCAGCTACGCGAGATCGAGGTCGTCGCTCCGCTGATCGAGATCAGCGCGGGGCGGAGCGGGAGCACGCAGCTCGCCCGCTATCTCGAGGAGGACCCGCAGCTCGTCGCGCCGCCGATGATCCACTGCCTGTTTCCCTACCTCTGGGCGTGGCGGCTCGTCCCGCGGACGCTCGGCCGGTTCGTCAAGGTGGAGCAGGTGAGAGCGCGCATGCTCGGCTCGATGCCGCCGTCCATGCGCGAGCGCCACGAAGCCGATCCCTTCCGCAGCGACACCTTCGACATCGCGCTCCTCGGTCGACACCTGAACCATCTCTCCTTGCGCCTCGGACCGGAGGCCATGGCCGACGACTTCGCCTTCGGCGCGCTCGCTCCCCACAATCGCGCGCTCTGGGAGGAGGATTTCGTGCGGCTCTTCGATGGGGTCGCGCGCAAGACCTTGCTGCACGCGGGGCCCGGACCCGACGGCGCGCCGCGTCGGATCTTCATCAAGGGTCACTTCCTGTGCGCCGCCGACTTCCTGGCGCGCCGTTACCCCGACGCCATCTTCCTGACCATGATCCGCGATCCCGCCCCGCGCCTGCAGAGCACGGTCAACTTCCTGCGCAGCACGCCCTTCGACGAGAGCATGGGCGGCCCGGCGCCCTGGGCGTGGCTCGGCGCGGCGATCGAGAAGAGCGAGACCGCTTACTGCGAGATCGAGCAGGACTGGTTCACGCGCGAGCCGGGACCGCGACGCTGCGTCGTGCGCTTCGCGGATTACGTGCGCGATCTCGAAGGCGCGATGGCGCGGATCTATCGCGAGTGCCTCGACAGCCCGACCTTGCCGCCCTGGGTCCCGCGCACGCATACGGCCCGGAAACGCCACGGCTACACCTACGATCGCTCGCTGGCGGCGGTCGGAATCGACCAGACGGCGCTCGAGCAGCGGCTCGCGTCCTACATCGCCTGGTGCCGGAGCGACGCATGAACATCCAGGGCCGGGTCGAGCCGGGCTTCGAGGCCGTACGCGAGGCCTTCGCCCACAACTTCGAAGCGCACAGCGAGGTCGGCGCGGCGGTCTGCATCTACCGCGGCGGCGCGCCGGTCGTCGATCTGTGGGGCGGCCGCGCCGATCCGGAGAGCGGACGGCCGTGGCAGCGCGACACGCTCGCGATCGTCTTCTCCACCACGAAGGGCATCACCGCCGCATGTATCGCGCGCCTCGCGGAGCGCGGCGAGCTCGACGTCGAAGCGCCGGTCGCGCGCTACTGGCCGGAGTTCGCCGCGAACGGCAAGGCGGATATCCGCGTCTGCGACGTGATGTCGCACCGCGCCGGACTCGCGGAGGTCGCGGGCCGCTTCACCCTGGAAGAGGTGTGCGAAGGCACGGCGGTGGTGGAGGCGCTCGCCAAGCAGGCGCCGCAGTGGACGCCCGGCAGCGCGCACGGCTACCACGTGCGCAGCTACGGCTGGATCCTCGGCGAGGTGGTGCGCCGCGTCACCGGTCTGCGTTTCGGCGCGGTGCTCGCGCGCGAGCTCGCCGCGCCCCTCGGTCTCGCGAACGATCTCTTCGTCGGACTTCCCGCCGCGCAGGATGCGCGCGTGGCGCGCCTGCTGCCTGCGCCCGAGCCGGCCGATCCGAAGGAGCGCGAGCTGCGCGCGCGCTTCATGGGTCCGGACACGCGCCTCGGCCGCGCGCTCTCCGGACCGTCGAATCTCTTCGCGTACGGCGAGATGTGGAACACGCGGCTGCTGCGCGGCGCGGAGATGCCGTCGTCGAACGGCATCGCGACGGCGCGGGCGCTGGCGCGGGTCTACGCCGCGCAGGTCGGCGCCGTCGACGGGGTGCGCCTGCTCGCGCCGGAGACCGTGGAGCGCTTCCGGGCCGTGCAGGTCGACGGGCCGGACCTCGTCATCCTGGTGCCGACCCGCTTCGGCCTGGGCTTCGCGCTGCCCCCCATGCTCTCGCCGGAGTGCCCCGAGGGCTGCTTCGGGCACCCCGGCGCCGGCGGCTCGTTGGCCTTCGCAGATCCCGATGCCCACATCGGTTTTGGCTACGCGATGAACCAGATGCAGATGGGACTGACCGGTGACGCCCGCGCCGCGAGCCTGGTGCGCGCCCTCTACGACTCTTTGCGTAGGGGTCGCTGAGTCCCCCGCTGCCGACGCGGCTTGACGGTCGGCAAGCGAAATGACCAGCCGGGCGGAGTTGCCCCCGCGATTGCGGGATCCAGAACAGGCTCCTACGTTCCGCGCCGAACTGCTGATTCGCACCGGTCCGCGGCTTTGCTCGTGCCTCCAGTCGAGTTTGCGTTCCTCCCGCCACGAAGAAGACAGAGATGGGCGGGAGTTCGATGCGCAGGGTGCACGAACGCGGATGTTCCGCGCCCGGCTCCGCGGCGCTACCTGGGTTCCTTGAACCCGTTCGAGGATGAGTCTCTTGTTCAAGAAGCTTTATGTCGGAAACCTGCCCTTCAGCGCCACCGAGGCGGAGCTGCGTGACCTGTTCGCCCGCCACGGTGCAGTCGAGTCCGTGAAGGTGATCACGGACCGTGAGACCGGCCGCTCGCGCGGCTTCGCGTTCGTCGAGATGGACGCGAACGGTGCGAGTGACGCCATCCGCGCCCTCGACGGCACGGACATGGGCGGCCGCGCGCTCCGTGTCAACGAGGCGCAGGAGCGCAGCGGTGGCGGCGGCGGTGGCGGCGGCGGTGGCTACCGCGGTCCGCGCGGCGGCGGCGGCGGTGGTGGCTACGGCGGCGGTGGCCGCGGCGGCCGCGATGGCGGCGGCTACGGCGGCGGCGGCGGTGGCCGCGATGGCGGCGGCTACGGCGGCGGCGGCCGCGACCGCTACTAGATAGGAAACAGCGGGCGGTTGCGGAAGCAGCCGCCCGCTGCGTTTCCGGCTACGGCATCCCCAGGATCGCGATGCCGCACGTCTGCGGCGCGCCGCCGATGTTGTGCGAGAGCGCCAGGGTCGCGTTCTTCACCTGGCGCGGACCCGCCTGACCGCGGAGCTGGAGCACGTTCTCGTAGATCATGCGGACGCCGGTCGCGCCGGTCGGGTGCCCGAAGGTCTTGAGACCGCCGTCGGTGTTGACCGGCAGCTCGCCCGTCAGCTCGAACGTGCCGCTCTGCACGTGCTCCTTCGCCTCGCCCTTCTTGCACAGGCCGAGGTCCTCGTACGTGAGCATCTCGGTCAGGGTGAAGCAGTCGTGCAGCTGCACGACGTCGAGCTGGCGGAACGGCTCGGTGATGCCGGCCTGGCGGTACGCGTCCTCGGCGGCGTAGAGCGTCGCCTTCCAGGCGAGGAAGTCGAAATCGGGATCGCGCTGCGGGTGCGGCGCCGTCGCGACGCTGACCGCCTTCACGAGCACCGGATCCTTGCGCAGCTTCTTCGCGAGATCCGTGCGCGTGATGATCGCCGCGGCCGCGCCGTCGGACTGTGCGGCGCAGTCGTAGAGGCCGAAGGGCCAGGAGATGATGCGCGCCGAGAGCACGTCCTCGACGGTGATCTCGCGCTTCAGCATCGACTTCGGCGCGAGCGTGCCGTTGTGGTGGTTCTTGACGGCGATCTTCGCGAGGTCCTCGCGGCCGGCGCCGAAGCGCTCGAAGTAGCGCGCGGCGCAGAGCGAGAAC
>DASUFZ010000347.1:0-4793 GCA_036274295.1 Myxococcota bacterium
ATCGTGCACCACGTCCCAGATCGCTTTGACGCGCCGGCTCGTCGAGAGGTCGAAGGATGCCGGAGAGGCCGTGCTCGCTCGCCGCGTGGCCGGTGGCGATGCTGTTCCACACCGGCGGGCAGAAGCAGGCGAGGAACGGGAACGAGGGGTAGCAGTCGAGCCCGGCGCGGGCGCCGCCCTTCACGATGCGCCCGAGGTTCGGCAGGTAGCCCGCCTGGATCAGCGGATCGATCACATCCCAGTCGCCGCCGTCGAGGCCCAAGACCAGCACGCGCGGCCGCGGCGCGCAGCCGGACGGCCCCCACCAGGCCGCGAGACCCGGCAGGAGCAACGCGAGGAGCAGCACGGAGAACCGCCTGCGCATCGGGACTCCCGGACGAGGGGCCCCATCTTATACCGGCGCGCGGCTGGCGCGGGAGCTTCGCTCAGGCGGCCGGCCCGTCGAGCACCGCCGCGGCGATGCGCTCCTCGAGCTCGCGCGAGTCCCACCACGAGAGCTGGAGCTGCTTCGCGCGCCGGAAGAAGAGCTGGATGTCGTACTCGATGGTGAAGCCCACGCCGCCCCAGACCTGCTGGCACATGGCGGTCACGTCGCGGTAGGTCTGACACGCAAACAGCTTCGCCATCGCCGCGAGTTGACTGGCGTCGCGGCCCGTGCTGCGGGCCCAGGCGGCCTCGTAGACGAGGGTTTTGCCGCCGTCGATCTTGGTGGAGGCGTCGGCCAGGTAGTGCGAGATCGCCTGGAAGGCGCCGAGCGGCTTGTCGAACTGCTTGCGCTCCTTGGCGTACTCGACGGTGATCTCGAGGGCGCGCTCGGCGCCGCCCATGGCCTGCGCCGCCAGCAACACGATGCCGTCCTGCATGGCCCGCTCGAAGGTCTGCCAGCCCGTGCCCGGCGCGCCGACCCGCGCGCTGGCGGGCACGCGCACGCGCTCGAACGCGAGCTCGTACTGCGCGTCCGAGGCCAGCGAGAGCTGCTGCTCCTGCGAGATGCCCTTGGCGCCCGGGTCGATCAGGAAGAGGTCGATGTCCGCGTCGCCGGGGCCGGTGCGCGCGAGCACCAGCAGCTGCGCCGCCGCGCGCGCGAACGCGACGTGGCGCTTCCTGCCGGAGAGCTCGAAGCCGTCGCCGCTCGGCGTGGCGCGGAGCTGCACGCCGCGCGCGCGGAACGAGCCGTCGGGCTCGAGCCAGGCCGGCGTGACGATCGCCTCGCCCGACGCGATGCGCGGCAGCCACGCGCGCTGCTGCGCTTCGCTGCCCGCCGCGAGCAGCACGCTCGCGCAGATCACCGCGCTCGGGAAGTGCGGCGTCGGCGCCAGCGCGCGGCCGAGCTCCTCGTACACGATCGCCGCCTCGAGCAGGGTCTGGCCGGCGCCGCCGAAGGACTCGGGGATCAGGATGCCGGTGACGCCGACCTCGGCGAGCTGCTTCCAGAGCGCCTCGGGGTAGCCGATCGGATCGTCTTCGGTGCGGCGCACGACCTCGATCGGGCTGTGCTCGGCCAGCACGCCGCGCACCATGTCGCGCAGCACCGTCTGCTCTTCGGAGAAGTCGAGATCCATCGTCGTGTCTCCCTGCCCTACGGCTTCCACTGTGCGCCGCGGCGCACCCAGGGGTTGTCGTGACCGTCGACCGGCAGCGCGACGCGCACCTGGCAGGTCGTCATGGCCTTGCCGCCGACCTCGAGCTTCAGGTCGAGGTCCGCCCAGGCGCAGCCGGTGTCGTCGCTGCCGACGCCCGCGACCTGGCCGCGCATCACCATGCGATCGCCGGGGAACACCGAATCGTGCATGCGGAAGCGCATGCGCCCGAGGCGCCCCTTCGGACCGGTCCAGTCGGTGACGTAGCGCTCGAACCAGGCCGCCTGGTTCGGCGTGTTCATGAAGACGTCGCGCACGCCGTTGCGCTTCTGCGCGAAGTCCTTGTCGTGGTGCATCGGGCGCCAGTCGCGCGTGGCGATGGCGCCGAGGATCACCGTCGTCGCGCTGACGTCGTACGCCAGCTCCGGCAGCGCGTCGCCGGTCTTCACCTGGCCCGCGAGCAGTCCCTTCGCCATCACGCGTCCCTCCGGTAGCCGAAGCCCGTGTAGGACTCCGTGCCGACGCTCTCGCCGTGCTGGTTCACGTACTCGACGTCGATCACCCAGAAGCGGCCGAGGCCGAGCTTGGTGCGCTTCTCAGGCGACACCGAGCGCAGCACCTGCCACGTGCGCAGGCGGTCGCCCGGGCGCACCGGCTCGCGGAAGATGACCGTGTTGTCGGTCATCACCGCCTCGGGGAGCCCGAGCTTCTCCTTCAGGTCGAAGTGCACCTGGAGCGGCAGCGCCTGCTGCGTTCGGCCCGGCGCCCAGTAATGCGGGCGGAACCAGACGGAGATCATGGTCGGCGGCGCGATGAAGCCGCCCGTCAGCTCCTGAGCCGCCTTCTCGTCCCAGAAGAGCGGGTTGCCGTTCTCGACGGAGGCGCAGCTCGTGAAGACATAGCCGCGCTCCACCTCGAACTCGCCCTCCACCTCGTAGCGCTTCTGCCCGATCCACGACTGGATCTCGCGCGGCAGATCGGCGGCGACGTCGGACATGTGTTCCTCCTCGATGGATGCGGTCAGGCGACCGCGCCGCTGGCGCGCAGACTCGCGATCTCGGCCGGCGCGTAGCCGGCCTCTGCGAGCAGCGCATCGGTCTCGGTGCTTCCCGGCACGGGCAGCGCGGGCGCGCGCTCGGGACGCGGCATGCCCGCGAGCGCGGGCGCGACCTGGCGCAGCTTCCCGCGCTGCGGGTGCTGCGCGTCGCAGAACATGGCGCGCGCGGCGAACTGCGGATCGGCCGCCGCCTCCGCCACGCTCTGCACGGGCGCCACGCAGGTGTCGTTCGGAGACAACTCGGCGACCCAGGCGTCGCGATCGCGCGTGCGGAAGGCCGCGCGCAGGTGGGAGCGGATCTCGTCCTGGCACGCGTCGTCGGTCTGGTGCGCGATCCAGCGCTCGAGGCCGAGCGCCTTGCAGAGGTTCGCCCAGAACGCGGGCTCGATGGCGGCGACGGCCAGCCAGCGCCCGTCGCGCGCGGCGTAGGTGTCGTAGCAGGCGTAGCGGCCCGTGAGGATGTCGTGGCCGGGGCCGAACGGCTCGCCCGTCGCGAGGTGCTCGTCCACCGCGAGCGCCATCAGGGAGAGCGCGCCGTCCGCGACGGAGACGTCGAGGTACTCGCCCTCGCCCGCGTGTCCGCGCCGCAGCAGCGCCGCCAGGATCGCGATCGCGGCGTGCATGCCGCCGGCCGCGCCGTCGGCGACGGTGGCGCCGGGCAGCGGCGGGCCGCCGTCGGCGCGCCGGCCGGAGCAATCGAGGTAGCCCGAGACGGCCAGGTAGTTGAGATCGTGACCGGCCCAGCGCGCGCGCGGGCCTTGCTGGCCGTAGCCGGAGGTCGAGCAGTAGACGATGCGCGGGTTGCGCCGACGCACGTCGGCGTAGCCGATGCCGAGACGCGCCACCACGCCCGGCCGGAAGCTCTCGACGACGACGTCCGCGCGCTCGGCCAGGCGCAGGAACACCGCGACGCCCTCCGGCTGCTTCAGGTCGAGGCGCATGCGCTGCATGCCGCGTCCGGCGGAGTAGGCGAAGAACGGCGGCTCGGTGTTGACGCCCGATTTCGCGGGCGCGCCGAGCTTCACCACGCGCGCGCCGTAGTCGGCGAGGATGCGCGTGCAGCGCGCCGCCGGGCCGACCGTCGAGAGGTCGAGCACCGTGATGCCGTCGAGCGCCGCCGCCATCAGAAGTTCTTCGGGAGCCCGAGCTTGCGGCGCGCCAGGATGTTCTTCTGGATTTCCGAGGCGCCGCCGCCGATCGTCTCGACGACGGTCGCGCGATACGCGCCCTCGAAGCGGCCGGAGAGCGGCGCAGCCGGCTGGTCCACGCGCATCTGCCCCGCGGCGCCCTGGAGGTCGAGCGCGACGTTGCAGCCGCGCTGCGAGAGCTGCGTCGCGAAGAGCTTGTACTGCGAGGACTCGCAGGTCGGCGCGGCGCCGCCGTGCTTCTCGGACTTGATGGATTCCCACACGAAGCGCAGCGACAGCCCGCGCGCGACGGCGACGTCCGTCGCCAGGCGCGCGATCTGCTGGCGCGCCACCGGGTCGCTCCGCAGCGGCTCGCCGTCGACGCGCGCGCCGCGCACCCAATCGACCAGCAGCTTCGCGCGCTCGGCAATCGGCGAGAACGTGAACATGGTGAAGCGCTCGAGATCGAGCGCCTCGGAGATGTACTGGAAGCCGCTGCCGCGCTTGCCCACCAGGTAGTCGTCCGGCACGAAGACGTCGGTGAAGAACACCTGGTTGGTGATGTCCTTGCCGATGGTCGGCATGCCCTGGATCTCGAGGCCGGGCGCGTTCATCGGCAGCAGGAACAGGCTGATGCCGTCGTGCTTCGATCTGTCCGGGTCGGTGCGCGCGCCGAACCAGTACCAGTCGGCGAAGTGCGCGGACGTGGTCCAGATCTTCTGGCCGTTCATCTTCCAGCCGCCCGGCACCTTCTCGGCGCGCAGCTGCATGTTCGCGGCGTCGGAGCCGGCCTGCGGCTCGCTGTAGCCGACCGCGAACTCGACCTCGGCGCGGATGATCTTCGGCAGGAACTCCCGCTTCAGCTTCTCGTTGCCGTGCCGGATCAAGGTCTTGCCGATGATGCCGACGCCCTTGCCGATCTGCGGTGCGCCGCGGCGCGCGAGCGCCTCGTTGAGGATGTACTCGTAGACGCCCTCCATCTCGCGGCCGCCGTACTCCTTCGGCCAGGTCATGCCGAGCCAGCCGCGC
>DASUFZ010000348.1:0-5722 GCA_036274295.1 Myxococcota bacterium
CGGCGCGTAGTTCGCCGCATGGAGCTTCGCCGGGCCGAACGGATCCAGGATCGCGAGAACGTTCTCGAGGCTGAGCGGTGTCGTGTACGGATGCGTGACGAGGTAGGCGAAGTCGTCGGAGACGAACGGTCCTTCGAGTGCGGGCCAGTAGAGCGCGAGTGCGAGCGCGGCGTAGCCCGCGAAGAGCCAGAGCGGCCAGCGCGCCGGCCAGGCAGCGTGCGAACCGCCCTGCATCGCAGCGGCGCATTCTATCAGCGCGCCGCCTCCCGACCCTCCTGGCCGTGCTGGTCGCAGCGCTCGGCTGCGGCACACGCGAAGACCTGACCGGGGGTGCGTCGGGCGGCCTGGTCTTCGTCCAGCGCGAGGGCCACCGCGGCACGCTCGCGCGCGCGCGCCTCGCGGACGGCGCGATCCAGCCCTTGTGGACGAGCACCCGGGACGAGTCCTGGCCGACCTGGTCTGCGAAGGCGGGACGCCTCGCCTTCCAGGTCGGGCGCACGGGCCAGGGCGCGCGCAGCGATCTCTGGACCTGGCGGCCACCGGACGCGGATCCCGCCCCGATCGCGGAGACACCCCACCGCGACGAGGCCTGGCCCGTCTGGTCTCCCGCCGCGGCGGAGCTCGCCTTCGCCTACCGCGGCGGCGCGCAGGCGCCCGGCGTCGCCGTGCTGACCTTCGGCGAGCGCGGGCCCACGGCCCGGCCGATCGTCGACGCGCCGCAGGGGAGCTGGTTCCTGCGCCCGCGCTACGCGCCGGACGGCATCTCCCTGGTGGCGCAGCGGCGCATCACCAGCGACTCGCAGCTCTGGATCCTGAGCGCGCGCGGCGAGGCCGCGCGTGCGCTGACGCACGACCCCGCCTGGTTCCATCTCAAGGCGGCCTTCACGCGCGACGGCTCGCGCGTGCTCTTCACGCGCCGGCCTTCCGGCGGCGGCTTCGCCGACGTCGCCAGCGTGGATCTCAGCGGCGGCGACCTGCGCATCCACGCGAGCACGCCGGGCGCCGACGACCAGTCGGGCGCGCCGTCGCCGCGTCGCGACGAGCTGGCCTTCGTCTCCGACCGCGACGGGAACTACGAGCTGTATCTGGCGCCGCTGGCCGACGGTCCCGCGCAGCGCCTGACCGACACGCCCGACTGGGACGAGGGCGCGCCGCACTGGTCGCCCGACGGCGAGCGCATCGCCGTCACGGCGGCGCCGCACGGGCGCAGCAAGGAGAGCGTGGAGGGCTCGCACATCCGCGTGGTCGACCGCAGCGGCAAGCAGGTCTTCGACGCGCCGGGGCTCATGCCCGACTGGATGCCGGCCTGGTAGCGACGACGTGCACCGTCGCGCCGCTCTTCCCGAGCGTCTCCGCCAGCGAGAGCGCGAGCGCGAACGGCGCCGTCGCGGCGAAGAGCAGGAGCAGCAGCGCGCGCATGCCGGCGCCGAAGGGCGGCGCCTCGCGGCGCGAGCGCTGGTGCAGCAGGGTGTAGAGCCCGTTGCGCGGCAGGCTGCGGATCCGGTTGAGCGCGCTCTGGATCCAGCCGAACGGATTCTGGCGCAGCGAGAAGTGGTGGGATTCGCCGAGCTCGAAACCGAGATCGCCGAGCAGCTGGCGCAGCGCGCGCAGCGGGAACTGATAGAGATGGCGCGGCAGGTCGAGGTGGAACCAGTCGGCGCCGCTCCACTGCGCCTGCCAGCTCTCGAAGTTGGGGACGGCCACGATCAGGCGCCCGCCGGGCTTCAGGATGCGGTAGGCCTCGCGCAGCGCCGCGCGCGGATCCTCGAGGTGCTCGAGCACGTGCCAGATGATCACCTCGTCGAAGAACGCGTCGGGGTAGCCGGCGGAGCGCAGATCGGACGCGATGCGGATCTCGGCGCGCGCGTCGGCGCCGCGCGCCGCGGCGGCGCTCACCTCGACGCCGTGCACCTCGAGGCCGCGGTCGGCGAGCGGGGCGAGCACGACGCCGCGCCCGCAGCCGACGTCGAGCACGCGCGCGCCGGGCGCGAGCCCGCGCGACAGGAATCCGATGTGTCGCGCGCCGACGAGCCGCACCAGCCGCTCGACCAGAGGCTGGAACTTCGCGCCGGGCTCCCCGTAGTATTCGTCCGGGTAGAAGGCGCGGATTTTTTGCGCGCCGAGCACCGGATGGAAGCGCCCGAGGCCGCAGCCTTCGCACACCACGACCTGCGACGCGACGCCCTCGACGGCGAAGCGCGGCCGCGCGCGTTTCGCGCCGCACACGAAGCAGGCGTCGGTCTCGAGGTCCGGTGCGGAGAGGGTGCGGATCTCGCGCGCATAGAGCCCCGCGCCGGCATCCGCTTCGCGCGGGGTCTGCTGCATCATGCGAGCGGCCGATCGTGCGCGGCGCTCGCGGAAAGGTCAAGGGAGTGACGGCGGGACGCCCGTGAGCCGCGACGGCGCGCGCCTCGTCGTCGCTGCGCTGGCGTGCACGGCGCTCGCGCTCGCCCTCGCGGCGCGAAGCCTCGACGCCCCGGGCCTCTACTACGACGAGGTGATCCAGGCGGAGCCCGCGCTCTGGTTCCTGCGCGCGGAGCCGGCGCCGCCCGAGGTGCCGGGCGCGCGCCACTTCGAGCTGCTGGGGCGCCCGCTGCCCTGGATGACGCAGCCCTACATGGGCGCGCTGAAGAGCCAGGTGCTCGTGCCCGTGCTCGCGTGGACGGGCCCCGACACGCACGCGCTGCGCGGGGCCACGCTCGCGTTCGCGCTGGCGGGCCTCTGGCTCGCGATGGCCTTCGGTGCGCGCCTCTTCGACCTGCCGACCGCCGCGCTGCTCGGCGGGCTTCTCGCGTTCGACCCGAGCTTCCTCTTCACGAGCCGTCACGACTGGGGCTCGTTCGCGCTCGGCTTCCTGCTGCGCAGCGCCGCCGCGCTCGCGCTGCTCAGCGGCTGGCGCGCGCGCAGCGCGGGACGTCTCCTGCTCGGCGGCATCTGCGCGGGGCTCGCCGTCTACAACAAGATCGACGCGGCCGTCCCGCTCGCGGCGGCGCTCGCGGCGGCGCTCGTCGCCGCGCCGTCGCTCGCGCGCGACGCCCTGGCGCGCGCGCGCTCGCTCGGCATCGCGCTCGGCGGACTCCTCCTCGGCGCGGCGCCTCTGCTCGCGCACGCGGGTCCGGCGCTCCAGATGACGCAGGTCGCGGCGCGTCGCACCGCCGAGGGCCGCGGAGACTGGGCCGAGAAGTGGCGCGCGCTCCTCGCCGTGCTCGACGGCAGCTACTTCCAGCGGCTGCTGCGGAGCGGCGGCTCGTTCGACGCGCTCGGCCAGGTCGACGGCGTCGTCGCGACGCCCTTCCCTCTTCTCTTCGCCGCGTGTGCGCTCGGCCTCGCGATCTGGCTCGTGCGCGAGCGGCTGCGCGGGCGCCGTCATCCGGCGCCGACGTTCGCCCTGCTCGCCGCGCTGTTCACCTTCGCGGGCATCCTGCTGACGCCGCGCGCCATCCGCATCCACCACTTCCTCAACGCGTGGCCGCTGCCGCAGCTCGTCGTCGCGGTGGCGCTGCGCGAGGCGTGGCGACGCGCGGCGCATCCCGTCGCGCGGGGCGCGCTGGCGCTGCTGCTCGCCGCGTCGCTCGGCGCGGCGCTGCGCGTCGACCTCGCCACGCTCGACCTGATGCGGCGCACGGGCGGCAAGGGACTCTGGTCCGACGCCGTCGTGCGTCTCGCGCCGGAGCTCGAGGGCGCGCACGTGGTGGCGCTCGACTGGGGCTTCGCCGGTCCGCTGCGCTGGACGGATGCGTCGCTGCGCATCGACGAGCCGATCTGGCGCATGCGCGGGCGCGGACGCCGCGAGCTCGAGGGCACGGGCGACAGCATCTACCTGCTGCACGAGCGACCCCTGGCGGTGTTCCCCTTCGGGCCCGCGCTGCTCGACGCGCTCGCCGCGCTGCCGCCCGGCGCCTACCAGCTCGAGCGCCACGCCGATCGCAGCGGCGACACGGCCTTCGTCTCGCTGCGCTTCGCCGGTCCGCACCGCCTCGTCTACCGTGGCGGAAGGTTCGAGGTGCAGCTCCGGTGACGGCCATCGAGATCCGCGCGATCGACCACGTGGTGCTGCGCGTGCGCGATCTCGCGCGCTCGCTGCGCTTCTACTGCGACGTACTCGGCTGCAAGACGGAGCGCCGCATCGAGGCCCTGGGGCTCACGCAGCTGCGCGCGGGCGCGAGCCTGATCGACCTGGTCGAGGTCGAGAGCCCGCTCGGAAAGCTGGGTGGGGAGCCCCCTGGGGAGGGCGCGCGCAACGTCGACCACTTCGCGCTCGACCTCGCGGCCTTCGACGAGGCCGCGATCCGCGCCCATCTCGAGAGCTGCGGCGTCGCGCCCGGAGACGTCGGGCAGCGCTACGGCGCGCGTGGGACCGGGCCCTCCATGTACATCCGGGATCCCGACGGCAACGTGGTGGAGCTGAAGGGGCCTCCGACCGAGCCACGAAACTTGTGAACCTTCCCCAACGGCGGGGTGTCTGAGAAGCCGGAGCCAAGCTCAGCTCCTTCCTACACCGAGACCGAGCCGCCCCTGGAGCTTTCTCTCCTCGCTCCAGGGGCGGTGGTCTTTCTGGACCCCGGCTGCCCGATCGGCTTGCCCGCCGCAGCAAAGGCAACGTAGAGTTGCTTTTGTGTCCTATCCCGAACGCAGCTCGAAGAGCAGGTGCTGGCTCAGGTCGCCCACCAGGTCGACGAGCATCACGCGCGTGTCGAACCACCAGCGCGCCTCGATCCGCCGGAAGGTGTCGTGGTAGCGGCCGCAGATGATCGGCTGGAGCGGAAGGCGTCCCGTCCGCTGGAAGACGGTGTAGGCGCTGCGCGTCGCGGCCGTGCCGGCGGCGTCGTCGACTTCGACGATCACGTTGGTGGTGACGTGGCGCGTGAGCGGCGTTCCGTTCTCGTACAGACGCGTGGCGCCGCCGAAGAGGCGGCGCACCGCATCGCGGCCCTCGAAGCTCGGTCCGCCGGAGCCGACCGGCGTGTGGCGGATGCGACCGTGGCGGAAGAGCTCGGCCACGCCGTCGAGATCGCCGGCGTCGATGCGTTCCGCGTAGAGGTAGATCAGGTTCTCGATCTCGCGCGCGCTGTCGATCATGCGCGCAGCTTACCGTGAGCGCCGCGCTCTTCGACGAAGAGGCCGTGCTCGCCGAAGCGCGGGCGTACGACGGACTCGACGCGTTCGGCGACGACGTCTTCCGCGAGCCGCTGCGCGTGCTGCTCGCCTCGCTCGCCGAGGCGCCGCTCTCCGCGCTCGGCGCGAAGATCCTGCGCGGCGGCGTCGTGCGCAGCCTGACGAACCGGCTGCGCATCGAGCACTGGTTCGCGCGGCATCCCGAGATCGGCGACGAGCGGATCCAGGCGCCGTGGGTCGTGGTCGGCATGATGCGCTCGGGCACCACCTTGATCCAGCGCATGCTGGCGAGCGATCCGCGACACGCGTCGACGCTCGGCTGGGAGGCGCTCGAGCCGGCGCCGCGGCTCGAGAGCGATCCGACCGCGCCCGACCCGCGCATCGCGGCCGGCGAGGCGCGCGAGAAGCAGGCGCGCGCCTTCACGCCGCAGATCTTCGCGATCCATCCGAGTCACGCGCACGAGGCCGAGGAGGAGATCATGTTCCTCGCGGATGCGTTCCTCTCGCACGTGCCCGAGGCGTCGTGCGACGTGCCCGCCTATCGCGCCTGGCTCGACCTCCAGGACTTCACGCCCGCCTATCGCCACCTCCGACGGACCCTGCAGCT
>DASUFZ010000349.1:0-4944 GCA_036274295.1 Myxococcota bacterium
CAACAGGGCCTCACTCGTGCGTCAATCGTGTTGGCTAACTACCAACCGACTGCGCCGAATGCCACGCCCGACGGGCGACGGGGGGCCACCGGTTCTGTAACGCGAGTGTTCCGAGCACAAGGACCGGAGCTCTGAAGACCATGGCGCGCGGAGCGCGCCGCAAGCGCCGAAGGCGCGCGCAGCGAGGCGCAGCCGAGCGGAGCCCATCTGACCGGGCGCCACCCGAGGAGCCCGTCGGCTCTCGCGCTGCGCCATACTGCGCCCCTTCAGGGGGTGTCATGAAGCGGATCGCGATCTGGCTCGGCGTCGCTCTGCTCGTGGTCGTCGCGTGCGGCGCGCTCTTCGTCTACCAGCGCATCAGCACGCTCGACGTGGCGAAGGTCACGAATGACGTCCACGTCATCTACGGGCTCGGCAGCAACGTCGGCATCCTGCGCACGTCCGAAGGCGCGGTGGTGGTCGACACCATGACCTTCCGCATGCAGGGGCGCGAGGTGCGCGAGAAGGCCGAGCAGCTCGGCGGCGGCGCCACGCGCGCCGTCATCAACACGCACTACCACCTGGATCACACGCACGGGAACCCGGCGTTCGCCGCGGGGCTCCCCATCGTCTCCACCGAGAAGACGCTCGCCTATCTGAAGGCGCTCGACGCCGACTACTGGAAGGGCGACGCCGCGGGCACGCTCCCGAACGAGACCTTCGCCGAGGACCACGCGCTGAACATCGGCGGCAAGACCATCCGCATGATCCACCCGGGCCGCGGCCACACCGACGGCGACCTCGTCGTGCTCTTCGTCGAGGATCGCGTGCTCCATACGGGCGACCTCTTCTTCAACGGCCGCTACCCGAACATCGACCTCGAAGCCGGCGGCTCCGTGAAGGAGTGGGCCGACACGCTCGACCGCGTGCTCGCGCTCGACTTCGACCAGGTCATTCCCGGACACGGTCCGGTGACGGACCGCGCCGGGCTCGTCGCATTCCAGAACTTCATGCGCGAGCTCGCGGCCGTCGGAGACGAGGCGAAGCGCAGCGGCGCCTCGCTCGAGCAGACCGAGGCGCAGGCGAAGCTCAGCGCGGACGAGGGCTACGAAGTGATGGCGATCCCGTTCGTGATGCGCCTCGACCGCAACTTCGTGGTGAAGCGCGCCTGGCAGGAGGCGACGGGCAACTTCACGCCCGTCCAGCTCGGAGGTACGGGGCAGTGAAGCCGGCAGAGCTCTTCTCGGTGCAGGGCAAGGTCGCGCTCGTGACCGGCGGATCGCGCGGCATCGGACTCATGATCGCGCGCGGCTTCGTCGAGGGCGGCGCGCGCGTCTACGTCTCGTCGCGCAAGCAGGCCGATTGCGACGCGACGGCGAAGGAGCTCTCGAAGCTCGGCGCGTGCGAGGCGCTGCCGGCCGATCTCGCGAGCGACGCCGAGTGCCGCCGCATCGCCTCCGAGATCGAGTCGCGCGAGAGCGCGCTCCACATCCTGGTGAACAACGCGGGCGCCAACTGGGGCGCGCCCTACGCCGAGTACCCGGACGCCGCCTTCGACAAGGTGCTGGCGCTGAACGTGAAGGCGATCTTCAACCTCACGCGCGCGCTGACGCCGCGTCTCGAAGCCGCGGCGAAGCCCGGCGATCCCGCGCGCGTCATCAACGTCGGCTCGATCGACGGCCTCGCCGTGCCCGCGCTCGAGACCTACGCCTACTCCGCGAGCAAGGCGGCCGCGCACCATCTGACCCGCGTGCTCGCGCGCAAGCTCGCGCCCAAGGTGACGGTGAATGCGATCGCGCCGGGCCCCTTCGAGAGCAAGATGATGGCGGTGACGCTCGAGCGCTTCCGCGACGTGATCGTGAAGGGCTGCCCGATGGGCCGCATCGGCGAGCCCGAGGACATGGCCGGCGTCGCGCTGTATCTCGCGTCGCGCGCCGGCGCCTACGTGACCGGCGCCGTCATCCCCGTCGACGGCGGCATCTCGACGACGCGCTGAGCCAGGGAGCGAAGCATGGCGGTGTCGCGGGTGGGAATCGGCGTCCTGGTCGGGTGCGCGCTCGGCGCGGCGCTCGCGCTCTCGGGGACGCTGACCCGCCTCGGCTTCCCGACCGCGCTGCCGCACGCCGCGCCGGCGACGACCGCGCCGGCGCCCCCCGCGCCCGCGTCTGCCAGGCCCTCGCTGATGACCGGCGACCCCGCTCTCGATCCGGCCGGGCACTCGCGCTTCGCGATCCTCGCGCAGCAAGCGGGGCCCGGCGTCGTCAACGTGCACACGTCGCGCACCGTCACGCAGGCGCCGTACCAGGGCCCGCTCCCCGACATCTTCCGCGATTTCTTCGGGCAGCAGCCCGGCGCGCCCGCGCCGCGCAGCTTCACCGTGCCGAGCCTCGGCAGCGGCTTCCTCATCTCGGAAGACGGCTACATCGTGACCAACAACCACGTCGTCGCAGACGTCGACGACATCCAGGTCACGTTCTCGGACGGACGCGAGGCGAAGGCGACGATCGTCGGCCAGGATCCGAAGACCGACATCGCGCTGATCCGCGTCGAGGGCATGACGGGCCTGACGCCGCTCCCGCTCGGCGACTCCGATGCGATCCTGCCGGGCGACTGGGTGGTGGCGATCGGCAATCCCTTCGGGCTCGACCACACCGTCACCGTCGGCATCGTCAGCGCGAAGGGCCGCGACATCGGCCAGGGCCCCTACGACGACTACATCCAGACCGACGCCGCCATCAACCCCGGCAACTCCGGCGGACCGCTGCTCGATCTCCAGGGCCAGGTGATCGGCATCAACAGCGCGATCAACCCGGCTGCCAACACGATCGGCTTCGCGGTGCCGATCAATCTCGCGAAGACGATCCTGCCGCAGCTGCGCGAGAAGGGCAGCGTCACGCGCGGCTGGCTCGGCGTCGCGGTGCAGCCGATCACGCCCGAGCTCGCGCAGGCCTTCCAGCTCGACACCAACGACGGCGCGCTCGTCGCGCAGGTGACGCCCGGCGGGCCGGCCGACGCAGCGGGACTGCGCCGCGGTGACGTGATCGTGCGCTTCGCCGGCGAGGCGATCGGGAAGATGCGCGACCTGCCGGGCGTCGTGTCGCGGACGACGGTCGGCCAGGAGGTGCAGATCGAGGTGATCCGCGAGGGCCGCCACGAGACCTTGACCGCGAAGGTCGGCGAGCTCGCCGAGGAGCAGACCCGCGTCGCCGCGGCGCGGCGCGCGCCCGGCGGCGCGCTCGCGTTCGGCATGCGGATCGAGGACCTGACGCCCGCGCTGAAGCAGCGCCTCGGCTTCCAGGGCGAGGGCGCGCTCGTGGCCGAGGTCGCGCCCGACGGCCCGGCCGCGCCGGCCGGCATCCGCCCCGGCGACGTCGTCGTCGAGGTGGACCGCAAGCCGGTGAAGAGCGCGGCCGAGCTCGAGCGCGCGCTCGACGCGTCCGGCGCGCGCGCGCTGCTGCTCGTGCGGCGTGGAGAGAACGCGCTGTACGTGGCGGTCGACCGCAGCTAGCTCTGCCTATACTCCGCGCCTTTCGAGGAGGGCGCCCGATGAAGGTCAAGGCCGCGATCGCGTTCGAAGCCGCGAAGCCGCTCGTCGTCGACGAGATCGAGCTCGCGCCGCCGAAGCAGGGCGAGGTGCTCGTGCGCCTCGCCGCCACCGGCGTGTGCCACACCGACGCGTTCACGCTCTCGGGCAAGGATCCGGAGGGCCTCTTCCCGTCGGTGCTCGGCCACGAGGGCGCCGGCGTCGTCGAGGAGGTGGGCGCCGGCGTCACCTCCGTCGCGCCGGGCGACCACGTGATCCCCCTCTACATCCCCGAGTGCCGCAACTGCAAGTACTGCCTCTCGGGCAAGACGAACCTCTGCGTCGCGCTGCGCGAGAAGCAGGGCAAGGGCCTGATGCCCGACGGCACGAGCCGGCTCTCGTACCGCGGGAAGATGGTGCACCATTACATGGGCACCTCGACCTTCGCGACGCACACGGTGCTGCCGGAGATCGCGCTGGCGAAGATCCGCAAAGACGCGCCGCTCGAGACGGTGTGCCTCTTCGGCTGCGCGGTGACGACGGGCATCGGCGCCGTCCTCAACACGGCGAAGGTCGAGCCCGGCTCGACGGTGGCCGTGTGGGGGCTCGGCGGCGTCGGCCTCTCGGTCATCCAGGGCGCGGTGATGGCGGGCGCCGAGCGCATCATCGCGATCGACACGAACGCGAAGAAGTTCGAGCTGGCGCGCCAGCTCGGCGCGACCGAGATGCTGAACCCGGCCGACGGCGACGTGGTGGACCGCATCGTCGAGACGACCGGCGGCGGCGCCGACTACACCTTCGAGTGCATCGGCAACGTCGAGACCATGGGCCAGGCGCTGCGCGCCAGCGCGCGCGGCTGGGGGCAGTCGGTCATCATCGGCGTCGCCGGCGCGGGCCAGGAGATCCACAACCGGCCCTTCCTGCTGGTGACGGGGCGCTCGTGGCGCGGCTCGGCCTTCGGCGGCGTCAAGGGCCGCAAGGAGCTGCCGGCCTACGTCGACCGCTACATGAGCGGCCGCATCAAGCTCGACGAGTACGTCACGTTCAAGACGCCGCTCGAGGAGATCAACACGGCCTTCGAGCGCATGCACTCCGGCGAGGCGATCCGGAGTGTCATCGTGTACTAGCGCTACGGACTACTCGACGGGCTCGGCGTCGAGCGCCTGGATGCCCCAGATGTCCTTGTCGAGATAGGCGTGATCCCAGCGGCCGCTCACGCGCACCTTGTTGCCGACGCGCGGATCGTTCCCGCCGTTGAGCCGCCGCAGCATGTTCTCCGGCACGCGCACGAGCACGGTGCCGGTGCCGTCGTCGAGCGTCACCAGGCGGGCCGAGCCGGACGCGGTGCCGAGCTTCGAGATGGTGCCCTCCACCACGAGGACGTCACCCTTCTCGGCGTTCTCCGTCACCTCGGCGAGCGTGGGCGTGCCCTTCGCCGGCTG
>DASUFZ010000350.1:0-3385 GCA_036274295.1 Myxococcota bacterium
GAGCTTGAAGCCTTCCTTCCCGGCGAGGGCATTGAGCACGTCGATGCCGGCGGCGATGACCTCGATGCCGATGCCGTCACCCGGAATGGATGCGATCCGGTAGCATTTCATCATGCAAGGATATCGCAGGATCGCCGCGGCGTTGACGCTGTGCGCGCTGTCCTGGCCGGCGGGTCCTCTGGCACAGGCGCCGGCGAAGGCGCGCGCGGGCGCCGAACCGCGGGCGATTTCGCCGCGCGGCCCGCTCGCCGAGGACGAGCAGCGCAACATGGCGGTGTTTCGCGCGGCCTTCGCCTCGACGGTGCATATCACGACGGTGGAGATGAGCCGGGACCTGTTCTCGATGGACGTGACGCAGGTGCCGCGCGGCTCGGGCAGCGGCTTCATCTGGGACGATCGCGGGCATGTCGTCACCAATTTCCACGTCATCCAGGGAGCGAGCGGCGCCCGCGTGACGCTCGCGGACCAGACGCAGTGGCAGGCCGAGCTGGTGGGCGCGTACCCAGACCGCGACCTCGCGGTCCTGCGCATTGGTGCGCCGCGCGAAAAGCTCAAGCCGGTGGCCGTCGGCACCAGCCGCGACCTGCAGGTCGGCCAGAAGGTTTACGCGATCGGCAATCCCTTCGGGCTGGACCAGACGCTGACCACGGGCATCATCAGCGCGCTCAACCGCGAAATCGCCGCGACCAACGAGCGCAAGATCCGCAGCGTGATCCAGACCGATGCCGCAATCAACCCGGGCAACTCGGGCGGCCCGCTGCTCGACTCGGCCGGCACCGTCATCGGCATCAACACGGCGATCATCGCCTACGCGCAGGGGCTCGGCTTCGCCGTGCCCGCCACGACCGCGGACTGGGTGGTGATGCAGCTGCTGACGCACGGACGTGTGCGGCGCGCGCGCCTCGGCGTCGGCGGGCGCACGCGCCCGATCGACCGCCGGCTGGCGCGCATCCTCGGCCTCGCGCAGGCCTCCGCCGTCGAGGTGCTCTCGCTCTCCGAGGGCGGTCCGGCCGCGCGCGCGGGTCTGCGGGTCGGCGACTGGATCCTCTCGCTCGACGGCAAGCCGACGGGCAGCCTCGACGCGCTCGTGCGCCTGCTCGGTCCGGAGCACATCGGGCGGCCCGCGCAGGTGACTCTGCTGCGCGGCCGCGAGCGCCTGTCGCTCACGATCCATCCCGAGACGGATGGCGACTGACGGCGACGGCGGGCTGCGCGCCGTCGCGTCCTTCGAGGCGTCGAAGGGCGCGCTGGCGCTGCTCGCGGGCTCGGGCCTGCTGCTGATCTGGCCGGGTGACGGCAACGCGCAGGCGCTCGCCGACGCGTTCGCGCGCCATCTGCATCTCGATCCGGGCCGCCTGCACGGCGGCGTGATCGGCGAGGCGCTCCAGGAGACGGGCGCGCACCTGCGCTGGATCGCGCTCGGCAGCGTCGCCTACGCGGCGCTGCGCTTCACCGAGGCCTACGGCCTCTGGCGCGAGCGCACCTGGGCCGAGTGGTTCGGTGTCGTGTCGGGGCTCGTCTACGTGCCCTTCGACTTGCTGGAGATCGCGCGGCGCCCCGGCCTGCCGTCGTTCTCGATGCTCGCGCTCAACCTGCTGATCGTCGGATATCTGGCGCGTCGTCTCGCCGAGCGTCGACGCACGCCGCCGTCCTGAGCGCCTCGCCGAGCTTTCCGGCGACGACCTGCACGTGCGGCTCGTTCCACATCGTGAAGTGCTTGCCGGGGACGAGCACGCTCTGGAAGTCGCCCTGCGCGAACGCACCCCAGCCGAGGCTGGCGTCGCCGCACTGCGCGTGTGTCTTCGCCGTGCGCAGCACGACGAGCGGGAAGTCGCACGGCCCCGGCCGGTACTTCCGGTACGACACCCAGATGGTTCGCTGGAGCAGGGTGATGCGCTCGCCGGTATCCGTCACGAACATGCCGTCGCTCGGATCGAGCCCGCGCTTCGGGCGGTCGTCGTCCGGGGCTGCGCCGCGCCACCAGGTGCGGAGCCCCTCGGTCTGCTTCGCCAGCTTGTCGCGGCGGCGCTCCCAACGCGCGCGCAGGTAGGCGCGCCGCTTCGGCCACGTGCGCTCCTCGAGGAAGTGGTCGAGCTTGCGCACGGCGCGGTGGAAGCTGCCGCGGTGGATGCGCTCGCGGTGGCGGCTCGGACGCGGGACCGGAACGAACGTGTCGAGGACCACCACCAGCTCGATCGGCTCGCCCTTGCGCGCGAGGCGCTGGGCGACCTCGTAGGCGAGGATGCCGCCCATCGACCAGCCGGCGAGGCGCCGGAAGGGGCCGGGCAGCTTCTGGAGCCGCGCCAGCGCAAAGTCCGCCCAGGCATGCGCATCGGCGGGGAAGTCCTCGACCGCCTTCCCGTGCGGCAGGCCGACCGACACGATCGGCTGCTCCGGCCCGAGCACGCGCGCGAGCGAGCGCTCGTGCTCGATCTCCTCCCAGGAGCGGATCAGATAGAGGGGGGTACGCGAGCCGGTGAGATGGATACCGAGCAGTTCCGCGCGGGCGGCCTGCTCGGCGTCGTAGTCGCCGTCTGCGGGGATCTCGAACACCGCGAGGAGATACCACGATTCGAAGTTGCCTGTGGGCTGCGTGTCACATTTTCTGCTCAGCTCGTGTCTTACACTGCATGACCGTGACGACGCTGCGACCCCTCGCGCGGCAGATCGCGATCCTCCTCGCCCTGGCCCTGTTGCTCTTCGCCGTGGCCACGGGAGCCGTCACGCTCGACGCCGCCGCGCCGCCCGCGCACGCGACCGACTCGTCCCGCTCGTTCGAGCTCGTGGTGCTCAGCTACAACGTGAAGTCGCTGCCCCTGCTGCGCGACGCGCCGCGGCTGCGCCAGATCGGGCGCATGCTGGCCGAGCGCCGCCGCAACGGCGACGAGCCCGACGTCGTGCTCCTCCAGGAGGCCTTCTCGGGCGACGCCGAGCGCATCCGCTCGCGCGCCGGCTACCGCTACCAGGTCGTGGGGACCGGCAAGGAGGGCGGCCTGCTGCTCGAGAACCCGAGCGGGCTCGAGATCCTGAGCGACCACCCGATCGTTGCCCAGTACGGACGCGCCTTCGACGACTGCGGCGGCGCCGATTGTCTCGTCAGCAAGTCCGTGCTCGGCGTGACCCTCGCGATCCCGCAGCTCCCCGTCCCGATCCGCATCTTCACGACGCACCTGCAGGCGCACACCCCGAACGACTCGGTGCGCAAGAACCAGATCGACGACATCGACGTCTTCCTGCGGCGCATCGGCTTCGGCGCGGAGCCCGCCATCTTCGCGGGCGATGTCAACTTCAAGCCGAAGCATGCGAGCTACCGGAAGTTCCTGCGCGAGCTCTCCTTCTTCACCGAGGCGGGCCGCTACTGCCTCGACGACCGCGACCGCTGCGA
>DASUFZ010000351.1:0-35488 GCA_036274295.1 Myxococcota bacterium
GCGCCCAGGCCGACTTTTTTCTCGCCCCCGGTTACGGCCGGCCAGCGGCCGGGGACCAGCCTTCTGATGACGCCCGCGACCCGCTAGAAGGCGTCACGGACGGGCGTCGCTAGCTCTAGTTTCAGCTAGGCAGCGAGTGCGTAGTTCGAGTCGGCAGTTGTTACTACCAACTTGCCACCGGATTAACGAGGTAGGTGACGACCTCGACACGCAGCGCTCGCCTTCGACCACCCGTCGAAACCGATCGCCCCCAAAAACGGTTCGGAACCTAGCACGGGGTTATGATGGCCTCGGAGTCTCCATGGCGGCGCGATCCCCCCGGCGCACCCTGCTCGCTCTCTCGGCGTGTCTCCTGCTCGCCCTCGCGTTGGCCTGGGCGCTCGGGCGCCGTCCCGGGCAGCAAGGGCCGCCGAGCCCTGCGGTGGCCGCGCGCGAGCTTCCCGACGTCGCAACGCCGCCGCCCGCCGCCGGGCCGCCGGCCGTTTCCGAGCGCGCCGCCGACGACGACGCCATCCCCAACACCAGGCTCCCACTCCACCTGCTGGCGACCGTGGTGAGCGAGAAGCCCGCGGCCTCGCTCGCGACCGTCGAGGACATCGAGCGCTCTGCGACCGAGGTGATGAACGAGGGCGAGCGTTTCGAGGGGCGCCCGAAGGTGCAGATCGCGCGCATCGAGCGCGCGCGCATCCTGATCGACAACGACGGCGTGCGCGAGCAGCTCGTGATCACGCAGGGCGCCGCGCCCGAGGCGGCGTACGTCAGTCCGGAGGAGCGCGAGCACCGGCGCGATCTCTCGCGCCGCCTGCGCGAGCTCACGGACGCCGGCACGAACTACCGCGACGTGCTCGGCGAGGGCCGGCGCGAGGGACTCCTCGGCGAGGGCGACGTGAGCGCCGTCTACGAAGACGAGAAGCTGGTCGGCGTCCAGTTCGATTCGATCCGCGAGGGCGGCTTCTATGACCAGATCGGGCTGAAGAACGGCGACGTCGTCACCGAGATCAACGGCGTGTCGGTCTCGGATCCCGCGGCCATGGTCAAGGTGATCGGGCAGTTCGTCGGCTCCGACGAGCTCGACATCGCCGTGGAGCGAGGCGGCGCGCCGCAGAGGCTCGTCGTTTCCACTCCGCCGCTGCGGAAGACCGCGGAAGGCCTGGCTCCGCCCCCGCCCGAATAGCGGAAGCTCCACACGCACCTGGGTCGGGATCCCGCGCGTCCGCCGCCCGCGCCCGAGACCGCCTGCGGATTTTCTGCGTCGGGCCTGATTTTTTAAATACGCCCGATTACAAATTCGTGATAGAACGGGCTACCGCGCATCCCTCGGCGTGCTCGAAACGAATGGCCTGCACCTCGCAGATGCGCTGCGCCAGGTGCCGGCTGTCGATCTGCGAAGGGAAATCCCATGCGTACCAAGCTGTTGATGACCTTGGCGCTTGCGGCGCTCGCGACCCACATGACGGCCTGCCACCTCCAGGTCGAGCAGATCCTGGCGGTCCAGCCGAGCAGCACGTTGAGCATCGACGTCGCCACCCCGCTCGACCTGCCGCCCGTGAGCCAGGCGCTCGAGGGCGGCAACGTGATGAACATCGACATCTTCATCAGCCTGTTCGACCTGATCCTCGGCGATTTCGAGGGCGACATCTCGGTCGAGGAGCTCCTGATCGCTGCCCCGGGCGTCAACATCCTCGTCCCGACCGGTCGCATCTGCATCGTTCCGGACGCGACGAATCCGGGCGGCGGCACCTTCGAGGCGAACCTCCACACGAAGAAGGCCACCTTCGACGTCGCCATCAACACGAACGCGGTCTTCGGCAATGCTGCGCTCGGCAGCTTCCCGTTCCCGTTCGCGCTCGAGAGCAGCGTGCCCTTCGGCCTCGCCGAGGCGCTCGGCCTGTTCACGGGCAGCAGCGATCTGTCCATCACCCAGGCGATCAGCCAGCCTCTGAACTTCACCGTGTCGGGCATTCCGATCACGGGCCTGGTGACGGGCGAGATCACACTTGCTTCCGCTGATGCGTTCCCGACGTCGCCGCTGCTGGACGAGTGCATCGCGATCATCGGCCAGTAGCCGAATCGCGAGCCTGACGTCCGCGCTCGCCGCGGTCCTGCTCGGGACCGCGGCGGCGCAGGCGCAGGTGCCGAGCTTCCTGGGCGTCGGCGACCTACCGGGCGGGATCGTCTCGAGCGCTGCGCTCGACGTGTCTTCGAACGGCGATGTCGTCGTCGGCGAGAGCGAGAGCGCGAGCGGAACGCAGGCCTTCCGCTGGACGCCGGCGGGCGGCATCAGCGGGCTCGGCTTCCTCTCCGGCGCCAACCCGTACAGCACGGCGAACGGCGTGTCGGCGAACGGCAACGTCGTCGTCGGCACGAGCCTCGGCTCCGACGGCATCGAGCGCGCGTACCGTTGGAGCAGCGGCGCCTTCACCGCGCTGAATCGCTTCAGCTGCGCCGACTGCGATCCCATCGCGAAGGCCTGGGGCATCTCGAACGACGGCCTCGTCGTGGTCGGCTCGGCGCTGGCGCGCGCCTCGGGCAGCAACCCGCCCCATCTCGATCCCGTCCGCTGGCCGAGCGGCGGCACGGGCATCAGCGATCTCGGCGACCTGCCGAGCCCCCAGGGCGTCGGCGAGGCGTTCGGCGCGTCGCCGAACGGATCCATCATCGTCGGCACCCACGACAGCAACAGCGGCAAGGACGCCTTCCGCTGGCAGGGCGCGGGGCTGGTGGCGTTGCCGCACCTGATCGGCGGATCCGTCATCGCCGCCGAGGCCCATGCGGTCTCGGACCTGGGCACCACGATCGTCGGCTTCAGCAACGCCGGCACCCTGACGCTTCCCGGTGGCACCGTGGTGCCCTCCGACCTCCAGGCGGTGCGCTGGACCGGCGCCAGCTTCAACACCATCCAGTCGCTCGGACCCTTCCCCGGCTCGGTCAACACCGACAGCGAAGCGCTCGCCGTCTCGCCCGACGGCGCGATCATCGTCGGGCGTGCCGCCGGTCCGGATCTCGCCGATCACGCCTTCATCTGGGACGCCGCAAACGGCATGCGGGACCTGCGCACCGTGCTCGTCGCGGACTACGGCCTCGACCTGACGGGCTGGGTGCTCTCCGCGGCGACCGGCATGTCCGACGTCACGGCGGGCGACTTCACGGTCGTCGGGCGTGGCATCGACCCGCAGGGCAACGAGCAGGGCTTCGTCGCCTTCCTCGCGATTCCCGCCTGTCGCGACGGCGAGGACAACGACGGTGACCTGGCGATCGACCATCCCGCCGATTCGGGATGCACCTCGCCCTCCGACTGGAGCGAGACCTTCGACTGCAGCGACGGCATCGACAACGACGGCGACGGCGACACCGACTTCCCGGCGGACGACGGCTGCGCGTCGTCGAACGATCCGACGGAGCGGCCCGATTGCGCGGACGGCATCGACAACGACGGCGACACCTTCGTCGATCACCCGCAGGATCCGGGCTGCGCGGGTCCGGCCTCGCCCATCGAGAACCCGGCCTGCCAGAACGGTCTCGACGACGACGGCGACCAGGACGTCGACCATCCGGACGACGCGCAGTGCACCGCGCCCTACGACCTCTCCGAGACGCCCGACTGCAGCGACGGTATCGACAACGACGGCGACGGCCCGATCGACTACCCCGCGGATCCCGAGTGCGAGTCGCCGGCCGATCTCGGCGAGGCCTCGCAGTGCAACGACGGCTTCGACAACGACGGCGACGGCCGCTCGGACTACCCCGCGCAGTATCCCGGCTGTCTCGACGTCAACGATCCGATCGAGGCCGCGCAGTGCAGCGACGGCGTCGACAACGACGGCGACAGCGCGATCGACTACCCCGCCGATCCGGGCTGCCGCTCCGCCGCGGCGCAGAGCGAGAATCCGGTGGCGCTCGTCGAAGGCGACCTGGTCGCCGTCGACCGCGCGAGCCGCGCCGTCTTCCGCGTGGACACCGCGACGGGCGCGCAGAGCCTGGTCAGCCGCACGGCGCGCCTGCTGGCGCCGCAGGGCATCGCGCAGCGCGACGCCGAGCTCGTGGTGGCCGATCCGGCGGGTCTCGTGATCGTGTCGCGGAGCGGCGCCCAGCGCCTGGCGAGCCCGCCGCTCGTCGGAGACGAATCGCTCCAGGTCGCCTTCGACGCCGCGCAGGACGCCTACGTCATCGAGGCCGGCGCCATCTCGAAGGTCGTCTGGAATCCGGGCGGTATCGGCGCGAAGAGCACCTGGCTGGCGGTGCCGACGCCGGAGCCCATCCCGCAGCTGAGCCTGCTGCACGGCGATGCGTTGGCCTTCGAGCCGGCCGGCAGCTTCGTGACCTCCGGGCTGTCGCTCTTCGGCGACGGCGTCTACCGGCTGACGCCGCCGGTGCCGAGCGTCGCGATCCTGCGGACGGGCGTCGAGAACCTGAAGTGGCTCGACCTCGCCGTCGAGGCGAACGGCACGATCCTGGCGGTCGGCCAGAAGGGCGCGGAGATCGGCGTGTACCGCGTGAACCGCACGACCGGCGCCTCCACCGCGCTGAACGAGAGCTACGCGTGGCAGATGCCGACGGGCGTCGCCGTCGCGGGCAACGGCGAGATCTACGTGGCGGACGCAGGCGCGTGTGGCGGCGGCAGCTGCACCGGCGGAAGGATCGTGCACGTCGATCCCGTCAGCGGCGCGGTCACGCCGCTCGCGAGCGGAGGCTTCATCTCCGGCGAGCTCGACGTGATCGTGCTGCCGGAGCCCGCGGAGTGGTCGATGTGGGTCGCCGGTCTCGGCGCCCTCGCGGTGCTGCAGCACAGGCGGAGCGCGCGCCGGCGACGATGAGGCGCGGCTGGCTCTGGTGGATCTGCGCGAGCGCGCTGCTCGCGGGCGGCCTCGCGCTCTACCTGCTCTTCGTCTACGCGCTGCAGCGCCCGGAGGATCCCGAGGCCGCGCGCGAGCTGCGCACGGCGCTCTCGGTCTACGGCCGCGTGGTGCTGGTGAAGGGCGTGCTGCCGCAGCTCTGGATCGCGCTCGCGCTCGCGGGACTGCTCGAGCGCCGCGCGCCGCGCCTGGCGAGCAGCCGCGCGCGCCGCGCCGGCCTGTTCGCCGCCTGCGCGGGCATCGCCGGCCTGCTGATCGCCTCGACCCTGCTGCGCGCGCAGATCCCCGGCTCGCCGCGGGTCGTCTTCTCCGGACCGCTGAACTTCGCGCGGACGTGGCTCGAGATGACCACCGCCGTCGCGGCCGCCATGTGGCTCCCGCGCGCGTTCCAGCGCAAGGAGCCGTAGGCGCGGGCAGCGACCTGCCCACGCGCGCGGCAGCGCGCGCGCCGGACCCGGCCGGAGCGTGCTCCTTGCATCTCGCGCGGGCGGGCACGGCTTGCCGCGCGCACGGGCACGCCGCGTGCAAAACGCCATTGCTGCCACCGGGGGGTGGTGGACATGACGGCGCACGCCGCGAAGCACACTCTCGCACTGGAACCGGTCATCGAGCGCGCGCGCCGCGAGCCGAGCGCCGGCTTCGAGTGCATTCCCGACGGAGATTTCTTCCGCCTCTGCATCTGGGGCTGGTTCCCGCCCGACTGGGGCGGGAACCTTTCACTGCATTGTTATGCAGCGCGGCTCTCGGTGGTCGCGGCCGAGGCGCGGCGCGTGCGCACCTCGCTGTGGGCGGGCGCCTTTCTGCTGTCCCCCACCCTGCCCGCGCGCGACGTGCGCGCGCAGGACTTCCTGCACATGGCACGCCACCGCCCGAACGGCGTCGCCCGGCCGGCGTCGATGCAGATCGACCGCCTGCGCATCGAGCAGAGCCCCGCCGTCAACGCGGCGCGCATCCGCATCGGCGGGGCGGACCGCATCGGATTCCTCGCCGTCGTCCTCGACCGCATGGCCTTCTGCGGCCTCTACCCGCACCAGCTCTCGGTGCGGACGACCCTGGGCCGCGCGGAGGACTGCTTCGACGTGCTCGGCGTCGGCGGCACGCGGCCCTCGCCGCGCGCGCTCGAGGCCCTCGAGAAGCTCCTCAGGCCTTAGGCCTCAACCGATCCTTGCGCTCTGGCCGCCGTCGACCGGCAGCGCGACGCCGGTGATGAAGCGCGCTTCGTCGGAGTGGAGGAAGAGCGCGGCGTAGGCGACGTCCCAGGCCGTGCCCATGCGCGCGCCGAGCGGCACCTGGGCATCGCGCTGGCGGATCAGCTCCTCCTTCGGGACGCCGAGCGCCTTCGAGATGCCCTCGATCGCCATCGGCGTGTTCATCAGGCCCGGCATGATGACGTTCGCGCGGATGCCGTACTTCGCGTTGCTGATCGCCAGCGACTGCGTGTACGCGTTGACGCCGGCCTTCGAGGTCTTGTACGCGACGATGCCGGTCGAGCACACCGCCGCGATCGAGGAAACGTTGACGATCGAGCCGCCGCGCTGCTCGCGCATCACGCGCAGCGCGTGCTTGCACGGGAAGACGACGCTCTTGAGGTTCACCGCGAGGATGCGATCCCAGTCCTCCTCGCGGACGTTCGCGGGCCCGGCGTCGCCGCCGCCGATGCCGACGTTGTTGTGCAGCAGGTCGATGCGGCCGTAGCGGCGCGCATACTCCGCGATCAAGGCCTCGCACTCGGCGTCGCGCGTGGCGTCGGCCTGCGCGGCTTCGGCGTCGCCGCCCTCCTCGCGGATCTGCGCGACCGTCTCCTCCGCCGCCTCGAGCCGCCAGTCGACGGCGACCACGCGCGCGCCCTCGCGCGCCATCAGCACGGCCGTCGCACGCCCGTTGCCGATGGTCTCGCCGGGTGTCTGCCCGGCGCCGACGACGAGGGCGACCTTGCCGGCGAGCCGTCCATCCACGCCCGTGAGCGGCGCGCTCACGGCTCGGGCAGGCGCGCCAGGCCGGGCTCCGGCTGCACGCCGAAGCTGTTCAGCGCCATCGACACCAGGTTGTACTGCCCGACGGTGAAGACGAGGTCCATCAATTGCTGCGTGTCGAGATGGGCGGAGAGCGCCTGCCAGGTGGTGTCCGAGATGAACGCGTCGCGGTGCAGCTCGTCGGTTGCGCGCAGCAGCGCGCGGTCGAGCTCGTTCCAGCCGGGCGCGTCCGCGCCGCGGGCCACGCGCGCGATCTCGTCCTCGCGCATGCCGGAGTCCTTCGCGATGCGCACGTGCTGGCCCCACTCGTAGCCCGAGCGGCAGAGGAAGCCGATGCGCAGGATCACGAGCTCGCGCTCGCGCGGCGCGAGCGTGTTGCGGCCGAGCACGTGGTTGCCGAAGACGAGCCAGCGCTTCGCCAGCTTCGGGTGGTTGGCGAGCGTGCGGAAGATGTTGAGGATGGGTCCGCCGCCGAACCGCTCGCGCAGCTCGGGGTCGATCTCGGCGTCCGGGAGCGGGGCCACGCGGGGCTTCTCGAGTCGCACGGGGGTGTCCTCCCGCGCGCCAGCATACACGTCGCGGGGGGCGACTCAGCTCGGGAGGCGCGCGACGACCGCCTCCTCGAAAGCCGTCAGGCTCTCGAAGCGATGCGGCTGGATCGCGAGGGCGCTGTCCGGCGAGGGCAGCGGGATGGCGCGCGTGCGCTCCAGCAGGTCCGAGAGCATGGCGCGCAGCGCCTGGCCCGCGTCGCTGTGGTCGGGGAAGAGCGACGCCGGATCGAAGGTGTCGCAGCGCATGCGGAGCGCGCTGCGCGGACGGCCCGGGCGCGCGCGCAGCACGAGCAGCGCGACGAGGATCGGCTCGTCGGCGAGGTCGGTCACCTCCGCGGCGGCGATCGCCTCGACCGCGCGGTAGTCGACGCGCGTGCGCTGCGCCTGCGCGACCTCGTAGGCCACGAGCCCGTCTTCGCCGATCTCGACCGGCAGGATGTCGATCGCGCGCAGGGCGGGCGCCGGCGCATCCTCGGCGGGCTCGTCCTCGACGGGCACGGCGTCTTCGGCGTCTTGCGCCGGCTCGGCCTGCGCCGCCGGCGCGACGTAGGTGGCCTCCGGATCGACAGGGGCCGCTTCCGGCTCGACGGCGGTGGCTTCCGGCGCGTCCGCGGTGAAGTCGGTCTCCGGCGAAGCGGCGAGCGCCGCGTCGGCGTCGGTGCCGATCTCGAAGTCCGCGTCGCTCGCGACCTCGTCCGGGTCGGCGCCGAGCTCGAACTCGGCGTCGCCTTCCTCGTCGCCGGCGGCGGAGCCGAACGCGAAGTCCGGCGCGTCGCCCTCGTCGAGCGTCGCATCGGCGGACTCGAGCTCGCCGCCCGGTCCCGTCGCGGCGGCGGCGCCGCCGAACTCGAACTCCTCCGCGTTCGCGTCGTCGAAACGCGGATCGGTGTTCTCGAGCACGGCCACCGGCTCGTCGCCGACAGGCGTCGCTTCGAGCACCGCCTCGACTGCGTCGTCCGCGAGGATCGCGACGGCGTCGTCCGGCTCGAGGACGGCGATCGGCTCGTCCTTCTCCTGCGGCTCGTCGTCCGCCTCCAGCACGTCGCGCGCGTCGAGCACGGGCTCGGGCGCCGGCGCGGGGGCGGGCGCGTCGACCGCGGTCGCCGCCGCAACCGGCTCGGGCGCGGGCGCCTTGCGCGCGGCCATGCGCTCCGCGAGGCGCGACGACGCCGCCTCGATCTCGTCCTGCGTCAGAGCGACGGTGCGGCGTCCGCCCGGCGCCGGCTTCTCCTCTGCCGGGATCGCCGGCTTCGCGCGCGGCGCAGGCGCAGGCGCGGGCTTCGGCGCGCGCTCCGGCTTCGCCTTCGGCTTCGTCTTCGCCTGCACCCACGGCTCGGCGGGAGCGGCGGCACGCGCGGCCGGCGCGGGTGCGGGAGCGGCGACGGGCGCGGACGCCGGTGCGACCGCAGCGGCGGTCGCGTCGGGCCACTCGCCGCGCTCGAGCGACGCGATCAGCTCTTCGAGCTTCGCGCGCTTCGCCTGGTGCAGCCCCGACGACGTGAGCGCGATCTCCGCGGCAGCGCGCGCGACCTGCGGATCGATGCCGCGCGCCTCCTCGACGAGCCGCAGCGCCAGCGCCGGATTCAGCGGTCCGTGCGCGGGATCGACGCAGCGGCGCAAGGTGTCGACCAGCAGCGCCAGCGCCTCCGTCTTTGCGGCGTCGCCGCGCGCAGCGTCGCTGCGCGCGCGCAGCAGCGGCACCAGCTTCGCGAGCGACGCGATCTCGACCACGGCGTCGGGCACCGCGTTGACGAGCGCCGTCCAGTGGTTCGCGGCCTGCTCCAGGCCGGCGTCGCTGGCCGCCAGGCTGCGCACGAGGCGCGCCATCGCCTCGGAGGCGTCCGCGGGCCGCTCGCACGATACGGCCGCGTTCCAGAAGAGCAGCGCGCTCTCGGCCTGTCCCGGCCGGACCTTCACCTCCTCGCGCAGCAAGGCGAAGGCCGCCTCGAGGTTCCCGCGCTGGAGCGCGGCGATGGCATGGCGCAGGATCGGCGGGCGCGTCCACGCGCGCAGGAGCTCGAGCAGGCCGTCCCACCACGAGGTGTCGCGTGCCGCTCCGCGATCGCGGCCCTTTTCGATCAGCGCCTGGACGCGCGGCAGCGCACGCGGGCTCTTCCCCGCCGCACCGTGATCCGGCGAAGTCGCGCGCGGCGGATCACCCGCGTCCGAGCTCGGCTGCACCATGAACGTCCCGCTTGCACACGTTGACCCCTCGATATCGGCCCCCGGGGTCCGTGACGTGAGACACCAAAATTCGCTATGCGATGGCGCGCCGCGCCCGTCCGAGGCTCGCATGGTGCGTCCCGAGATCCTCGACACGTTTCGCGCCCAGGTGGAAGGCTGCCGCAAGGCTGGCTCCGAGCTGACCGCGCGACTGATGGAGCGCTGCGTCGCGGAGCTGGAGACCGAGGGGCCGCTCGCCCGCCTGCTCTCCGACTGGCAGGGACAGCCGCTGCTCGACGCGCTGCCGCAGCGCGTGGTCGGCGCCGTCCAGGGCCTGGCCCTCGAAGGCAGAGCGCCGGAGCTGGCGCGCTTCTATCCGTCGCTCGGCGGCTCGCCGGTCTGGCCCGACACCGCCGACGCCTTTGCCCGCGTGATCGAGCGCCACGCCGCGGAGATCCGCCCGCGCCTCGACGCCCAGGTGCAGACCAACGAGGTGCGCCGCTGCTCGGCGCTCCTCGGCGGCTTCCTCGCCATCGCGCGCGCGGGGCTCCCGCTGCGCATCCTCGAGATCGGCAGCAGCGCCGGGCTGCTCCTCTTCTGGGACCGCTACCGCTATGCGCTCGGGCCCTACGCGTGGGGCGACCCCGCTTCGCCGCTCCTGCTCGACGCCGAATGGCGGGGCGTCCCGCCGGACCTGGATGCGCCCGTGCGGATCGCGTCGCGCCGCGGCTGCGATCTCTACCCGCTCGACATCCGCGATCCGGCGCAGCTGCGCCGCATCGAGTCGTTCCTGTGGGCGGATCAGCCGGATCGCCATCGCCTGCTGCACGCGGCCGCCGCCGCGCTCCCGCCGGAGGGCGCGCCGCTCGAGCGCATCGGCGCGTGCGATTTCCTGCGACGCGAGCTGGCGTCACCCGCGCGCGGACAGGCGACGGTGCTCTTCCACTCGCACATGTGGTGGTACCTCTCGAAGGAGGACCGCAAGGAGGTCGCGCACTGCCTGGAGACGGCCGGCGCGGCGGCGAGCGACGACGCCCCGCTCTTCTGGCTGCGCATGGAGGCGCCGGGCATGGCGTTCTGCGAGATCCGGCTGCGCAGCTGGCCGGGCGGCGAGGAGCGCCTGCTGGCGAGGGCCCATCACCACGGCCGCTGGGTCGAGTGGCTGGGCGACGCGACTCACCCATCCGAGGGTTGAAACGCCGTTTTGCGCATGTGGTAGCGTGGCCGGCGCTCGGGGGTCTTCCGGTTGCTCCACAGGAGCCTCGCGGCGGCGCTCGCAGCAGCCCTCGCCGGCTGCCTCGCCTCCCCCGAGCCCGCGCTCCAGATGGGGCCCGGCGCCAAGGTCTCGCCCGACGGCCTGCACCTCGTCGATCACGTGCCGTTCGGGACGCTCTACATGCGGCCCGACTACACGTTCGGGAGCTACCGCTTCTTCACGATGGGCAAGACGCACGTGAGCTTCGCGCCGGGCTCGCGCGTGCTGAGCGACGCCGAGGTCGCCGAGATGGCCCGCCGCTTCGACGCCGTCGCGCGCCAGGTGATCCGCGCGTCCGGGCGCATCGAGGTGGCGCGGCCGGGTCCGTGCGTCGCGCGCGTGAACCTCGGTCTCGTCGACGTCGACATGCTCGAGCCGAAGGAGCTGACCGCGCACGGGACGAGCACGGTGATGGATTCGTACGGCTCGCTGACCCTCGTGCTCGAGATCCGCGACGGCTACACCGCGGAGCCTCTGCTGCGCTACGGCCGCCGTCGCCGGCTCGACGGCGGTCCCGCTACCGGCGTCGACCCGGCCGAGCTCATGGCGCTGACGACCACGCTCGAGGAGTTCGCGCGCGGCATCGAGAACGACTTCCAGCGCGCACTGCCGCGCATCGCGAGCGCGGCGCCGCGCAGCTGCGAGGAGCGCGCGGGCCTCGCGCCGGCCGTCAGCGCGAAGTAGCCCGCGGCGCTCGGGATCAGCCGATCGACGTCGGCTGCGGCGCGAGCTGCATCGGGTTGTAGTAGAAGCGCTCGGCCTTGATCTTGCCGCCCTTGATCTCGTGCACGCCGATCTCGCGCAGCTTGACCGTACGGCCGTCGCGCATCGTCACGTCGGCGTCCCACTCGATGCAGATGGTGTTGCCGCGCGTCCAGACGTTGCGCGCCTTCCACTTCGTCCCGGTCTGCATCTGCTCCCAGCGCTTGAGCTTGTCCTCGAGGCCGCCGATGCCGCGCGAGACGTCGCCGGTGGCTTCCTCGGACACCGCATCGTCGGTGTAGAACTCGCGCAGCGGGAACTCCGTCAGGTTCGTCGCCCTGACGATCTTGCGCGCCAGCGCATCGATCGACGAGCCGCCCGCGGACTTCTTCGCCTTCGCGCGCGCCTTCGGCCCGACCCTGCGCGCCGTCTTCTTCTTCGCCGCCTTCTTCTTCCTCGCCTTCGCCATCTCGAACCCTCCGTCGAGCATTCCGCCCGGTCGCAGCAGCGTACGCCGGGAAGGGAGGGCGGGGGAAGGGTCGATTCCCAACACCAGCAGGACACGAGCCGACGCAGCCGGACGCACTCGGGCGCTAGCCTGCGCGCGTGCGAAGGAGCAGCCGCCGATCGGCCGCATGGCTCTGGCTCGCGGTGAGCCTGCTGGCCTGCTCCGATTCCGCGGCGCCCCGCGCCGCCGCGGACGCGCCGCTCCAGGGCGCCGTCCTGGTCGTGCTCGACACGGTGCGCGCCGACCACTGCTCGGCGTACGGCTACGCGCGTCCGACCACGCCGTCGCTCGAGCGCCTGGCGCAGCGCGGCGTGCTCTTCGAGAACGCGATCAGCAGCGCGCCGTGGACGCTCCCGGCGGTGGCGTCGCTGCTCGCCGGCGACGGCGCCGCGCACGCGCTCGACGGCGGCAACGGCTCCCTGCGCCGCTCGCTCGTGGAGATCCTGCACCGGGCGGGCATCGCGACAGCGGCCTTCACCGAGGGGGGATTCGTCTCGCGCGACTTCCTCTTCGACCGCGGCTTCGACGCCTGGATCGAGGAGGAGGGCAACGTGCGCCGCGCACCGGTGGGGACGGAGCACCGGCCCGGCCGGGGCTCGGCCGCGCGCACCTTCGAGCGTGCCACCGCCTGGCTCGCGCGGCAGCGCGACGGGCGCTTCTTCCTGCTCGTCCACACCTACGAGCCCCACACGCCCTACACCGATCGGCGCTTCGCGGCGGAGCTGCCGGAGGGCCGGCTGGGCGCCGACCTGCGCATGGGCATGGTGCGCGACATCCAGCGCGGCGAGATCCGGCTCGAGCCCCAGGAGCTCCGCTACATCGAAGCCCTCTACGACGGCGACATCCGCGCGGCCGACGACGCGCTCGGGCGTCTGCTCGACGCGCTGGAGGCCCAGGGCCTGGCCGAGCGCACGCTCGTCGTCGTCACCAGCGACCACGGCGAGGACCTCGGCGATCTGGATCCGCAGCGCGCCGCCTCGCACGGGCACGCGCTCAAGGATCCGCTCGTGCGCGTGCCGCTCGTGATCGCGGATCCGACCGATCCGCGGCCGGGGCGGCGCGTCGCGGCGCAGGTGCGACTCGTCGACGTGTTGCCGACGATCGCCGCGCGGCTCGGCGCGCCGCATGCGCTCGAGATCGAGGGGCGCGACCTCGGCCCGCTGCTGCGCGGCGAGGACGCGGAGCCGCGCGTCGCGTTCGGCGGCGACACGCGCATCGGCCCCGCACGCCGCTTCGTGCGCACGCAAGCCCACAAGTACATCGAGGCGCACGGCGACGGCTCCGCGCGCGAGCTCTTCGATCTGGCGGCCGACCCGCGCGAGCAGCGCGACGTCGCCGCCGAGCAGCCGGAGGTCGCGGAAGCCCTCTCCCGCATGCTCGCCGAGCGCAGCGGGGCCGAGCCGGCGCGCGCCGCTGCGCCGGCGCTCGACGCGCTGCCCGCGCCGCTCCAGGAGCGGCTACGGGCCCTCGGCTACGCCGACTGACGGGCAGCCCGGCACTTCCGCTTCAAGGTGGCCTCCGCGACGGTCGATGTTGCAGGGCGATGCGCAGGAAGAGCGCCTCGCTGGCGATACTGGCACTGGCCCTCGGTTGTCAGAGTCCCGGATCGGGACGTGGCGGCTCCCATTGGTTCTCCATCGGGAGCGCGCCGGACCCGCCCGTCGAGCCCGCCGAAGAGGTCGAGGTCTACCGCCGCGCCGAGGCCGAGCGCCTCGAGTTCTTCGAGCGCGAGATCGCGCGCCTGCGCGAGGACCTGGCGCGCGCCGAGGCGTCGATCGTCGCGATGGAGTCCGGCCTGCGCGGCTCGCAGTCGCGCGCCGACGCCGTCTCGGCGCTGGCCGAGGCGCGCATCGCGCTCGACCGCGTCAGCCGCCGCGTGCCCTGGCGCAAGGACCGCGTCGAGGAGGCGCGCACGAAGCTCGCGGAGGCGCAGCGCCAGCTCGACCTCGACCACGTCGGCGCGGCGGTCTTCTTCGCGTCGCGCGCGCAGGGCATCACGGAGAGCCTGTCGCAGGAGGCGAAGCTCGTGTCGGCGTGGCCCGGGCTGCGCGTGGTGGCCGGCGAGCGCGTGAACCTGCGCGCGGGCCCGTCGGTCGAGCAGCCGGTGCTGGCCGTGCTCGCGCACGAGACGCCGGTGCTGCCGGAGCGCGGCGAAGGCGACTGGACCCTCGTGCGCACGCCATCCGGCCAGGTCGGCTGGGTGCACGCACCGCTGCTCGTCGCCCCCTAGCTCCGCAGGGCTCCCTATTCGCTCTCGTCGTCGACGTCGCCCGCGAAGACCACGCAGTCCTTGCCGGTCGCCTTGGCCTGGTAGAGCGCGCGGTCCGCGTCGTTGAAGAGGCGGCGCGCGTCGCCGCCGTAGACCGACACGCCGACCGAGACCGTCACCTGGAGCGTCGCGTCCGGCGCCAGCCCCTCGCCGCCGAAGCGCGTGCGCGAGATCGACGCGCGCAGCTTCTCGGCCAGCGCGAGCGCGCCGACCTTGCCGGTGTGCGGCGCGAGCACGACGAACTCCTCGCCTCCGTAGCGCGCCGGCAGGTCCGCCTCGCGCACGCTCTCGTTGAGGACGCCGCCCACCTGGCGCAGCACGTTGTCGCCGATGGCGTGGCCATGGCGGTCGTTCAGCGCCTTGAAGTCGTCGATGTCGACGAGCAGCAGCGCGAGCTGCTCGCCCGTCCGGTCGGCGCGCCGCACCTCGACCCGCAGGCGGTCCTGGAAGTAGCGGTGGTTGTGCAGGCGCGTGAGGCCGTCGGTGAACGAGAGCTGCTCCAGCAGCTCGTTGCCGCGCCGCAGCTCCTCGTTCTTGTCGAGCAGCTCCGCGTTCGTGCGCCCGATCTCGCTCTTCTGCTTCTCGAGCTCGAGCTGGTTGCGCTGCAACCGACCGACCATCTCGCGCAGCGCGTGCGAGAGCACGGCGAGCTCGTCCTGGCCGGCGGTGGCGGGCAGCTCGACCTCGGTCTCGCCCTGCGCGATGCGGCGCGCGCCGTCCGAGAGCGCGCGGATCGGCTGGACGATCGAGCGCGTGATCATCAGCGCGATGCCGCCGAAGACCAGCACGATCGCGAAGTTGATCGCCAGGGTATTGCGGATCACCGCGACGACCGGCGCGAAGGCGAGCTCGTAGGGCTCCTCGACGACGAGGCTCCAGTCGAAGCGCTCGAAGCGCAGCACGCTGCCGACCCAGCGCATGCCCGCGGCGTCGGCGTACTCCTGCACGCCGCGCTCGCTCGCCTGGAGCTGCGGCACCGACGCGGCGGCGTTCTCCGCGCCGCCGGCCTGCGCCACCACCTGCCCATCGCCCGTCACGACCAGGATGCGCCCGCCGCGCGGGATCTCGTCGCCGGCCAGCAGGCGGCCGAGCGCGTCGACGCCGACCATCGCGTGCAAGGTGCCGGTGCGGCCGCCGGGCCTGGAGAGCGGCGTCGAGACGAACTGCACCAGCTCGCCGTCGACCTTGTGGACGCCGCCCGTATGCGTGCCGTCGATGCGCGCGAGGCTCGCGCGCAGGGTCGGCGGGATCGTCACCGGCTGGCCCACCCAGACGACCGGCTCGCCGGCCGCGTCGAGCACGAAGAGCGCGTGGTACTGCGGGAAGCCCTCGCGCACGTAAACGAGATATCGGCGCGCCTCGCCGCGGGCGCGCTCGGCCGGATCGAGGGCACCGGCGACGGTCTCGCTGCGCGAGAAGGTGTCGAGGTCGCGCTCGCGCTGCTCGTACCAGAGCTGCACGCGCTCGGAGACGCGCTCGAGCGCGGCCGGGAAGCGCTGGCTGATCTGGCGGCGCAGGAAGTGCTCCGTGGCGCTCGTGGCGGTCCAGGTCACGGCGGCGGAGGTGACGAGCGCCGCCGAGAAGACGAGCGTGATGATCCGCGACGGCAGGCTCGCGAAGGGGCGCCGCGCAAGCGTCCGCAGGGCGCCGAAACCGCTTCTGGAAGTGCTGGATGCCGCCATGGCAGGGATTCCCGGCCGCGGCATCGGCAGGACCGACGCGTCTCTTGAGGCGTGCGCGAGAACGGAGCGGCGCGGTTGTCGTGGAACGGCTGCCCGGCGCGCGCGCTTTAGCGCGCGGGCTCGATCTCGAGGCTCGCCAGCACCGCGTCGAACCAGGGCGCGTAGCGCGGGTAGTACTCGGCCGCGCACTCTGCCGTCACGACGATCACGCGGCCGTCGCCGCTCTCGATCAGGGTGAGCTCCTCGACGAGATCGCTCTCGGGCCGCACCAGCACGCCCTGGAGCGCAGGATGGCCGTTCACGACGATCTCCTGTCCGCGCATCAACCGCCCGCGCCCCGCGTACCAGGCGCCGTAGCGCTGGAGGTAGGCGTCGAGGCTCGGCTGTCCGCTGACCACCACCTGGTACGAAGCGCTGTAGTCCCAGGTCACGCCGTCCACCGCGGCCACGCCCTGCGCCGTCTCCACGCGCATCCAGCCGTACGGCAATTTCACGCGGAAGCCGTGCCGCGAATCGACGTGCGGGGCCAGCGCGAGCATCGGCGGACCGGTCGGCGGCGGCGAATCGTCGTCCTCGTGCGCGGCGTCGGCGTCGGCGTAGATCGTCCCGTTCGGGAGCCGGTAGAGCGAGACGAAGGAGTTCGAGTCCTCGGCGGAGAGCCCGTCGCGCACGAGCACGCGGTCGCGCATCACCTCGTACATCAGGTCCGCCGGGATCGGGCTGTGCGCGCGCATGCCGAGCGCGTGGCCGATCTCGTGCAGCGCGATCCACTCGACCTGGTCCTGCGAGAGCAGGCCGAACTCGTCCGCGATGTAGATCGTCAGCGGGCCGGCCGCGAAGCGGACGCGCAGGCGGTCGGCGTCGGGATCGGTGCCCTCGACGACACACGAATGCGCCAGGCGCGTGCTGCCGAGCACCTGGCGCTCGGCGTCGACCGGTGCGACCTCGCCGCGCAGCGCGATCTGGATGCGCGCCTCGGCGGGATCGTCGACGCGCCGGAAGCGCACCAGCCCTTCCATCTCGCGCTCCCAGATCGCGAGCGCGCGGTCGACGGCGGTGACGAAGCCGGCGGGATCGGTCAGCTCGAACTCGTCCTCCAGGGACGCCGGGATCTGCGGCGCCGCGACGTAGACCGGGAGCGGCATGTCGGCCTCCTCCCAGCGGCAGAAGACGAGCGCATCGGGAAGGCCGGCGCCGCGCGGCACGCGATGCGACATGAAGGGCAGGTAGTTCGGCTCGTGGAGATCGGGCCAGGCGGACTGGAAGGCGGAGTAGTCGTGCCGGTCGGGGACGTAGTCCGAGGCGGGCTGCGGCTCGTTTCGCCAGGGCCCGACCGGCAGCAGTCCGCAGCCGAGCGCAGCTGCGAGCAGCGCGCAGGTCGCGGCGCGGCCCGCGGCGCTCACGCACGCACTCGGGTGCGGCGCGTCGCCCGTGCGAGCTCGCGGTCGCTCTCGCGCTCGCGGATCGCCTCGCGTTTGTCGTGCGCCTTGCGGCCGCGCGCGAGCGCCAGCTCGACCTTCGCGCGGCCCTCGCGGAAGTAGAGCGAGAGCGGCACGAGCGTGAGCCCGCGCTCCGCGACGCGTCCCTCGAGGCGCGCGATCTCCTTCTTGTGCATCAGCAGCTTGCGGTCGCGCTTCGGATCGGGGTTCTCGCGCCCGGCCTGCGGGTAGGGCGAGATGTGGAGGTGGTGCAGCCAGGCCTCTCCGCGGCGGAAGGAAGCGTAGGCGTCGGTGAGGCTCGCCTTGCCCGCGCGCAGCGACTTCACCTCCGGGCCGAGCAGGACCAGCCCCGCCTCGACCCGCTCGAGCACCTCGTACTCGTAACGCGCGCGGCGGTTGGTCGCGATGGCCTTCTGCTCGTCGGCTCCGCCGGGCATCGCCGCGGAATGTAACGCCTACCGGGTCACTTCTCTGAGCTTCGCTCGGCTTACGGCCGCTTGCCGGCGACCTCTCGGACGCGGTTCCGGTGATCGACGAAGACGCGCGTGCCCTCGAAGCCGCGGCACTCCGCGTCGTCGAGCTGCACGTAGGTGCAGATGATCACGAGGTCGTGCGGCTTGACGAGGTGCGCCGCGGCGCCGTTCACGCAGATCTCGCCCGAGCCGCGCTCGCCCTCGATCACGTAGGTCGAGAGGCGCGCGCCGTTGGTCACGTCGAGGACGTCGACGCGCTCGTACGGAAGGATGTCCGCCGCCTCGAGGAGATCCGGATCGATGGTGATGCTCCCCTCGTACTCGAGATTGGCCTCGGTGACCGTGGCCCGGTGGATCTTGGCCTTCATCATGGTTCGCATCATCGAGGGGATTCCTCCGAGCTCGGCTGCACGGACAGCACGCGGTTGTCGATCAATCGGACCGGCTCGCCCGCGCCGGCGTCCTGCGGGCGCATGAAGACGGCGAGTGCGAGCAGGGTCGGCGCCTCGAGGCGCGCGGGCGCCGGCGCGAGCGACGCGGGATCGCGCAGCTCCGCGTAGTCGATCTCGGCGCGCGGCGACTTGGAGATCTCGCGCCGCACGCCCTCGAGCAGGCGCGCCGCGTCGCGCTCGCCCGCGCGCACCGCGTTCTCCGCGGCGTCGAGCGCGCGCGCGATCACGAGCGCCTGGCGCCGCGCCTCGGGATCGAGGCGGCGATTGCGGCTCGAGAGCGCGAGCCCGTCGGCCTCGCGCACGGTCGGCACGCCCGCGATCTCGACGTCGAGGCGCAGGTCGCGCACCAGGCGCCGGATCACGGCGAGCTGCTGCCAGTCCTTCTCGCCGAACACGGCGACGTGTGGCTTCGCCGCGCAGAGCAGCTTCGTCACCACCGTCGCCACGCCGCGGAAGTGGCCCGGCCGCGTGCGGCCGCAGAGCGGCTTCGCCAGCTCCGTCGGCTCGACGAACGTCTGCGCGCCGTCCGGGTAGAGCTCCGCCGCCTCGGGCGCGAACACGACGTCGACGCCGCCCTGCTCGCAGGCCGCGAGATCCGCCTCCAGGGTGCGCGGATATGCGGCCAGGTCCTTCGGGTCGTTGAACTGCGTCGGGTTCACGAAGATCGAGACGACGACGCGGTCCGCGCGGCGCCGTCCCTCGTCCACGAGCGTCAGGTGACCGGCGTGGAGCGCGCCCATCGTCGGGACGAGGGCGATGCGCCGCCCCGCGGCGCGCTCGGCGTCCGCGTAGTCCTGGAGATCGCGAACCGTGGTGACGACCTGCATCGCAGCGCCTAGCGGTAGGAGTGCTCGTCGCCGGGGAACTTGCGCTTGCCCACTTCTTCCGCGAAGTGCCGAGCGGCCTGCGCCGCCAGCGCGCCGAGGTTCGCGTACGCCTTCACGAAGGACGGCGTCCACTCCGACAGGCCGAGCATGTCGTGCATCACCAGCACCTGGCCGTCGCAGTGGACGCCCGCGCCGATGCCGATCGTCGGGATCGAGAGCTCGGACGTGATCTCCCGCGCGAGCTCGGCGGGCATGCCCTCGAGCACGACCGCGAAGGCGCCGGCCGCCTCGACCGCGCGCGCATCCTCGAGCACGCGCTCGGCGCCGGCCTCGCCGCGTCCCTGCACCCGATGGCCGCCCATGCGGTGGATCGCCTGCGGCGTCAGCCCGACGTGGCCCATGACGGGGATCTCGGCGCGTACGATGCGCTCGATCGTCGCGGCGACCGCCGTGCCGCCCTCGAGCTTGACCGCGTGGGCGCCGCCTTCCTTGATGCAGCGCACGCTGCTGCGGAGCGCGTCCTCGGCCGAGATCTGGTAGCTGCCGAAGGGGAGATCCGCGACGACGAGCGCGCGCGTCGCCGCGCGGCTGACGAGGCGCGTGTGGTAGACGACGTCGTCGAGGGTCACCGGAAGCGTCGTCGTCTGGCCCTGCACGACGTTGCCGAGCGAATCGCCCACGAGCAGCACGTCGATCCCGGCGCCGTCGAAGATGCGCGCGAACGGGAAGTCGTAGGCGGTCAGCATCGAGATCGGCTCGCCGCGACGCTTGCGGCGCGCGAGAGACGGAGCGGTGACCCGATGCTCTCGGGCCGTCTCCTGCGACACGGTCGACATGGCGCCTCCGGGGCGCCCTCGGCTGCTCGCGTCGGGGGGAACGCAGAACGCCTGGCGATGGGATCGGAGGCGTTGGGGTTGCGTCGCGTTCCGGACCGCTCCCCTGCGCCCTGCGGCGCATGCGCGCATCCGTGGTGGCGACCGCCCGTCCTGCCCCCGTCTCGGTCCCGTCCGGGGATCCGAGCATGGGCTTTGCGAGGCGTCCTGTGGTCCCCGGCGCCGGGCGCCAGGGGCTCTGTTCCTTGGGGTTGCCCTTCGATGGAGTTCGCGACTTGCGAGACCCCTCTACGGGATGCGGGAGGATAAGCAGGCGGATTCCGGACGGTCAAGCGCCTCGGTCCAGACATCCGCGTATGGCGGGCGGAAGAAAACGCATCTCGAGCGCAGGTCCGGCGTGGGCGCGCAGCGCGGCGGCGAGAACCTCGAGCTGGCGCTCCGGCGGGTCGGAGGCGCAGAGCAGCACGATGCGGCGGCCGCGCAGCAGGCAGGTGCCGCTCTGCGCGGAGAGCCCCTCGAAGGCCGAATCCGCAGCGAGTCTCCGCACCGGCAGATCGTGCTCGGCCGCGAGCTCGAGCAGGGCTGCGAGCAGCGCGGCGTCGTCCATTACTGCCGGACCTTCGCGCTCGCTGATCGCTCGCGCTCGGGCTGCCGGCCTTCGCTCGGCTGCGCCTCGCTGCGCGCGCCTTCGGCGCTTGCGCGCGTCGGCCGATCTTGGGGTCGGCCTCCTTGCGCGGCGCCTCCCTGGAAGGCCGAGGGCGAGAGCGCGCGAGAGAGGGCGGCGAAGACGTCCGGAGGTAGCGCCTCGGCGCGCACCAGCGGATCGAGCCCCGCGCTCGCGAGCAGCGCCGGCGCGTCCGCCAGGCCCGCCGCGCGCAGCGCGTTCGCGAGCGTCTTGCGCCGGGTGCCGAAGGCCGCGCGCACCAGCCGCTCGACCCGCGCCAGCTCGCCCGCGGCCAGCGGCGGCGGTCGCAGCGGCAGCATGCGCAGGAAGGTCGAGCGCACCTTCGGCGCCGGGTGGAAGCAGCCCGGCGCGAGCTCGTCGCAGCGCCGCGTTTCCACGACGAGGCGGTGGAGCACCGTCAGCGAGCCGTAGTCGCGCGTGCCGGGCGCAGCCAGCAGGCGCGCCGCGACGTCGCGCTGGAGCATGACCGACCAGTCCTCCAGGCGGTCGGCGAGGTCGAGCAGGTGACGCAGTAGCGGCGCGGCGACGGAGTACGGCAGGTTGGCGACCACGCGGCGCGGCGGGCGCGCCTCGTCGAGCAGCGCCGCCAGGTCGAGTGCGAGGGCGTCTCCCTCGACGAGGCGCACGCCCTCCGGCAGCAGCGACTCGTCGCGCAGCGCGCGCTGCAGGCCCGGATCGACCTCGATCGTGGTGACGCGCGCGCCGCGCGCGGCCAGCGCGCGGGTCAGGATGCCGAGCCCGGTGCCGATCTCGAGCACCGCGTCTCCGGGCTCGACACCCGCCAGGGTCACGAGCTTCTCGGCGCGTCGCGGGTCGACGAGGAAGTTCTGGCCGAGGCTGCGGCGCGCCGCGAGCCCGTGGCGCGCCAGCAGGGCGCGGATCTCGCCGGCGCTCACTCCGCCACCCAGGGCGCCGCGCCGAGCGGCACCCGGGAGAAGGAGTTGAGGGCCAGGCCGTGGTCCTCGCCGCGCGCGAGCAGGCGCGCACCGGCCGCGGCGATCATCACGGCGTTGTCCGTGCAGAGCGAGGCCGGCGGCAGCGCGAGATGGAAGCCGTCCTTCCCGGCGGCGTCCGCGAGCGCGGCGCGCAGGCGCCGGTTCGCCGCGACGCCACCGACGACGGCCAGGCGTGCGAGCCCCTGATCGCGCAGCGCGCGGCGCGCGCGCGCCACCAGCACGTCGACCGCCGCCGCCTCGAACGAGGCCGCGACGTCCGCCACGTCCTGCGGTCCGAGGGCGCCGCGCTTCTCCACCTCGAGCGCCACGGCCGTCTTCAGCCCGCTGAAGGAGAAATCGAGGCCCGGCGCGCCGACGAGCGGACGCGGCAGCGCCACGGCCTGCGTCGATCCGCTCTCCGCCGCGCGCCCGACGGCGGGCCCACCCGGATACGGCAGCCCGAGCAGCGCAGCCACCTTGTCGAAGGCCTCGCCGACCGCGTCATCGCGCGTCTCGCCGAGCAGGCGCGGCGCCCCCTCGGCCTCGATGCGATACAGCGCCGTGTGACCGCCGGAGATCACCAGCCCGACGTAGGGCGGTGTCAGCTCGGGATCCGCGAGCTCGGCGGCGGCGAGGTGGCCGGCCAGATGGTGCACGCCGACGAGCGGCACGCCGAGCCGATAGGCCAGCGCCTTGCCGAAGCTGAGCCCGACCAGCAGCGAGCCGACGAGCCCCGGTCCGGCCGTCGCCGCGACGCCCGAGAGCGCCTCCGCCGCGACGCCCGCCTGCGCGAGCGCCGCCGCCACGACCGCCGAGACCTGGCGCACGTGGTCGCGCGAGGCGAGCTCCGGCACGACGCCGCCGTAGGGGCGGTGCAGCTCGTGCTGGCCCTGCACGCATGTCGCGAGCACCTCGCGGCCGCGGCGCACCACGGCGGCCGCCATCTCGTCACAGGAACTCTCGATCCCGAGCACCAACGACGCATCTAGCCGCATCTGCATCGTTGCGCTCCCTCGGCCCTGCTCGACGTACCTAGAGTACGCCTCCGCGGGCCTCGGTCGCGCGCCTCGCATCTGCGGCCATCTGCGCCGTTGTTCGAGCGGGTCAGCTCGTGCGGCGCTCGAGCTTCTCCTGCTCCGACTTGCAGTCGATGCACAGCTCGGCGACCGGTCGCGCGCGCAGCCGCGCGACGCCGATCTGCTCGCCGCACATCACGCACTCGCCGTACTCCCCGCTCTCGATCTTGACGAGCGCCGCGTCGATCTTTGCGAGCAGACCCTGCTCGCGCTCGCGCAGCCGTCCCGCGAACTGCAGGGTCATCTCCGACGACGCGATGTCCATCTCGTCGGGGAAGTCGTCGGGATCGACGTGGATGTCGCCCGACAACGCCTTCTTCGTGTTGCCCCTGATCTGTTCCCGCTGTTCCGTCAAGAGCTTCCGGAAGCGCTCGAGATCCCGCTTGTTCAACGCCTGTTTCTCCGATCGAAGTGATTGCGATCGCGCCTAGCTGGTTTTGAGCAGATCGAGCTGACGCTTGGCTTCGGGAGCGCGCGCCGAGCCGGGGTAGTCGCGCAGAACCTTCTCGAAGGCGTTGCCTGCAGCCTTCGCGTGACCCATGCGGAGCAGCGCTTCCCCTTGTCGATACAGTGCGTCGGCCGCCTTGTTCCCCTTCGGGTACTGCCGCGCGACATCGTCGAAGCGCAGCACTGCTGCCGAGAAGTTCCCCTGCTTGAAGTAGCAGTCGGCGAGCCAGTAGGTCGCGTCGTCGGCATTTTCCGAAGCCGGATAAGTTTGCAGGAACTTGGTGAAGCGGTCAATACAACCGGCCGCATTGTCCGCGCGCCACTCGGCGTACGCCGCCCGGTAGTCCTGCATCTCCTGCGACGCGTCTCCGGCGGCGGGAGCGCTGCCGACCTCGGGCGGCGCGGCCCCCGTCGGCGGCGGGCGCGACGCGTCGGAGCGCGCGGCGCGCGCCTCGTCGAGCGCCTCCTGCGTGCGGTGCTCGACGACCTCGATCCGCCCCTGCAGCTCCTGGATGTTGCGGTTGATCTCGTCGAGCTGCGCGCCGATGTCGGCGATGCGCGTGCGATCACCGTCGCCGGACTTGCCGCTCCCGCGCTCCAGGTCGGTCACCCGCTTCTGGACCTTGCGGAACTCGGCCGGCGTGACGCAGGCGACGCTCGCGAGCGACAGCGCGAGCGCGGCGAGCCAGACGCTGGCGTGCTTCGATTTCATGGCGATCCCCCCGTTTGCTCAGCGCGGGAACGGGCCCCAGGACGGAGCGGTGTTGTTCCCGGCGTCGCCCGTCAGGCGACGCAGATTCGATCCGTCGCGATCGATCATGTAGAGGTCGGCGCGGCCGCGCCGCGTCGACGAGAAGACGACGTGTCGCGAGTTCGGCGCCCAGGCGGGCGCCTCGTCGCTGCGCTCGTTGGTGACGAGCGGCACGTTCACCTTGCCCTCCGGATCGATCAGCCAGATGTCGAACTGGCCGTCGACGCGCGTCTCGTAGGCGATCCAGAGCCCGTCCGGCGACCAGGCGGGATTCGTGTTGTAGGCCCCGTTGAAGGTCAGGCGCTGCGCGGCGCCGCCGTTCGCGTCCATGATGTAGAGCTGCGGCGCGCCGGTGCGGTCGGAGACGAAGACGATGCGGTTGCCGTCGGGCGAGTAGCTCGGCGACACCTCGATCGCGCTCGAGCTCGTGAGCTTGCGCAGATCCTTGCCGGCGGTCGTCACGCTGACGATCTCGGAGGAGCCGCCGTTCGAGAGCACGACCGCCAGGCGCTCGCCGGTCGGATCGAAGACGGCGCGGTACTGCGAGCGCCCGTCGGTCGCCAGCAGGCGCCCGGGCCGCAGCGCGCCGCGGCTCGACAGGAAGATGAGCGGCTTGTTGCCCTGTCGATACGAGGTGTAGGCGATGGCCTGCCCGTCGGGCGACCAGTTCGGGAAGTTGTTGATCGAGCGATTGGCGGTGGCTTTGCGGACGCCGCTGCCGTCCGCCTCCATCACGTAGATCTCCTTGTTGCCGGTGCGGTCCGACACGAAGGCGATCTCGGTGCTCGACACGCCGCGCACGCCGAGGAACGCCTCGACCACGTCGTCGGCGACGCGGCGCGCGACCTCCTCGGGATTCGCGGTGGCCTTCTGCGAGTAGCGGCGCCGCATCAGATCGCGGCAGCGCGCCGTGTCCCAGACGCGGAACGCGACCTGGAATCCGTTCGCGTCGCGCGCGATCTCGCCCTGGAGCAGCGCGTCCGCGCCGATCTGCGTCCAGTCGGGGCACGCGATCGGCGCGCCGTCGTCGACGGAGTCCGTCGTGAGCGGACCGAGGAAGGCGCCGTCCGGGATGCGCTGGAAGAGTCCCGAGAACTCGAGCGCGTCCTGGAGCGCGTCGCGGAAGCGCGAGATGCGGTCGTCGCTCTTCGGCGTCGAGTTGTCGGCGAAGCGCTGGACGGCGATGCGGTAGCTCTTGCCCTTCCCGCCCTCGATGACGACCGGCGCCCGGTCCTGGGCGTGCGCGCGAGCTGCGGCGAGCACGGCGACCAGCAGCAGCACGGCGTGTGACGCGCGCATCCTCAGTCCTCGTTGGGCAGGAACACGAAGTCCCACTCGCCCGCATGCGGCGGCGGCGGCAGCGGGCTGGCCTTCGTGATGCCGCGCACGACGCTCTCGTCGTACCAGGGATTGCCCGAGCGCTGCGTGATCTCCGGCTCGCCGATGACGGCGCCCGACGCGTCGAGCTCGACCGTCACGTGCGTCTCGAGCGCCTCGCGCCGGAACCCCGGCGGCACCACCCACACGCCACGCACGTGAACCTTCGCTTTGCGTATCCAGGCCAGCACCTCCGGCGAGACCGCCACCGTCGCGCCCGTGACACCGCTCGGCGCCGCCGCCGTCGCCTGCTCCGCCGGCGCTTGTGTCGGCGCGGGCTCGGTCTCTCCCGCCTCCTTCCGCATGTCCGCCAGCAGATCCTCGAGATCCTTCTCGGGCTGCGGCTTCGGCGTCGCCTCCTTCGGCTTCGGCTTGGGCTTGGACGGCTCGCGCTCCGGATTCTTCGGCAGCACGATCTCTTTGGGCTTCGGCGGCTCGGGCTGCGCCGGCACCACCTTCTCCTCGGGCGGAGGCGCGGCCTTCTTCGGCGCCGGCGGCGCGGGCGCCTGCGAAGGCGCGAGCGCCGACGCCGGCAGCGAGACCAGGTCCACCGCGATCACCTGCGACGGATCGATGCGCGTCCCCGAGAAGGGCGAGATCACCGCCAGCCCCAGCACCGCGAGGTGCGCGCACGCCGACCAGCCGACGAAGCGGCGGAACTCCCGCTGCCGCAGGTCGTGCTGCCCGTCGCTTGCGCCGGTCACCCGTCACCCCCGTAGCCAGTCTACGACTTCGGTTCCGTGACCATGCCGAGCTTCGTAGCACCCGCGGCGCGCGCAGCCGCCAGCGCCTTCACCACCAGGCCGTACTCGGCCTTCGTGTCCGCGCGCAGGAAGATCTCCTTGTCGTCGAGACCCTCGAGGATCGCCGTGAGCTTCGCTTCGAGCTCCTCCAGCGGGATCTCGCGGCGCGCGAGGAAGATCTTGCCGTCCTTGCGCACGGTCATCACGAGAGGCTCCTTCTGCAGCCGCAGGTTCTGCGTGGTCGTCTTCGGGAGGTCGACCTCGAGCCCCTGCTGGAGCATCGGCGCGGTGACCATGAAGATGATCAGCAGCACGAGCGCCACGTCGACGAACGGCGTGACGTTGATCTCGGAGAGCGGGCGCTGCGACCCGCCCTGCCGCTGGGCGCCCACGGCTAGCCCTCGTCCGCGGCCGCCATGCGCCGCAGGTCACCCTCGTACTCGGCGATGAAGAGATCGATCGCCGCAGTGATGCCGCGCAGCTGGCCCACGAAGATGTTGTAGAAGATGGTGGCGGGGATCGCGGCAAAGAGGCCCACGGCCGTCGCGATCAGCGCCTCCGCGATGCCGGGCGCGACCACCGCGAGACTGGCCGAGCCCGCCTGCCCGATCTTCTCGAAGGCGTTGATGATGCCGATCACGGTGCCGAAGAGGCCGATGAACGGCGCCGCGCTGCCCGTCGTCGCCAGGAAGCCGAAGCCGCGCTCGAGCCGCAGGCTCTCGCGCGATCCGGTCCAGCCGAGGTTGCGCGCGAGCACCTCGACGTTCGCGCGCGTCGGCGTGAGCGCCTTGCCGCTCGCGCGCGCGAGCCGCTTCAGCTCGACGTGCGCCGACAGGAACACGGCCGCGAGCGGGCTGCGATCGAGATCGCGCGCCGCGTCGTAGGCCTGCTCCAGCGAGCCCTCGTGATAGACCTCGAGGAAGGCCTCGCTATCCTGCTGCGCGCGTCGAAGCTCGCGCGATTTGAACAGGATGATGGCCCAGGAGAAGATCGATAAGAGGACCAGGCAGAGCAGCACCAGCTGAACCAGCCAGCTCGCCTGCCAGACGAGACTCAGCGCCCCCATGGACCATCGAGTCCCGCGAGACGTCCCCCCGACGCCGTCCCGACGAGGATGCCCATCATTCTCTCGTGTTGAGTCGCGTCAGATTGACGCGGCGCGCGAGTCTAGGAGCCCACGCCCATCCGGGCAAGATGTCGAGAGCGAGGGAAGGTGATGAAGATCACTGTCGATGCGCGCAATCCCGGCGAAGCCGGCGCCGATCTGCTCGCGCTGCCCGTCGCACGCTTCGAGAAGCGCGCGACGAAGCTGCCTTCCGCGCTCGCGAGCGCGGATCGCGCGACTCGCGGACAGCTGCGCGCGGCGATCGCGAGCGGCGACTTCCAGGGCAAGCCCGATCAGAGCCTGCTGCTCTATCCCGATCGCCGACTGCGCGCGAAGCGCGTGCTGCTGCTCGGCGTCGGCGACACCGCGAAGCTCGACAGCGACGCGCTGCGCTCGCTCGCGGGACGCTGCGTGCGCGAGGCCGCGCGACGCCGCGCCGGTCGCGTCGCGCTGATGGCGCCCGATGCGAAGGACGCGGTCGGCGCGGTGCAGGCGCTGGCGGAAGGAGCACTGCTCGCGGGCTACCGCTTCGGCGACTACCGCAAGAACGGCGGCGACGACGCGCCGGGACGCGTCGCCGCGCTCTCCTTGCTGGTCGCGCGCGGCGCCGCCGTGGCCGATGCGCGCCGCGCCGCGCAGGTCGGCATCGCGATCGCGGAGTCGCAGAACCTGGCGCGCCGCCTCTCCGACCTGCCTGCCAACGCGCTGCCTCCCGAGGCGCTCGCAGCCGAGGTGCGGCGCGTCGGGCGCGAGCTCGGCCTGAAGGTGCGCGTGCTCGACGTGCCGGCGATGAAGAAGCTCGGCATGGGCGGCATCCTGGCCGTCGGCGGCGGCAGCGCCAACCCGCCGCGGCTGATCGCGCTCGAGTACCAGCCCAAGGGCAAGAAGAGCCGCGGCGCGCGCAAGCCCGTGGCGCTGGTCGGCAAGGGCATCACGTTCGACTCGGGCGGCATCTCGATCAAGCCGTCCGCCGGCATGGACGAGATGAAGCACGACATGTCGGGCGCCGCCGCCGTGATCGGCACGTTGCGCGCCGCCGCGCTGCTCGAGCTCGAGACGCCGGTCGTCGGCGTGATCGGCGCGGCCGAGAACATGCCGAGCGCCACCGCCTACCGCCCCGGCGACGTCGTCACCACGATGGCCGGCAAGACCATCGAGGTCTTGAATACGGACGCCGAGGGCCGCGTCGTACTGGCCGATGCGCTGCATTACGCGCGCACGACCTGGAAGCCGGACGCGATCGTCGACCTCGCCACCTTGACGGGCGCGATGGTGGTCGCACTGGGTCACAACGTGACGGGACTCTTCGGAAACAACGCGAAGCTCATCGAGCTCGTGCGCGCGGCGGGCGACGCGACGGGCGAGCGCGCGTGGCCGATGCCCCTGCTCGACTCCCACAAGGAGGACATCCGCAGCGAGATCGCCGAGATCAAGAACACGGGCGGGCGACCCGCCGGATCCTCCACCGCCGCGGCCTTCCTCTGGCACTTCGTCGGCGACACGCCGTGGGTGCACCTCGACATCGCGGGCACCGCGTGGACGAACAAGGCCGGCCCGATCCAGCGCAAGGGCGCGACGGGCGTCGGCGTGCGTCTGCTGGTCGAGCTGCTGCGCCACTGGGATCCCGCCGGGCTGCGCGGCTGAGCGCGCCGTCCGCTTGCCCGCCCGGGCACCCGTCCCTACCCTCGCGGCCCGCGCCGTCTCCGCCCGCCTCCTCCTCCTCTCTCCACACCCGAATTCTCTGTCCGGCTCGACCGAGCCGCGTGTCGTTCCTCAACCTCGATTGGAGAATCCTCTCATGACGATCGTGAAGCTCCGCAATCTCGCCGTGGCGCTGCTCGCCTCGGCCCTGCTCGCGCCGCTGGCCGCGTCGGCCGCCGGAGATGCCGCCGCCGGCAAGACGCTCTTCACCACGAACTGCGCCTCGTGCCACGGCGACGGCGGCAAGGGCGACGGCCCGGTCGGCAAATCGCTGAATCCGCCCCCTCGGGACTTCACGAAGGCCGACTTCAAGTTCGACACGGACAAGGACGGCAAGGCCGGCACCGACGCGGATCTCAAGAACGTGATCCACAACGGCGCGATGAAGTTCGGCGGCTCGCCGCTGATGGCGCCGTGGCCGGCGTTCACGGACGCGCAGCTCGCCGACCTGATCGCCTACATCCGCACCTTCCACAAGTAGGAAGCGGTCCGGGAGTTCGTCAGCGGAGCGCGCCGCCCGGCCGACGCGCTCCGCTACGTTCGCCCGCTCGATGGCCGAGCCCCCCCGCAACCCGGAGAATCCGCCGGACGTTCGCCGGCCCGAGGTCCTTCCCGCCGCTCCGGCGCGGCGCATGCCCGCCAACGCGGCCGGACCCGCCGACCGCGCGCTCGGCCGCTTCGACACGCTCTCGGCCTACATGGCCGAGCTCGCGCACCACGCGCCGATCAGCCGCGAGGCGGAGCAGCAGCTCGCGCTGCGCTGGACGAAGGAGCGCGATCTCGAGGCCGCGCGCCAGCTCGTGCTCGCGAACCTGCGCCTCGTCGTCAAGATCGCGATGGAGTACCGGCGCGCCTGGGTCAACGTCCTCGACCTGATCCAGAGCGGCAACGTCGGCCTGATGGAGGCGGTGCAGCGCTTCGACCCCTACCAGGGCGTGAAGCTCTCCACCTACGCGGCCTACTGGATCCGCGCGTACATCCTGAAATACATCCTCGACAACTTCCGCATCGTGCGGCTCGGCACGACGCGCGCGCAGCGCAAGCTCTTCTTCCGCCTGAACAAGGAGAAGCGCGAGCTCGAGCGCAAGGGCTTCGACGTGGAGCCGAAGCTGCTGGCCGAGCGCCTCGACGTCAGCGAGGCGGACGTCGTCGACATGGATCAGCGCCTCAACGAGGGCGACCTCTCGCTGAACGCGCCGGCGCACCGCGACGAGCCGACCCGCGCCGAGTACGGCGACTTCATCTCGGGCGGCGAGCCGTCGGCGGAGCAGACCGTCGCCGACGCCGAGCTGCGTCGCGTATTCATGACCAAGGTGCGCGAGTTCGCCGAGACGCTCTCCGAGCGCGATCGCAAGCTGATCGAGGAGCGCGTGCTGGCCGACGAGCCGAAGACGCTGGCGGAGCTCGGCGATGAGCTCGGCGTCTCGCGCGAGCGCATCCGCCAGCTCGAAGCGCGCATCGTCAACCGCCTGCGCGACTACCTGAAGGAGAACCTGGTCGACTTCGAGTACTACGCCGCGCCGCGCGATGACTGACGCGAAGGCGTCCCGGGCGCGCGTGCGCGTGCGCGCGCGCATCCGCGGCCGCGTCCAGGGCGTCTGGTTCCGGGGCGCGACGGCCGAGGAGGCGCGGCGAGAGGGCGTGGACGGCTGGGTGCGGAACTGCGCGGACGGCGCGGTGGAGGCGGTCTTCGAGGGCCGTCCCGAATCGGTGGAGGCCCTCGTCGCCTTCGTGCGACGGGGCCCGCCGGCAGCCCGGGTGGAGAGCGTCGAGCTCGGCGAGGAGGCCCCGGCCGGCGAGGCCGGCTTCCGGGTCCGCCGGTCCGACGATTGACCCCCATGGGGGGCTCCATACCCATAAAGAAGAGGGCGCGCGTGGCCGACGCAGTGTCTCGATGGCCCGCACCGCCATGCTCTTCGCGCCTCCGCAGCCGCCGCTCACCCTGCCCACGCAGGGAGAGGTCTTCATCGGGCGCAGCAAGACGGCCCACCTGAAGCTGACCGACCCCGACACTTCGCGGCGCCACGCCAAGATCGTCTGCGGGGGCGGCCAGCACGTGGTGCACGACCTGCTCAGCACCAATGGGACCTGGATCAACGGCGAGCGCATCGACGAGCAGGCGCTGAAGCCGGGCGATCGCATCCAGGTGGGCTCGACCGACATCGTCTTCTGTCAGGTCGACGCCGAGCCGGGCGTCGTCGCGGAGCCGGGCGAGGAGGCGCAGACCCTCTTCGTCGAGCGCAGCACGAACGGCGAGTCGTTCCGCGGCAACCTGGCCGAGATCCCGGCCTTCGCCGTCCTCCAGATCCTGGAGATGGGGCGCAAGACGGGAGTGCTCGTGATCGACTCCGACGGCGCCTGCGGGCGCCTGTGGCTCCAGCGCGGCGACCCGGTGCACGCGCAGACCAAGGGCCAGGCCGGCTTCGACGCCGCCGTCGCGCTGGTGAACGCGCAGTCGGGCCGCTTCCACTTCGAGCCCGATCCCCAGGCGCCGGCCCGCACGATCGAGGCCACCGTGACGCAGCTGCTGCTCGAGGCGTCGCGGCTGCTCGACGAAGGACTGGCCTAGGACTCTTCGATCCCATACTTCCGGATCAGGCGATACAGCGTCGTGCGGTCGATGCCGAGGGCGCGCGCCGCCTCGACGCGCTTGCCGCCCGTCGCCGCGAGCGCCGCGCGGATCTTCTCCTCCGCGGCGAGCTCCAGGAAGTCGTGCAGGCCGTGCGCACCCGCCGCGCCCTGCGCTCCCGTCTCGCGGTCCGGCTCGATCAGCAGGTCGTCCATCTCGATCCGCGCGCCGCGCGCGAGCGCAACGCCTCGCTCGAGCGTGTTCTCCAGCTCGCGCACGTTGCCGGGCCAGCCGTGACTCTCGAGGTAGCGCTCGACCTCGTCGCTCCAGCCCGTCACCTGACGGCGTAGCTCGGCGTTCCAGCGCGCGAGGAAGTGGCGCGCGAGCGGCAGCACGTCTTCCCGGCGCTCGCGCAGCGGCGGCAGCGAGATCGGAATCACCGCGAGGCGGAAGTAGAGGTCCTCGCGGAAGCGGCCCTCCGACACCGCCTGGCGCAGATCGCGGTTGCTGGCCGCGACGAGCCGCACGTCGACCGGGTGCGAGCCCTCGCCGCCGACGCGCCGCACCTGCTTCTCCTGCAGCACGCGCAGGAGCTTTCCCTGGAAATCGGGGCTCACCTCGCCGATCTCGTCGAGGAACAGGGTGCCGCGCGAGGCCTCCTCGAACAGGCCGGTGCGCGCGCGGTGCGCGCCGGTGAAAGCCCCCTTCTCGTGTCCGAACAGCTCCGACTCGAGCAGCCCCTCCGCGAAGGCCTTGCAGTTCGCGGCGACGAAGGGCCCGGCCACGCGCTCGCTCTCGCAATGGATCGCGCGCGCGATCAGCTCCTTGCCGGTGCCGCTCTCGCCCTGGATCAGCACCGTGCTCGGCGCAGCGGCGCCCCGCCGCACCAGCGCCAGCACCTCTTGCATGACGGGGCTCTCTGCGACGATGCCGTCCAGGCCGTGGCGGGCGCGCAGGGTGCCGCGCAGGCTGCGGTTCTCGCGGGCCAGCCGCGTGAGATCGACACCGCGGCGCACCAGCGCCTTCAGCTCCTCGTTGTTGAACGGCTTCTCGACGTAGTCGACCGCGCCGAGCTTCATCGCCTCGATCGCCGTCGCGACACTCGCATGCGCGGTCATCAGGATCACGGGCAGGTCGGGGCAGGACACGCGCGCGCGGCGCAGCACCTCGATGCCGTCGGCCCCGGGCATGCGCAGGTCGGTCACGAGCAGATCGAAAGGAGAGGCCTCGAGCGCGGCAAGCGCTGCCTCCGCGTCGGTGAAGGTGGTGACGTCGTGTCCGTCGCGCCGCAGCACCATGGCGACGATGTCCGCCATGCGCTGCTCGTCGTCGAGCACGAGCACGCGCGGATTCACGAGGGGAGTCCCAACGGCGCGGGCGCGAGCGGCAGCAGGAGCCGGAAGCAGGCACCGCGGCCGCCCGGGCCGAGGCCGCGCCCCGCGACGAAGGCGAGGGTGCCGCCGTGCGCGCGCGCGATGCGCTCGGCCATCGAGAGGCCGAGACCCGTGCCGCTCGCTTTGGTCGTGAAGAAGGGCTCGAAGAGCTGCGCGGCGACCTCCGGCGCGACGCCCGCGCCGGAGTCGGCGACCTCGACGCAGATGCCTTCCACGCTGCGCGCGGTCCGCACCGCGATGCGCCCGCCTTCGCCGAGCGCCTCGGTCGCGTTGCAGAGCAGGTCGTAGATGACCTGGGAGACGAGGTCGGGATCCGCGGGCAGCAGCGGGACGTCCGGCGACGACTCGCGATCGAGCGCGATGCGGCGCCGGCGCAGCTGGTCACCTGCCAGCGCCAGTGCGCGCTCCACCACGTTCTCGATCGACACCATGTGGCGGCGCAGCTCGGCCGGGCGCGAGAACGAGAGCAGCGCGGCGATCAGCGCGTTCAGCCGGTCGATCTCCTGGCAGATGAAATCGCAAGCGCGGTGCGCGTCGTCGCCCGGCGCGAAGCTGTCCTGGACCATCGCGGCCGACGCGCGGATCACCCCGAGCGGATTGCGGACCTCGTGGGCGACACCCGCCGCCATCCTGCCGATGGCCGCGAGCTTCTCCTGCTGCACCAGCTCGCGCTGGGCGTGCTCGAGCTCGGCGAGCTGCCGCGCGATCGTCTCGGCGTCGCGCTGCGCGCGCGCGCGGCCCTGGAGCGTCCGCCCCACCGCGTAGCCGATCACCGCGTAGTTCGCGGCGATGAAGGCCAGCACGCCGGCGGTGGCGTCGAGGCCGCCGAGCCGCATCTCCACGCCGAACTGGAGCATGATGGCGACGTCGATCGCGCCAGCGACGACGCCGATCGCCGCGCCGAGCCAGTGCCAGTGCCAGCGCAGCTCGGCGGGCCGCTCCCTGGCAGGTGCGACTTCGACTTCGACCACGGACATCTCCTCCGGAAACGTATCCCGGCACGGAGCAAGCGCCGTGCCCGCCACACGGGGTGCCGCGGAGCGCCGGCGCTGCGCGGCGTTGCAACGGCGCCGCGTGCGACGTTGCAGCACTGCAACGCTGGAGCCCTCGCGTGGCCGCCGAGCGCGTGCGGGCGCCGGCACGCTCGTTGCTCTTCGTCGTTCCGCACCGGACCGCCGGCCGCGCCCGCCGGCACACACCCCGGGATCGGAGGCCACACATGTCCTGGAAGCAGCTCGCGCTCTGGACCCTCGTCGTCGACTTCGCCCTCTTCACGGCATTCGCCATCTACATGGACGGTTACTTCGCCTTCGTACCCATCACCCTGGCCTTCGCCGAGGGCAGCTGGTGGGGCGCCCAGGTGATCATCGATTTCCTGCTGGCGCTCGCCGTCGCGACGGGCTTCGTCGTCGCGGACGCCCGCCGGCGCGGGATCCCCACCTGGCCCTTCGTCGCGCTCACCCTGACGCTCGGGTCCCTCGGGCCGCTCACGTACCTGCTCTACCGGCAGCGCCGCGAGGAGGCTCCGGGCGCCGCGACCTCGCGCGCGGCGGCGCAGCACGCCTAGCGTGCGCGGGCGCTCGGCTTCGCCTCGCCCGGCGCGTCGGCGACGTTCGCGAATTCGGACGCGATGTCGCGCTGGAGCGCCGCGTCGATCGCGGCGGTGTCGAGACCGAGCGCCGCGCGCAGGGCCTCGTCGTCGCTGCGGCCCTCGCCGAGCAGCGCGAGCAGACGGCCGCGCGCCGCGCGGTCGCTGTGCACCTCGATCCAGGACGCCGCCGCCGCCGCCTGGAGATAGGCGGCGCGCGCGTCCTCGTCGTCGAGACCGGAGAAGCTCGGCGCGAGCCGCTCGAGCGGGATCCACGCGGAGGCCTGGCGCCGCCGGTGCAGCAGCGAGCGCTCGCTGCGCGTCAGCCCCGGCTGCGAGCGCGAGTCGCGCTCGGAGAGCTCCGCGAGGCCTTCGTTCAGCCAGTAGGGCTGATCGCCGCCGGTGCGGCCGCGGAAGACCGCGTGCACGTACTCGTGGAAGAGCAGCGCGCGCAGCTCGCCGGCGGGATGCGCGGCCGACACCACGTGCATGCGCCCGTCGAAGAAGCCGACGGTGCGGAAGGAGAAGCGGTCGGCGTGGGTGCGGTCGTAGGTGCCGCGGCCGTAGAGCACGACGCCCATCGGCTCGACCGCCACGGCGCCGAGACGCTGGGACGCGGCTTCGCGCGCCTGCTCGAGGTAGAGGAGCACGGTATCCGCGAAGGCAGCCGATCCGCCGCCGAGCGCGGGATCGACCGTCAGGCGGAAGTGGACGCCGTCGCGTGTCAGCCAGCCGTCGGGATCGCTCGCGCGCGACGCGTCGCTCGCGCGGCGCTCGTCGGCGAGCTCGCCGAGACGGCGCAGCGCCGATGCCCGCCAGCCCTCGAGGCCGTCGCCGCTCGACGCGAGGAACGTGCGCAGATGGGCCTCGGCCGAGTCGTAGCGGCCGCGGTGACGGTCGAGGAGCGCCAGGTACCAGTGCGGCTCCGGGCGCATCGGCGACTCGCGCAGGATCGCCTCGAGCGCGACGGACGCCCGCGCGTTCTCGCCGCGCCGCAGGTCCGCCACCGCGCCTTCGAGCAGGCGCTGGATGCGCGCCTCCTCGCGGTCGGCGCCACCGCGCACGGGCGCGTGGCCGAGCGGTCCGTCCCAGAGCCCTTCGAGATCGCGCGTCGCCGCCGTGTGGTCGTGCGTCTCC
>DASUFZ010000352.1:0-13713 GCA_036274295.1 Myxococcota bacterium
GCGCTTCGAGAAGATCCGCGTGGTGCCGGGCGGCAAGCCGTTCACGCTCGACGGCCTCTCGAAGGAGGAACGCATCGGCTTCGTGAAGGGCATGATCCAGGGCCAGCAGGAGATCGACAAGCTGCGCGCGCAGACGAAGTCGTCGTCGGGTCTCTTCGGCGATCGCGCCACGCTCGGCACCGACTACGTGAAGCGCGCGCTCGCCGCGCAGGTGGGCATCTACGGCAACTCGAAGCAGGAGGCGTTCTACGTCATCTACGCGTCGGACAGCGAAGGCGGCGCGCTCGACGCCTCGAAGGAGCGCTACACGCTCCACTTCGCGAAGGATGCGCTGCCGCCGGCGAAGGCCTTCTGGTCGCTCACCATGTACAAGCTGCCGGAGTCGCTGCTCGTGGCGAATCCGCTGAAGCGCTACCTGATCAACTCGCCGATGCTGCCCGGTCTGAAGCGCGACGCCGACGGCGGCATCACGCTCTACCTCCAGGCGGACTCGCCCGGCAGCGAGCTGGAGTCGAACTGGCTGCCCGCGCCGAAGGGTCCCTTCGCGGCGGCGCTGCGCATCTACCTGCCGGAGGCGTCCGTGCTCGACGGCAAGTGGAAGGCGCCGCCGCTCGTCGGCGCGCCGAACTAGCGCGCGCGCGAGCGGGATGGATGCATCCTCTGCGTTCGCGAGCCAGTATCTCCCGAACGTGCGCCCGCGGTCGAGGAGACCTCCGGTGAGAGAAGGGCACGCCAGCCGCACGGCGGAGTACATGGCCTTGTTCCGGGCGCTCGAGACGGCGGCGCCTGCGCGCGCGCGGCGCTGCGAGGATCCGCTGGCGCGCGCGTTCCTGCGGCCGTCGCTCGCGTTCGTCGCGCGCGCGGCGCAGCTGCCGGCCGTCCACACGCTCGCCGCTCGCTACATCGACAGCCGCTGGCCGGGCGCGCGCACCTCGGCCGTCGCGCGCACGCGCATCCTCGACGAGGCGGTGCGCGCGGCCTTCGCCGAGGGCGCCGAGCAGCTCGTCATCCTCGGCGCCGGCTTCGACTCGCGCGCGCTGCGCCTGCCCGCGCTGAAGGGCGCGCGCGTCTTCGAGGTCGACCACCCGGCGACGCAGGCGCGCAAGCGCGAGGCGCTCGTGCGCGAGCTCGGCGCGCTGCCGGAGGGCGTGCGCTTCGTCGCGACCGACTTCGACGAGCGCGACCTCGAGCGCGCCATGGCCGAGGCCGGCTTCGAGCGCGCGCGCCGCACGGTCTTCCTCTGGGAGGGCGTCACCAACTACCTGAGCGCCGAGGCCGTCGACACGACGTTGCGCTGGTGCGCGCGCAGCGCGCCGGGAAGCCAGGTGATCTTCACCTACGTCCATGCCGACGTGCTCGCGAACCCGGGTCGGTTCTTCGGCACCGAGCGGCTGATGGCGACGCTCGCGGAGGCCGGCGAGCGCTGGACCTTCGGCATCGATCCGGCGCAGCTCGCGAGCTTCCTGGCCGCGCGCGGGCTGCGGCTCGAGAGCGACCTCGGCGCGGCGGAGTACCGGCGCCTCGCCTACGGCGAGCGGGCCGCCGACATGCGCGGCTACGAGTTCTATCGGATCGCGATCGCACGCGTGGAGGGAGCGACGACATGAGAACCCATGCGGGTCTGCGCGCGTGCGCGCTGATGGCCGCGCTGCTCGTCGGCGGCGTCGCGGCGCGCGCGCTCGAGGTGGAGGGCGTCGAGTTCCCCGCGCAGCTCGAGGTCGCGCCGGGGACGTCGCTCGTGCTCTCGGGCGCGGGCCTGCGCACGCGGTACCTGTTCGACGTCTACGCGATCGGGCTGTATCTGCCGGCGCGCGTGGCCTCGGCCGAGGCCGCCATCTCGGCGCCGGGGCGCAAGCGCGTCGCGATCCAGATGCTGCGCAGCGTGGATGCGCCGGAGTTCGTCGAGGCGCTCCAGACGAGCCTGCGCGCGAACCACGACGAGGCGGCGATGCGAAAGCTCCAGCCGAGCATCGCGGCGCTCGAGGCCGCGGTCGGCCCGGGCACGATCGAGAAGGGCACGCGCATCGTGCTCGACTTCGTCCCGGGCAGCGGCACGCAGGTCTCGTTCGACGGCAAGCCGCGCGGCGCGCCCATCCCCGACGAGGCGTTCTTCCCGGCGCTGATGCGCAACTGGCTCGGCGCGCACCCGGTGTCGGAGGATCTGAAGCGCGCGCTGCTCGGAGGGACCTAGGCCTTCGCTCCGGCGAGCCGCCCGAAGATCGCCTCCGGCGTCTCGCTGCTCGCGTCGTCGCGCAGCGCGGCGACGGCGGCGCCGATCGCGCGGCAGATCTCGTCGCTCGTGGCGACGCCGCGCGCGGTCAGCTCCTTCGGCATGAGCCGCTGGAAGACGACCTGCATCTCGGGTCCGCGCACCGAGTCCGGCGCGAGGCCGGCGTCCTTCAGCGCGATGCGCACGGTGCCGCGCGCCTCGAGGCGCGTCATGCTCGTGCGTCGTTCGAGCTCGGTGCAGACGAAGTCGAACGCTTTCGACTCGGCCATGTTCAGGCCTCCACCACCGCGCGTCGGCGCACGGATTCGAGGTAGCTGGCGGGGGGCATGAAAGCGAGCCACAGCAGCGCGACGCTGAAGAGGCAGACGGCCGCTCCGAAGGAGAGCCCGACCGTCGTGCCTCCGACGGCGATGCCGACCGCCTGGAAGCCCGCGAACATCCACGAGGCCAGGGTGCCGGTCGCCATCAGGGTCGCGAAGAGCCGCACGCGGTCGGCGACGACGGGATCCGCGAGGCCGAGGCGCACGCGGCGCGAGAGCATCGACGCGTGCCGCATCGATTCGAAGCACGCCCAGACGTAGTTGATCGACGTGAACAGGCTCGCGTTCGTCCAGGGGCCGCGCTCGTCCGTCGCGAAGGCGAGCCAGCCGGTCGTGATGCTCTGCGCGGTGAAGAGGCCGGCGAGGAGCAGGCCGAGGACGATTGCCGTGAGCGCGCCCGCGCGGCTCGGGCGGAAGGTCTGCCAGGTGAAGAGCATCAGGCAGGCCGTGCCGGCGACGGCGGAGAGCGCGCCCGCGCAGACCAGCGCGGCGCGCAGCTCGTCCGGAAGCCCGGTGGCCTGGCGGCCCACGGCGATCAGCGCGTTCCAGGCGCCGCCCACCAGGATGAGATCGAGGCCGATCAGCAGCTCGGGTGAATGGCCGGTGCGGCGCGCGAGAAGCACCAGGCGTACGCCGACGAAGCAGCTCACCAGCACCGAGAGCAATCCGGCCAGCCCGGCAGCGATCTCCATGGAGCCCTCCAGAGATCGCTTGTCGGGTGTCATCCCGGCCGACTTGAGCGGGGGAGGGCTACCCGATCGGTGTCGCCTGCTCGAAGGCCGGCCCGAACATCAGGCGAAGCAGGCGCTCGCTCGCCCACACGCGCTCGCCGGAGAGCGCCTCGGAGCCGAAGGTGAGGATGCCGAGGACGGGATGGCGCTCGCGGCGCCCGTCCGGGAAGCGCAGCGCGATGACGTACTCCTGCGCCACGCCCTCCTCGCTGACGAACTCGCTGCGCAGCTCGTAGCCCTCGATCAGCGGCTGGAAGCTCGAGAAGAAGTGCTCGTAGAAGAGGCGCGCGGCGGCCATGCCGCGGAAGGCGAGGCCGACCGGCTGGAGCTCGTACACCGGGTCGCGTTGCAGGGTGCCGAGCGTCCCGTCCATGTCGCCGCCGCCCTCGGCCTCCGCGTGCCTGCGCGCCAGCTCGATCCCGCGTTGCAGATCCATGGACGCTCCTCTCGCTATTGCGGGGCGGCATTCGCGGCCGCGTGCACGAGCAGGATGCGCCGGATCTCCTCGCTCACCGCGGGGAGATCCTGCGCGGAGTGGCTGCCGCGCACCACGAGCTCGGACTCGACGCCGTCGATGTGCGCGCTCTCGTAGCTGACGACGCCGTCGTCGCCGAGCTGCGGGATGCCCTTTCCGCGCACGGCGATGATCGAGTGCGCGGGAATGCCCGGCGCCACCGGCAGCTCGGCCAGGGCTTTGATGAAGGGGTTGCCGGGGGTCATGTTGTCGATGCTCGTCGGCAGCCGCGCCATCGAGCGCATGATCAGGCGGTCCTGGTTGCGCAGCACGAGCTCGCCGAGCACCTGCGTCAGGTTGCTCGGCAGCGCGACGAAGTCGGAGACCATGCCCGCCAGGCTGAAGCTCGCGAGATACGAGCCGCGCTGCGGCGTGCACAGGAAGATCACGCGGCCGACGAAGGGCTCCGGCGTGAAGAACGAGCTCATGCGCAGGGTCTCGCGCACGGGCTCGGAGATGTCGAGCTCGTCCAGCGGCACCTTCGCGACCTGATCCCAGAGGTGCGTGCCGCTGTCGACGGCGGTGAGCTTCGCGAGCAGGCCGCCCTGGCTGTGCCCGATCACGACCATGCGATGCAGCGCGGGATCCGTGTCCTGCGGATCGAAGCGCTCGACGGCGCGCTCGAGCGAGCGGCGCAGCATCCCGGCCGAGTACCCGATCGGGTTGCCCGTGTTGTAGAGGAAGAGCCAGATCTGGTAGCGCTCCCAGAGGACGCGCTCGTTCGTCAGCTCGTTGACGATGTTCGCCCAGCGCGCTGGGCTCGACGCCGTCCCGTGCACGAGCACCACCGGGATGTGTCCGCGGCGGTAGGGCTGGAGGAAGAGCAGCCCCTCGTCCTCGCTCTGCTCCGTGATGGAGGGCTGCCCCACGACGGCGGTCTTCACGATGTTCGCGAGCGGGCGGAAGGTCCCCGAGAAGAAGCCCTTCAGCTCGAAGTCCCACAGCGGCGACTCGGCCAGGCTGCTCGCCAGCGCCGAGCTCGTCTCGAACTCGACCGGCACGTCGCGCCCGTCGACCGTGACGGTGATGGACTCGTCCGGCGTGTAGATCTCGGCGCGCCCGTGCAGGTGGCCGGTCTTCAGCGCGCGGCGCGGATCCTCGAAGCGCAGGAAGATGGTCGCGGGCACGCGCAGGCCCGGGAAGTAGCGCTCGGGCAGCGGCGGGCCGGGCTCGGTCTCGAGCTCGGCGGAGAGCGCGGCCCCGATGCCGGTGCGGCGGTAGCGGTTGCGAAGTCCCGTGACGCTGAGGTCCGCGGCCGCGACGAAGCTCCGCATGCGCTGCCCCGCCCACCCGAGCTCTTCGTCGGGCACCTCGATCTCGACCTCGCCGATCGGCAGCGCGTAGGTGCCCGAGCGGAAGACCACCTCGCCGTTCTTCCCGGGGCGCATCGCCTGCGTGATGCCGCGGTTGTAGAGGTCGTAGGCCAGGCGCAGGCGCGGATCGGAGGGGTCGAGCGTCTCCTCACCTTCGCCCGGGAAGAGCAGCGCGTAGGCGTACGCGGCGGCCATGAAGTAGTACCGCGCGTCCCGCGTGCGATCGGCGTGGTAGAAGCTGAGCTCGGCCAGCGCGGAGAGGCGGCGGTGATCGCCCGTCTCGCCGAGCTGCTCGTGGAGCAGCGCCAGGGTCCCCGCCGGATCCCGCTCGAACCGCGCGCCCAGCCCGAGGCGCTCCAGCACCTGGAGCGAGCGGTCGGAGGGCCAGCCCGAGGTGAGGACGTTCGCGGTGATCTCGCGCTGCACCGCGCGCGGATCCGAGCGCTCGACGCGCACGGGGATCGAGAGGCAGCCCGCCAGCAGCAGCGCCAGCACGGCCGCCGCGCCCGCCCGCGTACGCCGCGCGGTGACGGCCATGTCTACGGCTGCGCAGCCAGACTGGCCGGCGGTACCAGCTTGGCGGACCAAGGATCGCCGCCCCATGTCTTGAAGTGGATGGCGCGGTCGACTTCGTCGCGCTTCCCGTCGCGGCGCGTGTGCCGGAACTTCTCACCCTCGACGGTGGCGGTCCACTCGCCGCCCTTCCAGTCGATGTAGTTGACGCCGATCGACTCGCGCGAGCGGGTCGCGCCGCGCTGCGTGTGCCGGAAGCGCCCGCCGCCGAGATACGCGGCGGTCCACTCGCCGCCGCCCCACGTGAGGTAGTTGATGACGGTGTCTCGGTGCGCCTGCGTCCAGTCGTCGTTCGGCGCGAGCAGCAGGGTCCACACGCGCGGCTCGGCAGGCGTCGTGGCCGGCTGCGACGCGCTCTCCACCCGGAGCGACGACGCGCGCCGCCCGAACGCATCCGTGACGGCGAGGCTCGTCGAGCCCTGCGTCGACGTCCACTCGCGGCCCCGGTAGTAGAGATCGCCGTAGAGAGCGACGCGCGCGTCGCCCTCTACGCGCACCGACGCGATCGCGTCGTCGAGTCCGCTCGCGCGCAGGTCCGCGATGCCCGGATCGCCGGCGCGCACCTGGAACAGGTATCCCTGCCAGCCGTCCTCGGCGAAGAAGTAGGCGACGCCGGAATCCGCGCCGCCGCGCGCCGGCTCGAGGCTCGTCACCTCGAGCGAGCGCGCGCGCCACGGCAACGGCTCGAGATGCGCGGCGGTCGAGCTGAGCCGCACGCTCGCACCGCCGAAGGCGGGCTTCTCGTAGACGGTGACCTGCGCCGGACCGCCGTCGATGCGCACGGAGCCGATCGTGGCCTGGAGATCGCGGCGGCGTTCGCCGTCGGCGATGCAGAGGCTCGCGCCCTCGAAGCCGGGCTGCTCGAAGAGGCACACGCGCACGGGCGCGCCGGGCGGCGGCGTGGGCGACGGCGGCTGCGAGCCGTCGATCTGCTGCTGGATCCTCTGGAGGACCTGCGCGTCGGTCATCTGCGCGGTCGCCATCGCGAGCGCGCTGGCCTCGGGCAGCACCTCCTTCGAGGGCTCGGGCAGGAGCTCGGGATGCTCGTGCGTGGCAATGCGGCCCGTCGGGTCGGCGAGCGCGACGGAGTACTTGCCGCTCGGCGCGCGCACGTCGAGGAGCGCGCCGCGGTAGACGAGCGGCGGGCTCTGGACCGGCACGATCTGGATCTGCGCATCGCCCGCGGCGGCGGTCTGCGGGGCGAAGGGCGGCGCGGGCGACGGCGGCGGCGGCTTCACGATGGTGAAGGCGCCGTACTCCACCCGCGCGCTGCACTGCTGATCCTCCCAGTCGAGGAAGCGCAGCTCGCGCACGCGCATCGGCACCTCGTCGCCGGGCCGGTACACGTAGAACTGGCCGCCGCCGAGGTATTCCGCGCGCCGGCCGAGGCCGTCCCAGCCGACGAACTCGAGGTCCGGGTGGATGGAGGCATCGGCGAACTCGCCGTCGCGCGCCTCGAGGAACGAGAGGCGCCCGCCGAGCTGCGCGCGGTCGAGCTGCCACGCCAGCGGGCCGATGGAGTCGGCCGCCGGAGTCGCCGCGCAGAGAGACAAGGCGAGTGCCCCGAGCCATCCGATTCGCCTTGTGTGCATCCCCTCCCCGAGTGTCTGCGCTCGAACTCCCGTCCCGGCAGGCTTTAGCGCATGCGGGGCGGTCTGGCCGGAAACACGGACCCTCGCTAGGCGTCTGGCGCTGGAGGTCCTCGCATGGCGACACTCTTCCGCTGGCTGATCCGCATCGCGTTCGCGGTGGTCGTCCTGCTCGCGCTGCTCTTCGTCGGCGCGCGCTTCCACGACGGCCCGCTGGGGCCGATTCCCGGCGGCGCGTTCGCGTCGGGCGACGTCGTCGCCGAGCCGGTGGCCGACTGGTCCTTCGCGCACGACGTCCCGGAGATCGAGCTCCAGCTCGCCTCCGAGAACGGCTCGCGCACGGTCTGGATCCTCGTCGACGGCGGCCAGGCCTACGTGCCGTGCGCGCTCGACTTCCCGCCCGGCAAGCGCTGGTACAAGCAGGCGCAGAAGGACGGCCGCGCGACCTTGCGCATCGAGGGCCGCCGCTACCCCGTGAGCTTGACGAAGACCGACGACGCGGCGCTCGGCGAGCGCCTGCGCGCGGAGGTGCAGCGGAAATACGGGCGCGTCCCGCCGGGCGAAGGCGGCGCCATGATCTTCCACGTCGCGTCGCGCGCCGACGGCGCGCAAGGGGCGCGCTGATGCGCCGCATCGCGCTCCTCGCGTCGCTCGCGCTTGCGCTCGCGCCCGCACCTGCGCCCGCGGCGGAGCACGTGATCCACATCAGCGTCGACGGCCTCTCCGCGACCCTGCTCCAGACCTTGCTCACGAACCTCCCGGGCGCCTACCCGAACTTCGAGCGCTTCGTCGCGGAGGGCGCCACCACCTTCGCCGCGCGCAGCGACTACACGCACACGATCACCCTGCCGAATCACACCTCCATGCTGACGGGGCGGCCGGTCCTGCAGCCGACGGGCCAGCCGAACACGGTCCACCACGGCTACACCGGCAACGTCGACCCGCCGGCCGGCGTGACGTTGCACAACGGCGGCAACCCGAATCTCACCTATGTCGCGAGCGCGTTCGACGTGGCGCACGACCACGGGCTCTCGACGGCGCACTACGCCTCGAAGAGCAAGTTCGTGCTCTACGAGCGCAGCTACGACGCCGCGCATGGCGCGCCCGACGCCGTGCCGCCGAGCAACGGCACCGACAAGATCGACACGTACTTCCAGAGCACGCCCGGGGCGACGCATGCCGCGTTCCTCGCGGGCATGGCGGCGAACCACTTCGACTACGTGTTCCTGCACTACAGCAACCCGGACGACCTGGGACACTCGAACGGCTGGGGCAGCTTTCCGTGGAACACGGCCGTGCAAGTCGTGGACGGCTACCTCGGGGACATCTTTGCGCTCGTCGAGGGCGATCCCGTCCTCGACGGCCACACCCTGATCATCCTCTCGGCGGACCACGGCGGCACCGGCTTCGACCACAGCACCGCGTCGAACGCCGCCAACTACACGATCCCGTTCTTCGCGTGGGGCGACGGCGTCGTGCCGGGCGCCGATCTCTACGCGCTGAATCCCGGTACGCGCCTGCACCCGGGCACGGGCCGGCCGGACTACAACGCGCCGATCCAGCCGATCCGCAACGGCGACGGCGCGAACCTCGCGCTCGCGGCGCTCGGGCTGCCGCCCGTGCCCGGCTCGACCATCGGCGCCGCGCAGGACCTCGAGCTGAACGCGCAGGTGATCCCGCTGCTGCCGCAGGTCGCGCGCGCCGCGCTCTTCGCGATGCTGCTCGGCGGCGGCGTGCTGGTGCTGCGCGCGCGCGCGAGCGCGCGGTCGTAGTAGCACTGCACGACGCGCGTCCGGCCCTCGAAATCGGGCGGGATCAGCGTGCCCGACTTCTCGGCGAGGTAGAGCAGGATGGCCCCGGTCTCGGCGACGACGAAGCCGTCGTCGTCGATCACCGGGACCTGCTGGAAGCAGCTGATCCTGCGCTAGTCGGGACCGTCGAGCTCGCCGGCCGGCTGATCGAGGCCGTGGACGCGATAGGGCAGACCCGTTTCCTCGAGCGCCCACTGCACCCGCATGTCGCGCGTCACGCCCGCGACCACGAGAGGAACGCGTGCGAAGCCGTGGAGCGTGATCACGCCTTCGCCTTCTCCGCGCTCTCGCGCGCGGCGGCGGCGAAGATGCCGCGCGCCATCAGGCTCTGCTCCGTCTCGCGCCGCGCGGTGTAGATGCGCGCGCGCGCCGCGTGGACTTCGGCGTCGGCGGGCGCGGCCTGCGCCGCCAGCTCGACGAGGTGACACGCGAGCGCGAGGCGAGCGTCCGCGGCGGCGCGCTCGGCCGCCTCTGCGAGCGCGCGCGGCCCGCCGGCCAGATCGGCCAGCGCGCGCGCGAGCTCGGCCTCGGGCGCCGGCAGCAGGTGCGAGGGATCGCCATCCCACCAGCCGCCGTAGAGACGCCAGAGGTTGCGCACGATGAAGCGCGGATCGTCGTAGCTGGGGCGGAGATAGGGGCGCGCGAGCAGGGCGTCGGGCAGGCGCACGCCGTGCAGGACGTCGTCGAGACGCGCGCCCTGGTTCATCAGCGCGAGCGTCTGCTCGACGAGCGTCTCGAGGAGCTCCGCCGTCTCGCGCAGCGCCTGGCGCACGCGCGCCGCGCCGAGAATCGGCGGGCCGTGGCCCGGCAGCAGGCGCTCGGCGCCGAGCTGCTCCATGCGCCGCAGCGCCTGCGCCCACTCGCGCGGGTAGCGCTGCACCTTCTGCGGGTTGCCGCAGTTCGGCGAGGCCCAGATGAAGAGATCGCCGGTGGCGAGCGTGCGGAGATCCGGCAGCCACGCGTAGAGGTGGTCGTCCGTCTCGCCGCGCGCGGGCTGGAGCTCGATCTGCACGCCGCCGATCTCGAGCGCGCGCGCCTCGCGCAAGGTCTCGTCGGGCTCGCGGAAGTCGACCGGGAAGACCGGCCGCGGGAAGCCGAACTGGCGCTGGTTCACGGCCGCGTTCCAGCCCTGCGTGAGCCGGTAGCGCGCGAAGCGTTCGGGGCAGCGCTCGTGCGCGATCACGCGCAGCGCGGGCAAGGCCCGCTGGCGCGCCTCGTCCTCGAAGGCGGCGAGGCCGAAGACGTGGTCCACGTGGCCGTGCGTGTAGACGGCCGTGTGCACGCGCGCGGGGCTCCAGCGCCGCACCTCCTCGTAGACGCGCCTGGCGTGGAAGAGGCTCGAGGTGTCGATCAGGACCAGGCCGGCGTCCGTCGCGACGACGACGACGTTCGAGAAGGCCGACATGAAGCCCGTGCGGGTGTCGAGCTCCTCGAAGCCGACCAGCGCGGTGCCCGGCTGGACCTGCGTCTCCGCGAGCTCTCCGCGCCACGCGCGCTCCGCCAGCTCGAGCACGGCGCCCATGCCGCGCAACATATCATGCACCTCCGCTCGGCTTCGCCTCGCTGCGCGCGGCGTCGCTCGAAGCGGACGCGCCCTCGACGACGCGAGGCCCGCGTGTCATATCCGCCGTTCACCTTGCGACGCCGTCAGGAGGTCCGATGCCCGTCTGGCTCCAGACGACCCTGCTGCTCATCGCCTCGAACTTCTTCATGACCTGGGCCTGGTACGGGCACCTGAAGGTGCTCGGCGACAAGCCCTTCTACGTCGCGGCATTCCTGGCCTGGTGCGTCGCGTTCTTCGAGTACCAGCTCCAGGTGCCGGCCAACCGCATCGGCTTCACCGAGCTCTCGCTCCCGCAGCTGAAGATCCTGCAGGAGGTCATCACGCTCGCGGTGTTCGTGCCGTTCTCGATCTTCTACATGCGCGCGCCGGTCGACCGCGACTTCTTCTACGCGGGCCTCTGCTTGGTCGGCGCCGTGTACTTCATGTTCCGAGGGTCAGCGAGTTGAGAACATGCACGGCGGCGAAGCCGAGCGGAGGTCAGAAAGAAGGTCTGCCGCCCTGCGTCACGCAATCGCTCTGGAGCATGAAGCGCTCCTTGCCCTCGAGCTTGCAGCGCACGTGCGGGTCGTCGGTCGGCGCCTTGTCTTCGGGCGAGATCGTGCGGGCCGTCTCCCACCAGCTCTTCTTCTTCTCGCCCTCGGCGGGAGCGCCCGGCTTGGTGCCGGCCTTCGCCGCCGCGGCCTCCGCGGCCTTCTTCTGCTGCAGCTTGCCGGAGTTCTCCTCCATGATCTTGTTGCCCTTGTCGAGCTCGTCGAAGACGAAGCAGCCCGAGGCGAGCTGGGCGACGAGCGCGAGGGCGAGGAGTCGCAGGCGCAGGCGCATGCCGGATGGATCGGCGTGTCCGGGACGGCGGTTGAGCCGCCGCACGCGCAGCTCGGACGCAGGCGCTGCGCGACTTCGGCCTTGACACGGCCGCGACGGCAAGGCTAGAGCGGGTGCGCCCAGGAGCTCGCCATGACCTACGTGCGCATCGAGAAGCCGCGGCCCCACGTGAGCGTGGTGCGCATGGACCGGCCCGAGCGCATGAACTCGATGGCGTTCGAGCTGGTCGTCCCGCTGCACGAGGCGCTCGCCGAGGTCGCCGCGGACAACGACACGCGCTGCGTGATCCTCACCGGCACTGGGCGCGGCTTCTGCTCGGGCGCCGACACGCAGGGCACGGCGCCGCCGCCGAACATCGATGGCCTGACGCTCACGCGCATCGCCACGCGCTCGATGACCCTGCTGGCGGACCTCGTCGTCGCCATGCGGCGCATGCCCCAGCCCGTGATCTGCGCGGTGAACGGGGCGGCCATCGGCGGCGGGCTCTGCCTGGCGCTCGGCGGCGACGTCCGCCTGGCCGCCGAATCGGCCTACTTTCGCGCGGCGGGCATCAACAACGGCCTCACCGCGACCGAGCTCGGCCTCTCCTTCCTGCTGCCGCGCGCGATCGGCAGCTCGCGCGCCTTCGAGATCTGTCTCTCGGGCCGCGACGTCTCCGCGCAGGAGGCGGAGCGCATCGGGCTGGTGTCGCGCGTCGTGCCGGACGCGCAGCTGATGGACGAGGCGGTCGCGCTGGCCGAGCAGATCAACGGCTGGAGCCCGCAGGGCGTGCAGCTCACCAAGCGCATGCTGTGGGCGGGTCTCGAGACGGGCAGCCTGCAGGCGGCGATCGAGCTCGAGAGCCACACGCAGCTCTTCGTGCGCCTCACGACGCAGAACTTCGAGGAAGCGACGCGCGCGCGTCGCGAGGGCCGCAAGCCGCAGTTCCGCGACTGAACGGAGAACCGTGGAAGATCCCGCGCTCGCCATCGCACTCTACGCCGTCTTCGTGTTCTCGGTGACCTTTCACGAGGCGGCGCACGCCTTCGTCGCGATGCGCGGCGGCGACCTCACCGCCTATCACGGCGGGCAGGTCTCGCTCTCGCCGCTGCCGCACATGCGCCGCGAGCCCTTCGGCATGGTCGTGCTGCCGCTGCTCAGCGTCGTCATCTCCGGCTGGCCCTTCGGCTACGCGAGCGCGCCCTACGATCCGCAGTGGGCCGACGCACATCCGCGTCGCGCGGCCTGGATGGCGCTCGCGGGCCCGGCGGCGAACCTGCTGCTCGTGCTCGTCGCCGCGGTGTCGATCCGCGGCGCGCTCGCGGCGGGACTCTTCCAGTCGCCCGAGTCCGTCCTCTTCTCGCGGGTGGTTGCGTCGGACGTGTCGCCGCTCGCCGAGTCGAGTGCGATGATGCTCAGCGTCCTCTTCTCGATGAACCTGCTGCTCGCCGTGCTGAACCTGATTCCCGTGCCGCCGCTCGACGGCGCCGGCGCGCTGCCGCTCCTGCTCTCCGACCAGGCCGGCCAGCGTTTCCGCGAGCTCGGGCAGGGCGCCTTCGCCTGGTTCGGCATCCTGATCGCCTGGCAGGTGATCGACGTGATCTTCGAGCCGATCTTCCTGGCGGTCGTGAACCTGCTCCACCCCGCTGCCCACTACGGCTGAGCGGGGTGGTCGGCCCCGCGGCGCTTCTCTCTTGCCGGCGGCTTGCCGGCTCCCGAACCGCGATTGCGTCGGTGCGCATCGGTGCGGCGAAATGGACGCACAAGTCGCGCCTGCGTCCTTCCGATCAGGACGGGACGAGAGGGACCCCGATGTCATTCGTCGCTTCGATCCGACAGCGTCTGGCCGAGCCCGAGCGGCGCCGCACCATCCGCATGGTCCGCCCCGGCGTGCAGCTCAAGCTCGCCGTGTACCTGCTCGCAGTGAGCTTCGGCTTCGCCTTGCTGGTCGGATTCAACAGCTGGGCCGCGTACGGGCGCCTCTTCCACGGCACCCTCGCGACGGCGCCCGCGCCGTTCGCGCGCGACATCATCGAGCAGACGACGCCCTTCTTGAAGTCGACCCTCGCGCTGCTCTTCGGCTACGTCGTCGCCATGCTGGGCGTCACCATCGCCTACCTGCACCGCGTGGTCGGCCCGATGGTCGCGATCGAGCGCCACCTGCGCGCGCTCCAGCGCGGCGACTACACGTCGCGCGTGACGGTGCGCAGCAGCGACCATCTCTACTCGGAGCTGGCCGATCAGCTGAACGAGCTGGCGTCGCGACT
>DASUFZ010000353.1:0-15732 GCA_036274295.1 Myxococcota bacterium
GACGGCGTTGCGCAGGCCGAAGACCTCGACGCCCGGGTCGTGGAACGCGACCTCGATGCCGAGCACGTCGCAGAGCGCCTCGACCGTCGGCTCGAGCTCGTGGGCCACCAGCGCGATCTGGCGCAGACGCATGGGCGATCCCTCCTTTGGCGCGTCGGCCCAGCTTAACACCGCGCGCCGCTCGGCCGATCCACAAGCCGTGACGAATCCGCAAGGCATCGCGCTGCGCTTCGGCGAGGGCCGCATCAGCGGCGTGCTGGCCGTCGGGCTCGGCGGGCTCTCGCTGCTGGCCGTGCTCTGCTTCCGCTTCCCGTCCCTGCTGACGACCGCCGACCTGCGCGCGGTCTACCCGGTGCCGCTGCTGCGGAGCGTGCTCTTCGCCGCGCTGCTCCTCGCGCTCGCGTTCTCGGCGCTCTCGCTGCTGCTCGCGCGACGCGCGCAGCTGGGCCTCGCGGGCCTCGCGCTGACCGGCGCGGCCATCGCGCTCGGCGGCGCCTGGGTCGAGACACCGGAAGCGGTCGCGCCGCACCGCGGGCTCGGCCTCGACTGGTTCGTGCTCGATCTCCTCCTGCTCGCGCTCGTCTTCGTGCCGCTCGAGCGCGCCTTCGCGCGGCTGCGCGAGCAGCGCGTGCTGCGCCTCGGCTTCGGCACCGACGTCGCGCACTTCTTCGCGAGCCACGTGCTGGTGCAGGTCACCGTGCTCCTCACCATGGCGCCCGCCGCCCTGCTCTTCCGCGGCGCCGCGCTGGACGGCCTGCACGCCGCGGTGCGCGCGCAGCCCGTGTGGCTCCAGGTGCTCGAGGCGATCTTCGTCGCCGATCTCTTCCAGTACGCCGCGCACCGCGCCATGCACGCCGTGCCCTGGTTGTGGCGCTTCCACGCCGTCCACCACTCGAGCCGCGCCATGGACTGGCTGGCCGGCTCGCGCCTGCACCTGGTCGACATCGTGGTCGTGCGCGCAATCTCGTTCCTGCCGCTCTACGCGCTCGACTTCGACGAGCGGGCGCTCCTCGCCTACGTGCTCTTCGTCTCCTTCCACGCGGTGTGGATCCACGCGAACTGGCGCTTCGAGCTGCGCGCGCTCTCGCCCTTCCTGGTGACGCCGGCCTTCCACCACTGGCACCACGCGGCCGACGCCGAGGCGATCGACACGAACTTCGGCGTGCACCTGCCCTGGTTCGATCACTGGTTCGGCACCGCGCACCTGCCGCCCGGACGCTGGCCCTCCGCCTACGGCATCGAGGGCGATCCGGTGCCCGAGAGCTGGGCCGCGCAGGTGGTGTGGCCCTTCCGCGGACGTTAGGCCGCGACCGACAAGGCGAGCCGGCCCGTCATGCCGCCCGCCGCGAGCGCCTCGAGCCCGGCCGGCAGCTCTGCGAACGGAACGGTGCGCGAGAGCGGCACGCGCAGGCGCCCGTCGCGCAGCCAGGCCTCGAGGCGCGCCTGCGCCTCGGCCTTGAAGGCGCGGTCGTAGGCGCTCGGGATCACGCCCATCACGCTGTAGTTGCGGGTGACGAGATGCGCCGTGTCGACCTGACCCCAGCGGCCGCTCGCGAAGCCGACCGCGAGGAGACGTCCCTCGTGCGCGACGGCGCGCGTCGCCGCCTCGAAGGCCTCGCCGCCGACGGGGTCGTAGACGACGTCCGCACCGCGTCCGTTCGTCAGCTCGCGCACGCGCTCCGCGAGCGGCTCGCGCTGCGGATCGACGACCGCGTCGGCCCCCTGCTCGCGACAGAACGCGGACCGCTCGGCGCCGCGCGCCGCGGCGATCACGCGCGCGCCGAGCGCGCGTCCGAGCTGGAGCGCCGCCGAGCCCGTGCCTCCGGCCGCGCCCAGCACGAGCAGGCTCTCGCCCGCCTGGAGCGCCGCGCGCCGCACGAGCCCCACGTAGGCCGTGTGGTACGGGATCAGGAACGACGCGGCTTCGGCGTCGGCGAGCGGCGCCGGCACCGGGAAGCAGAAGTCGTCGAGCGCGAGCGCTTCCTCGGCAAAGGAGCCGTGCCCGAGGAAGAACCCCGAGACCGCCATCACGCGCGCACCGACCGGCGTGCGCGCGCCCGCGCCCGCGGCCTCGACCACGCCGGAGAGCTCCTGGCCCGGCGTGAAGGGCAGGCGCGGCGTCAGCGCGTAGGCGCCGCGACACATGAGCACGTCGGGAAGGCCGAGCGCCGCCGCCGCGACGCGCACGCGCAGGAAGCCCGGCCCAGGCTCCGGCGGCGCGACGTCGTTCAGCGCGAGCGCCTGCGCCGGCGTCCCGTGCCGCACGACCTGCCATGCCCGCACGCGCCTACCAGACGACCTTGAAGCCGGCCGACGCGCCCTGCTGGATCAGGGTGCTCGACAGCGCGACGTCGTAGTCCGCGAAGACGTGCAGGCGCCCGGCGGAGACCACCGTCCAGCGCACGCCGAGGGCGCCGACGTCCGCCGACGGCTTCGCGCCGCGCACCGTGAAGACGGCGCCCGGCGTGCCGCCGATGCGCGCGTCGAGCTCGCGCTCGCGGTCGCCGAACTCGTGCAGCCAGGTCGCGTGCAGCTCCGGGTGGAACCAGAGCGTCTCGTCCATCTGCAGGAGCCCGTGGAAACGCGCGCCGACGCCGCTGACGAGCGAGTCGAGCGTCTGCTCGTCGACGTCGAGGTCGAGCGAATCGGCGCCGGATTCGTCGAAGGAATCCTGCTCCACGTGCGTGTAGGAAAACGACGCCAGCGGCTGCACCTCGACGAAGCCGAGCTTGAAGAGATCGAGCGCCGCCTCCGCGCGGGCGCCGCCGTCCCAGCCCGAGAAGTCGCCGTCGGCCGAGCGGTTCATGAAGTCGATGTCGCGGCGCGTCTCCATGGCGCTGTAGCCGAAGCGGCCGGAGGCGCCGAGGCGCAGCCACGGCGTGACGTAGCCGGCGTAGAGCGCGCCCTGTCCCGTGTTCGAGGTGGCGTCGCCGGAGAGATGGTCGTAGTCGAGCGTGCTGTAGGCGTAGCCGCCGGCCGCGCCGATGAGCACGTTCTTCGCGACGAGGTAGTCCACGCCGAGCGAGAAGCCGCCGACGATGTAGTCGAGATCGGAGGCGTCGGCGTCGCCGTCGAGCGCGCCGAAGATGCCGTAGCCGTCGATCCAGCCGCCGAGGCCGTGCTCGCCCTGGAGCGGCTGGAAGCTCGTGCCCGAGTCGAGCACGGTCGACATGCTCTGCGCGCCGAACCAGGTCGGGAAGGAGTCGCTCTGCGCGAAGCCCTGCACGACGCCCGGCAGCGCGCGCTGGAGCACGGCATCGCCGGCCAGCACCGGGCCGGACTCGCGCGTCTGCTCCGCGAGCAGGGTCTCGCTGTCGCTCCAGGCCACGCCGCGGATGCGCTCGTGCAGGCTCGTCGTGAAGCGGTCGGCGATGGCGAGGCGCGTGGTCGGGAACCCGGTCAGCTGCTCGCCGGCCATCTGGTCGAGCGCGCCCGGCACTTCGTCCGCCGGCAGCGCGCCGAGCGCCGAGAAGACGGCGTCGAGATCGCCGTCCGGCGCGAGCGCGAACGCCTCTTCGAGCGCCGTCGCCACGGCGCGCTGGTTCCGCGTGTTCGCGCAGTCGGCGAGCTGCGCGTCCTCCTTCGGCGTCACGTCGACCGACACGCTGTTCGGACCGTTGACCGCCGACACCGTGAAGAAGCAGAGCTCCTGGTCCAGGGCGAACGCGCCGGTGACGCCGTTCGCCGCGGTCAGGATGACCTGCGTGAAGTCGGCGCCGGGAGCGATCTCCGGGAAGGTCACGTCGAGCGCGGCGCCAGCGGCGATGTTCGCGGTGTCACCGACCGAGAGCAGATCGGCGGCGCCGTCGTCGACCTGCACCTCGAAGACGGAGCCCGAGAGGAAGGAGACGGAGCCGACGCCCAGGGTGCCGAACGCAGTGCCGCCGACGGGGCCCGGCGCGATGCGCGCGCCGCTCTGCGCCGTCACGGCGCCGCCCACCGCGCCGATGCCCGCGAGCGTGCCGCTGCGGACATCGACGGCTCCGGGCAAGGTCGTGCCGGCCCCGATGAAGAGGCTGCCGCCTTCGATCGCCGTCGCGTCGTCCGCCTGGAAGGCCGGCGACGCCAGCAGGCTCAGGGTCCCCGATCCGCGCTTGAAGAGATCGACCGCCGCGCTGTCGCCCGCCACGCTCGTGATCACGCCGGTGTAGCTGCCGTCGAAGCCCTGCGAGAAGATGAGCGGGCCGGCGGCCGCTGCCATCACGACGTCGCCGCGCAGGCTCTGCGACGTCACCTGGAGCGATCCGGCCTCGAGGCTCGTGTCGCCGGTGAAGGTGTTGTCGCCGGTCAGGCTCAAGGTGCCGGCGCCGCGCTTGATCAAGGTGAAGCCGCCCGGCGGCGCCCCGCCGCCGCCCGTGATGTTTCCGGAATGGGTCCCGTCGGCCGCCTGATCGAAGACGAGCTGCGCGCCCGAGCCGATCGCGACGTTTCCCGGTATCGCATCGGTGTCGCCGATCACGACGCCCTGCGTGATCTCGAGCCCGCCGCTGAAGCGGTTCGCGCCCGTCAAGGTGAGGATGCCGATGCCCTGCTTCTCGACGCGGCCGCTACCGGTGATGTCGTCGGCAAATGTGCCATCCGCCGCCTGCAGGAAGATCAGCTCGTCGTTGTCGACGATGTCGCCCTGCAGGCTGGCGCCCGTGCCGGCGAAGCCGATCAGGGTTCCGTCGGTGATGGTGGTGCCGCCGCCGTACGTATTCGCGCCGAGCAGGTTGAGCCGCCCGCCGCCGATCAGCTCGAGGCTGCCGTTCCCGCTGATCTCGCCGAAGAAGTTCTCCGGAAGATCGTCCGCCTGCGCGGGATCGCCGGGATCGTCGCCGACGGGACCCTGCTCGGCGGGATCCTGGTCGAAGACGATCTTCCCGTCGTCCTCGACGTCGGACGGAGCGAGCGCGGTGCCGCCCGGCAGGCTGAAGGTGTCGCCCTGCAAGGTGCCCTGGCCGATCTCGATCCCGCCGGTGAAATCGTTCTTGCCGGTCAGGATCACGGTGCCGGCTCCCTCCTTCTGGAGGGAGCCGTCGCCCGTGACGTCCTGCGCGAAGGTCACCGAGCCCGTCGTCTGCTCGAAGACGACGCTGGCGTTGTCCGCAACCTGCACGTCGCCGCGCGAGATCGTGAGGTTGCGGAACCCCGCGCTGCCCGCGTCGACCTGCACGGCGAGAGCGTCCGTGCCGGCGGGTCCCTGGATGATCAGGCCGGTCAGCAGCTGCTGGCCCAGGCCCGGGAGCGGCAGCGCATTCAGCGAGACCCCGTCCGTGTCGTCGAGCACGAGCGGGTTGGCCAGCGCGATCGTCGAGGAGATCGGGATGTCGAAGACGATCTCGTCCGCGCCATTGTTGTCGTTCGCCGCGGCCACCGCGTCGCGCAGGTTGCAGGGGCCGGACGGCAGGGTGGTCGGCGGCGGATCGCGCTGGAGCGCGACGCAGTTGGCGGGGTTCCCCAGCGCGGAATCCGAGGTGACGTTGACGACGAAGACCGCGGCGTCCGCCGGCGCCGCGACACCCAGCAGGATCGCCGCGAGCCGCTGCGCTCGCCGGAAGGCCTCCCGCATCGCGCGCGATCAGCCCTGCGGATCCCGGAAGCGCGGCGGGCGCTTCTCGAGCGAGGCCTTCACGGCCTCGACCTGGTTCGGCGTGCCGATGAGACTTCCCTGGAGGCGCGCCTCCAGCGCCAGCCCTTCCGCGGGATCCGCGTGCCAGGCCTCCTCGAGCAGGCGCTTACCCGCGCGGATCGCGTCGGGCGAGCGGCCCGCGATCTCGCGCGCGAGCGCCTGCGCCTCCGCCAGCGGGTCGTCCGCCAGGCGCGTGACGATGCCGAGCGCCTGCGCCTCGCGCCCGTCGACGACGCGGCCGGTCCAGGTCAGCTCCTTGACGACGTCGAGCCGCAGCACGTCGCGCACGGTCTGCGTGAGCGCGACGTCCGGCACCAGGCCCCACTGGATCTCGAGGATGGAGAAGCGCGCGTCCGGGCGCGCGATGCGCAGATCCGCGCCGAGCGCGATCTGGAAGCCGCCGCCGTAGGCGACGCCGTGCACCGCGGCGATCACCGGCACGGGCAGACGCTTCCAGGTGTAGGCGGAACGCTGGAAGAAGTTGTCGGGCCGCGCATCGAGCTTGGCCTGCGCGGGCGCAGGCGCACCGGAACGAGGCGCCGAGCCGGCGTCGGCCGTCATGGCGCGGAAGCTGTCGAAGTCGAGGCCCGCGCAGAAGCCGCGTCCGTTGCCCGAGAGCACGACCGCGCGCACGCCGGGCTCCCCGGCGAGGCGCTCACCGGCCTCGCCGAGCGCCGCGAACATCTCACGCGAGAGCGCGTTGTACTTCTCGGGCCGGTTCAGGCGGACGTCGGCCACGCCGCCCGAGATCTCGATCGTCACCAGGTCGCCCAAGTGCAGCCTCCTCGCAGGCCTGACATACTGCCACGTCTCGCGCGCCGCCGGCCAAGGAGACTCCATGAAGCTCGGACTCAACGCCGTCGCATTCGGCTCGAAGCTGACCCTGCCGATGGACACGATCCTCCACGCGGAGCGCCTCGGCTTCGATTCCGTCTGGACGGCCGAGGCCTACGGCAACGACGCCATCACGGCGGCCACCTGGATCGCGGCGAAGACGGAGCGCATCAAGGTCGGCACGGCGATCATGCAGATGCCGGCGCGCACGCCCGCCATGACCGCGATGACGGCCATGAGCCTCGACCATCTCTCCGGCGGCCGCTTCATCCTCGGGCTCGGGCCGTCGGGCCCGCAGGTCGTCGAGGGCTGGCACGGCGTGCCCTACGGGCGTCCGCTCACGCGCACCAAGGAGTACATCGAGATCGTGCGCAAGATCCTCGAGCGCAAGGAGCCGCTCGAGCACGAGGGCTTCCACTATCACATCCCGGCGACGGGCCCGGAGACGACCGGCCTCGGCAAGCCGCTGAAGAGCATCCTGCACGGGAACCCGAACCTGCCGATCTACACCGCGTCGATCGGCCCGGCGGGCCTGCGCTGCGCGGGCGAGGTCGCCGACGGCGTCTTCCCGATGATGATGAACCCGGAGCGCTTCGATCAGCTCCAGCGCCCCTATCTGGAGGAGGGCTTCGCGAAGTCGACGCGGCCGAAGAGCCTCGCGAACTTCGCGGTGTGCCCGGGCGTCTCGGTCGTCATCTCCGACGACGTCGCGAAGGCGCGCATGCCGATCAAGATGGGCCTCGCGCTCTACATCGGCGGCATGGGCGCACGCGACAAGAACTTCTACAACGATTACGCGAAGCGCCTCGGCTACGAGGAGGCCGCCGTGCGCATCCAGGATCTCTTCCTGGACGGCAAGAAGATGGAGGCCGCCGCGGCGGTGCCGGACCAGCTCGTCGACGACGTCCACCTGGTGGGCCCGCGCGCGTACATCCGCGAGCGCCTCGCCGCCTGGAAGGAGGCGGGCAGGAAGCGCCACGTCGACAGCATGCTGATCGGCACCGGGCAGCGCGAGGCGCTCGAGCTGCTCGCCGAAGAGCTGCTGTAGTCCCGCGCGCGCAGATGGAAGCGACCTACCCCGGCGCCGTCGCGCCGGAGCGACACCGCGTGCTCGTTTCGCTCGGCCTGCGCCTGCACGTCGCCGAGTGGGGCGATCCCGCGGCCGAGCCCGTGCTGCTGCTGCACGGCTTCTACGATCACGTGCACGCGTTCGACCTGCTGGCGCCGCTGCTCGCGGAGCGCTTCCGCGTGGTCAGCTACGACGCGCGCGGCCACGGCGAATCCGAGTGGCCCGACTCCTACTCGTGGCAGACCGACGTGCTCGACGCGATCCACGTCCTGCGCGATCTCGGGCGCCCCACGCACGTCGTCGGGCACAGCCGCGGCGGCGGCCTCTCGACCGACTGCGTCGCGCAGTACCCGGATCCCGTGCGCCGGCTCGTCGTGCTCGACGGCTTCGGACCGCCGCCGCTCTCGCAGCCCAACGCCTTCCAGCGTCACCGGATCCAGGGCAGCGTGCCGCAGCAGCTCACGACCTGGCTCGACTGGCGCCGCGGCGTCGCGTCGCGCGCCACGTTCGCGCCGGCCCGCTCGCTCGAGGAGCTGGCCGCGCGGCGCCAGGTGCAGAACCCGCGCCTCTCGCTCGAGTGGCTGCGCTACTTCGCGGCGCACGGCTCGCGCCGGGTCGGCGAAGGCTTCGCCTGGAACTTCGACCCGATGGCGTCGCGCGGCGCCGGGCCCTTCCGTCCCGAGTGGATCGCGCCGGGCTGGCGGCGCATCCGGGCGCCGATGCTCGCCGTGATCGGCAGCGAGCCCGACACCTGGGGACCCCTCGACGAGTCGATCCTCTCGGAGCGCCTGTCCCATGTGCCCGTGCTGACCCGCGCGACGGTGCGGGGCGCCGGCCACTTCATGCACATCGAGAAGCCGCGCGAGACGGCAGCGCTGATCCTCGATTTCCTGGAGGACGCGTGATGCTGCGTCTGCGCAGCGGCCGCACCGAGGTGGCGCTCCACACGCTGCGCGACGCAGAGGGGCCGACCTTGCTGTGCCTGCACGCGCTGCGCGGGCGCGCCGCGGACTTCGCGGAGCTCGCGCCGCACTGGCAGGGACGCGTGCTCGCGCTCGACTTCTCCGGGCACGGCGCCTCCGACCGGCCGCGCGGCGGGAGCTACACGCCCGAGCTGCTGGCCGGCGACGCGGACTCGGCGCTCGCGCACGCGGGAGAAGCGTGCGTCATCGGCGTCGGGCTCGGCGCGTACGTCGCGCTGCTGCTGGCCGGCGGCCGGCCGTCGCGCGTGCGCGCGGCCTACCTGCTGCCGGGCGCGGGCCTGGAAGGCAGCCGCACCCTGCCCCACACCCTCGTGTCGGGCGAGGCGCTGCGCGCGGAGGTGGCGAAGCTGCTCGACGCGGCCGCGCATCGCGACGCGCCGGGCTTCGATCCGATGCTGTGCGCGCTCGACGCCGATCCGCGACCGCCGGACTACGCGCGCGCGCACGCCGATGCGGCGACGCGATTGCTCTTCGGCGAGGACGGCGAGCTGCGGCCTCCGTGGTGGGAGATGGCGCGTGAGTCCGCCGCTGCGCTGCGCGCGCCGTCGGATCCGCGCGCGGGGCTCTCGATGCTGCGGTCGAGCGTCGAGGGCTAGCAGGCTGCGCGCCCCGGCGCGTCCGCACGCGCCCGCACCCAGCGCTCAGCCTCCGGTGTTGCGCAGCGGCGCGGCCGCACGATGCGGCTCGATGCGCACGCCCTCGGCGGAGCCGAGCGCCTCGATCCGGCCGTGCGCCGCGTCGTAGTGTCCCGAGACCGCGATCTTCTCGCCCGCGCTCTCGAGCTCGAGCGACGCGCGCGCAACCTCCGCGCCGACGCCGGCCGCTTCGAAGGTGCCCGTCGCGAGGCCGCTCGCGCCCGCGAGCTGCGCGTCACGCGCGAGCCCCGCGAGATCGACCTCCGCGAGGCGTCCACTCGCGTTCCAATGCCAGCCCGCCACGCCTCCCGTGCGCTCCGCCAGACTGAAGCGCCCCTGCTCCACCGGACCGAGCCGCGGGCTCACGGCGGTGAACTCGAAGACCAGCGGCTCCTCCAGGCTGCCGCCCCCGGCGAGCTGCTCGAGCCGCACGCCCGCGGCGTCGAACGTGGCGCCGCGCAGCTCGAAGGCGCTCGGCTCGAAGCGGCAGTCGAGCAGCGCGAGCTTCTCGACCTCGATGCGCAGCTCGTTCGCCTCGAGCTGCGGGCCGCCGGGCGCTCCGATGCGCACGTCGCGCACGTGGAGCGCAGGACGCGGCAGCAGCGCGAGATCCGCCGCGCCGAGCTCGACCGGCAGCGCGAGCGCCTGCTCGAGGCGCGCGGCGAGCTGCTCGCGCACGACGTTCGTGTCGACGCGCCGCTGCACCCACGCGCCGGTCGCCCACAGGGCTACGGCGGCGAGCACGACGACGGCGACGGCCGCGGAGAATGCGCGCATGCGGCCATCCTATCACCGGCGCGCGGCGCGGCGTGAAGAAGCGAGGATCGCGCCCGACTAACGAAATGCGGATCGGATTCGCGTTTGCCTGCGCGTGCGCTGGCGCCGGAGTTGCGCTCGGCGTCCGGCTCGGCTGCGGCGCCGAGCCCGCCGGGCCGGAGCGCTCGGCCGGCCTCGAGATCCGGGGGATCCCTGCGCCGCGGCTCGGCCTGCGACAGCGCGCCGATCGGGCGTAGACTGGGGCGATGGCCGATCCCGTCCGCCAGGACGCCGAGCCCGACCCGAGCCTGCCCTTCGCCGAGCGCTGGGTCGCGCCCTTCGTGCGCGAGCCGCTCCTGTGGCCGGTCGCGCTCGTCATCATCGCGCACGCGGTCGCATTCCTCGCGCCCGTGCTGCTGCTCGGCCTGCGCGATCGCCGCATCAGCGCGCTCGGCGCGCTCGCCGGCATCCTCGTGCTCTCCGGCTCGGCGGTGCGCGCGGAGCTGGCGCGACGCCACAAGCCGGGCGTCGTCTGCGGCATCCTCGGCGTGATCTGGATCTTCGCCATCGCGACGGCCTTCGTCGCGGACCGGACGGGGATCTTCTAGGGGCAGAGCGTCGCGCCGTTGCAGAGATTGCCGCCGAGGTCGAAGCCGCCGTTGATCCACGGCGCCGCGTTCGACGAGCGGATCACGTTGTCGGCGTAGCCGCTCTGCGATCCCGTGGTGATCGCGAAGCCGCTGAAGGCCTGCATGGTGATCGTGTTGCCGAAGATCCGCGTGCCGTCGGCCGCATCGATGCCGTGTCCGCCGCCGGGCCGCGACACGATCGTGTTGCCCGAGACCGTCGAATAGATCCCGGCCGTGATGCTGGCTCCTGCGTTGTCCCGCACCAGGTTGTCCGCGATCAGCGCGCCGCCGCTGCCGTCGATACCGCCGGCCGCGCCATCGACGACGACGTTGTCGCGGATGATGCCGCCGGAGGCCTGGATGCCTGCCACCAGGCCACCCGCGAACGCGACGCTGTTGTCGGCAATGATTGCATCGGAGATGGCGAAGATGCCTCCCTGTCCGTTGCGCTCCACCTTGCAGCGCAGGATCTGCGCGCGCACGCCCGCCTCGACGCCGTAGCCGCCGTTGCTGAAGAGGCGCACGTCCAGCACCTGGCCGCCCTCGCCGACGTAGATGCCGTTGCCCCCCATCTGCGAGACGACGCCGTTGCGCACCGTGAGGCCGCGCACGAGCGCGCCGCTCGAGGCGACGCCGCGCCCGCTTCCGGGGTTCACGCACGAAGTGGGGTTTCCCGAGCAGACCGTGATGCCCGTGATCGCGAAGCCGTTGAGATCGATGCTGACGTCCGCGGCCGAGACCAGAACGGCGTCGATGCTCGGGCTCCCGAGGGTCAGGTTGCCGGTCAGCCGGTAGCTGCCGGACGTGGTGATCGTCACGGGGAAGCCCGCCGTGTCGCCCGCGAAGCAGCCCGTCGTCGTCGCGCAGACGTTGTTGATCTCGCGCACGCCGTCGACCGCGAGCGCGGGGCCCGCAAGCGACGCGCAGAGCGCCGCGCACGAGAGCCTGTAGAACCGCATGGACTACCTCCTGGATGTGCGCCTGCGCGCGAGCCCTGCGAGCAGCGCCGCCCCCGACGCGAGCCCTGCCAGCACGCCCGGCTCGGGGATCGCCACGGCGTCGAGGTCGGCGTCGGCCCAGCCTGCGTGCGCCGCCGAGCCGTCGAAGAAGAGCTTCACACCGCCCTCGCCCGGCTGGAGCGTGATCACGTCCTCGTCCTGGAAGTGCACGCCGCCGAGCGTGCCGGCGCCGTCGAACGACACCGCGATGCGCCCTTCGCCCGCGTAGGCGGCCGCGTCGAGATCGAGCTCCGGGGCGACGCCGTTGGACGAGGCGTCGAAGTAGAGCGTGAAGACGCCGCCGGCGAAGCGCAGCAGGTCCTCGTCGTCGGCGCGCACGCCGCCGAGCTCGACCGCGACGTCGAAGGAGAGCAGCAGCGAGCCGTCGGGCAGGCGCGCGAGCGCGTCGAGATTCGTCCCGGCGCGCACGCCGTACGCGGCGCCGTCGAAGTCGAGCGTGTAGACCCCGGCGTCCATGCGCACGACGTCGTCGGGCGTCGCGACGACGCCGCCCGGCAGCTGCGCCGTCACGTCGAGCGAGAAGCGCAGCGGCCGCCCCACTTCCTGATCGAGCGCGTCGACGTCGGCGCCGTCCGGCAGGCCGCCGAAGTTCTCGATCAGGATGCTGCCCATGCCGTCGTCGATCGCGGCCTCGCGGTCGCGCACGGGGGCGCCGGAGAGCGAGACCATCACGTCGGGCGACGCGAAGACGTCCGCCGCCGCGGCGCCGGGAAGGGCGAACCGCAGGAGGCCGAGCCCGAGTGCTACGCCGCGCGTCCGCCGCCGCATGGGCCGGCAGTCTAAGCCCTCCGCGCGTGTAGACTGGGCGAAACCTGGAGGAACGTGATGGCGGGACCGCTCGCGGGCGTCCGTGTGATCGACTGCTCGGCCATCGTGTCGGGACCCTTCGCCACCATGATGCTGGCCGACCAGGGCGCCGACGTCGTGAAGGTCGAGCCGCCCGGTCTCGGCGACTTCATGCGCATCGGGCCCTTCCGGCGCGGCAACCAGTCCGCCTTCTTCATGAACTGCAACCGCGGCAAGCGCTCGATCTGCATCGACCTGCGCAAGCCCGAGGGCCGCGACGTGCTCTACGACCTCGCGCGCGGCGCCGACGTCTTCGTGCAGAACTTCCGCCCCGGCGCCGTCGACCGCATGGGCATCGGCGAGGGCGACCTGCGCAAGCTGAACCCCGATCTCGTCTACGTGTCGATCAGCGGCTTCGGCGAGAGCGGCCCCTACGCGAAGCGCCGCGTCTACGACCCGATCATCCAGGGCCTCACCGGCCACGTCGCCATCCAGAAGCATCCCGAGTTCCCGGTGCCGGACCTCGTGCGCAACGTCGTCGCCGACAAGGCGTCGGCGATGTGGGTCGCGCAGGCCGTCACCGCCGCGCTCTTCGCGCGCGAGCGCGGCGCCGGCGGCCAGCACGTGCGCCTGCCGATGCTCGACGCCTCGCTCTACTTCTTCTGGCCCGACGGCATGATGGGCCACACCCTGATCGGCGAAGACGTCGGGCTGCCCGGCCCCGCCCTCTACGATCTCTATCGCATCACCGGCACGGCGGACGGCCAGCTCATCTACTGGGCCGCCTCCGACGCCGAGATGCACGCGCTCTTCCGCGCGCTCGGGCACGCCGAGTGGGTCGATGATCCGCGCTACGGGCCGATCCAGGGCCGCCTCGTGCCCGAGAATCGCGCCGCGCTCGGCGAGATGATCGTCAACGAGTTCCTCAAGTGGAACACCGACGAGATCCTGCCGCGCCTCGTCGCGGAGGGTGTGCCCGCCGGCCCCGTGCTCGCGCTGGAGGACATCGCCGACGATCCGCAGGTGCGCCACAACGAGGCGATCGTCGAGCGCGAGCATCCCGCGGCCGGGCCGATGCGCGAGCCGCGCCAGCCCGTGCGCTACGAGGGCACGCCGGCCGCGCATGCGCGTCCCGCGCCGACGCATGCGCAGCACACCGACGAGGTGCTCGCGGAGCTCGGCTACGACGCCGCGCGCCGCGCCTCGCTGCGCGAGCGCGGCATCACGTTCTGAGCTTCGCGCGGCTTCGCCTCGCTGCGCGCGCCTGCGGCGCTTGCTTCAACGCCGCCAGGCCCGCGGCGAGCAGCAGCGCCGTGCCCGGCTCGGGCGTGATCATCCAGATGCGCCCGTTCGGCGCCGGATCGAAGGGGCTGCCGAGCTCCACGAGATAGAGATTCCCGAGCGCGTCCTCGCCGAAGGACGAGAGCGTCTGGAAGCCGCCGATCGGCGCGAGCATCCGCGACACGTCCATGAAGCTGGTGAAGTTCGCGCCGTCGAAATCCTCCACGTCGGAGCCGTCGAAGGTGATCGTCCAGATGTTGCCGCCGATCGTGTCGCCGAAGAAGTACTTGCCCTGCAGCTCCTCGATCGGACCGCGGTAGACGTAGCCGCCGACGACGGATTTGCCCTGGCCCTGGTGCAGGTAGGCGTAGATCGGGTCGACGGCGCCGTCGGGCTTCGGCCCGCCGATGCCCGTCGCGGGCGTCGCGATGGTGCCCTCGCGCAGGCGCCAGCCGTAGTTCTCGCCGCCGGCACTCGTCGCGGGCTGGAAGTCGACCTCCTCGACGGTGATCTGCCCGACGTCGCCGATCCAGAAGTCGCCCGTGGCGCGGTCGAAGCTCGCGCGCCACGGGTTGCGCAGGCCGTAGGCCCAGATGAGATCGTCACCCTCGCGGCCGACGAACGGGTTCGACGCGGGGGCGGAATAGTTCTGCCCGGACGGCGGCGGCGAGTCGACGTCGAAGCGCAGGATCTTGCCGAGCAGGTTGTCGGTGATGTCCTGCGCGTTGCCGATGCCCGTCGTGTGACCCGTGCCGGTGTCGTTGCCGCCGCCGCCGTCGCCGAGGCTCGCGTAGAGGTAGCCGTCGGGCCCGAAGCCGAGCCAGCCGCCGTTGTGGTTGGCCTGCGGCTGCGCGACCGAGAGGAGGCTCGTCGGCGTCGCGAGGGCGAGGTTGGGGTTGGTCGGCGAGACCTGGTAGCGCTCGATCTGCGTGTTGCCCGCGGCGTCGGTGCGGTTCGTGAAGAAGAGGCCGTTCTGCGCGTAGTCGGGGTGGAAGGCGAGGCCGAGCAGACCCTGCTCGGCTCCCGTCGACACCGTCGGCACGGTCAGGAACGGCGTCGGCAGGACGCTGCGCGTCGCCGTGTCGATGATGCGGATGCGCCCGGTGTGCTGCTCGGTGAAGAAGAGGCGCGACGGATCGCCCGGCGCGGCGGTGACGAAGGTCGGCTTGGCGAGGCCTGCCGCGATCGGCACGGCGCGGAGCTGCTGGGCCGACGCGAGCGCGGGCCAGGTGGAGAGAAGGAGCGCCAGGACGCAGGCGGCGCGCCGCATCGTCGGGCCTCCCGGTCGGGTCCAGGAACAAGTGGCGGCCGGAATGCGGATGTGGCGCGATGTCTTCCGCGCGGCTGGGGTAGGATGGCCGGCCATGTCGCTCTCCGGACGCGTCGCGCTCGTCACCGGCGCTAGCCGCGGCATCGGCCGCGCCATCGCCCTGGCCCTCGCCGAGGACGGCGCGGACGTCGCCGTGAACTACGCGCGCGACGAGTCCGCCGCGCAGGAGACGGTGAAGGCGATCGAGCAGCTCGGGCGACGCGCGCGCGCATACTGCGCGTCGGTCGACGATCACGACGCCGACCGCGCGATGGTCGAGGCGGCCAGCGCGGACCTCGGCACGATCGACATCCTCGTCAACAACGCGGGCATCGCGAGCCGCGGCCAGACCGTCGAGAAGACGGACCCCGCAGAGCTCGAGCGCGTGATGCGCGTCCACGCGCTCGGCCCGCACTACCTCTGCAAGCTCGTCGTGCCGGGCATGAAGGCGAAGGGCCGCGGCGACATCGTGATGATCTCCTCCGTCGCGACGTTGCATCACGCGCCCGGCGGCGCGCCCTACAACATGGGCAAGGCGGCGATGGAGGCGCTGGCGTTCACGCTCGCCAAGGAAGTGCGCCACAAGAACATCCGCGTGAACGTGGTCGCGCCGGGTCTCGTCGAGACCGAGATGGGGCGTCGTCTCGTGCGCGCGACGCAGGGCGTGGAGGACATCCGCACGCTCGACAAGGCGATGCCCTTCGGCCGGGTGTGTCAGCCGGAGGACGTCGCCAACGCCGTGCGCTTCCTGGTCTCGGAGCGCGCCAGCTACGTGACCGGCGAGAAGCTCAACGTGCACGGCGGCGGGGCGTAGAAGCAC
>DASUFZ010000354.1:0-3817 GCA_036274295.1 Myxococcota bacterium
ACACCAGCTCACGGCGCTCGCGGCGGCGGGCTACCACGCCGTCGCGCCCGACATGCGCGGCTACGGCCGCACCAGCGCGCCCGCGCCGATCGACGCCTACACCATGATGCACCTGGTCGGCGACATGACCGGTCTCGTGTCCGCGCTCGGCGAGAAGCGGGCGGTGATCGTCGGCCACGACTGGGGCTCGCTCGTCGCGTGGAACGCGGCCCTGCTGCGGCCCGACATCTTCCGCGCCGTCTGCGGCATGAGCGTGCCCTTCCTGCCGCGCCTGCCGATCCGTCCGCTCGCGATGATGAAGGCGATGGCCGGAGAGCGCTTCTTCTACATCCTCTACTTCCAGGAGCCCGGCAAGGCCGAGGCGGAGCTCGACCCGCGCGCGCGGGAGATGATGCGCGGCATGCTCTACACGGCTTCCGGATCGATCGACCCCGCGAAGCTGCGCCGCGCCGCCGAGCTGCCGAAGAGCGCGAAATTCCTCGACGCCATGACGCAGCCGGAGAAGCTGCCCGACTGGCTGCGCGAGGAGGACCTTGAGGTGTACGTCGCCGAGTTCGAGCGCACGGGCTTCCGCGGCGGGCTCAACTGGTACCGGAACTTCGACCGCAACTGGGAGCTGCTGGCGCCCTTCTCGGACCGCCGCATCACGGTGCCCGCGCTCTTCGTCGGGGGACTTCGCGATGCCGTCGTGACGGGCCCGGAGCTCTCGGGCGAGGGGCCGGCCGTGAAGATGCTCGGCTCGTTCTGCGACGATCTGCGTGCGAAGGTCCTGATCGAGGGCGCGGGCCACTGGAACCAGCAGGAGGCCCCCGAGCAGACGAACACGGCTCTGCTCGAGTTCCTCGCGGGCCTGCGCGACTAGGAGACACCGTGCCGCTCTCACGCCAACGCGCCTTCGTGACGCCCCAGCCCGGCGAGGACTGGAACGCGCTCGCGCTGCGCACCCTGCCCGGCGAGCCGCTCGATGCCGCGGTCGCGAAGCTGAAGAGCTGGAACCTGCATCTCTTCGTGCGCGTGCCGCCGGGCTCGTTCTTCGGCAGCGACGTGATCTTCGTGGAGCCGCCCCGCGAGGGCGCGGGCGCGGGCTTTGGTGGATGAGCCGGTGATCGCCGACGCGACCGTCGCGCCCGGCCACGACGGACAGGCCGTGCTGGTGGTGCGCCTGCGCCACGAGAACGGCGCATTCGACACCGTGACGCTCGACGCGGACCAGGCGCGCGCGCTGCTGGAAGAGTGTTCCGCAGCCAGCGCCGAGGATCTGCGCGGGCAGCCCTGGCGGCGTCTCCTTCGCGTGTTGGAGCAGCCGAAGCCTCAGGAGGACTAGCCATGCTCGACATCGTCATCCGCAATGGCCGCATCGTCGACGGCAGCGGCCTGCCCGCCTACGACGGCGATCTCGCCATCGCGCGCGGCCGCCTCGCGCGCGTCGGCGGCAAGATCGCGGGGCAGGCGCGTCAGGTGATCGACGCGCGCGGGCGCGTCGTCGCGCCGGGCTTCATCGATCCGCACACGCACTTCGACGCGCAGATCCTGTGGGACGGCCAGGCGCGGCCGGCGCTCGAGCACGGCGTCACCACGGCGGTCCACGGCAACTGCTCGCTCTCGCTGGCGCCGCTCAAGGCCGAGCACCGGCCGAAGCTCGTCCGCATGTTCCAGCAGATCGAGGAGATGCCGGACGCCGCCTTCGACGGCGCCTTCGAGTGGACCTGGGAGAGCTTCGCCGATTACGTCGCCGCGCTGCGCGGCCGCATCGCGCTCAACGTGGCGCCGCTCGCCGGCCACACCCCGCTGCGCATGTGGGTCATGGGCGCGGACGCCCAGAAGCGCGCGGCGAAGCCGGACGAGATCCGCGCCATGCAGGACCTGCTGCGCGCGTGTCTCGAGGCGGGCGCGGTCGGCCTCTCGACCAGCTACGTCGACATGGACGAGAACCTGTCGCCGGTGCCGAGCCGCTATGCGCACGTCGACGAGCTCGACGCGCTCGCCGCCGTGCTCGGCGAGTACGGGCGCATGCTCCAGGTCGTGCCCGAGTTCTACAACACGGATCTCTCGGTCGCGCGCGTCGACCAGCTCGCCGAGCTCTCGCTCGCGCACGGCATCCCGACGACGTTCTCGCCGCTCTTCGACTCGGCCGCGATCCCGGACAACGTGCCGCGCGTGCTCGAGCGCGTCGCCGAGCAGTTCGCGCGCGGCGCGCGCGTGTGGCCGCAGGTCCAGACGCGCCCGATCGACATCAGCTTCAGCCTCGACATGGCGAGCCTCTACTGGATCGGGCTGCCGATGTGGTACCTGATCCTGCGCCTGCCGCGGGAGCAGAAGCTCGCGCAGCTCCGGCACCCCGGGACGCGCAAGGCGCTGATCGACGCCGTCGCGGCGAGCCCCGATCCGCGCCGCCTCGACAGCCTGCGCGTGCGCGACAGCGCCGACGCGAGCCTGATCGGCCGCACGCTCGGCGATCTCGCGAAGGAGCGCGGCACGACGCCCGCGGACGTGCTGATCGATCTCTCGCTCGCAGAGGACCTCGGCGTCCACTTCCTCGCCGCCCACCTCGGGCACGAGGATCCGACGCGGATCGGCCCGATCCTCGCGAACGATCTCGTGCACATCGGCGCCTCCGACGGCGGCGCGCACATCCAGTCCTTCGCGACCTACGGCGACACCGGCTACCTCTTCAGCGAGTTCGTGCGCCGCGGCCACCACCTCTCGCTCGAGCAGGCGGTCCGCAAGATCACCGGCGACACCGCGCAGATCTGGGGCATGTCGGAGCGCGGCCTCTTGCGCGAGGGCATGGCGGCCGACGTCGTGATCTTCGATCCGGAATCGATCGCGCGCGGCGAAGAGCTGCCGGCGCACGACATGCCGGAAGGCGGCATGCGCTACGTGCGCAGCGCTGCGGGCGTCGGCTGCGCGATCGTGAACGGCGAGCTCGCCTGGACGGCCGAAGGCGGCTACACGGACGCGCGTCCGGGCGTCGTGGTGAACGCGCGCGGCTGAGGCCGCAGCGTCAGCGGGCGGCGCGGCGGCGCGCGATCTCGCTGCGCGCGAAGTCGTACAGCGCCTGGTTCGCCGCCACGCGCTCGGCGATGCGCGCGCGCAGGGCGTCGCTCAGCTCCTCTCGCGCCGCGCGCTGGCGCAGCGCCCCCGCGTTCGCGTGGGGGAGCCGCAAGCGCGCGCCGAAGCGGCGCTCGAAGTCGTCGATGAAGCCCGGCAGATCCTCCAGCACGCCGAGCACCGCCACCTGCGCGAGCCGGCTCTGCGCCAGCTCGATCTGCGCGGGCTCGAACTTGTCCGGCTCGAAGACCGACCCCGCGAAGTTCCGCGCGAAGCGCGTGCCGATACGCTCCGCCGCCTCGCTGTCGAGGAAGGCTTCCAGACTCTCGCCGCTGCGACCGTCCTCGCGCGCTTCGTAGTAGTTCGAGAGGAAGTGCGCGACGGGATCGCGCAGCAAGGTCACGAACGAGACGTCCGGGAATTCGTCGAGCAGCTTTTCCGGCCAGAAGAAGTGACCCGTGAAGAGCCGGCACTTCGCGTCGTCGCGCAGGTGGTAGCGGAGCAGCGCGTCGCGGAAGGCCTCCGTGGGGATGCCGAGCGATTCGGCCGCGCGGCGCGAGGTGCCGGGGCTCACGTGCAGGCGTCGACGGCCGCCGCCGGAGAAAGGGCTGCGGTAGACGTCGCGCAGCGCGAGGCGCAGCGAGTTGCCGCCGCACTTCGTCACGTGCAGGAAGACGATGCGCGCGTCGAGCGCGCGCCCGAGCCGCAGGCGCCGCCCCTGGATCTGCTTCGTCTTCGCGATCTCCATCGCGCGGCAGGGTAGTCG